>JBGPKH010000037.1:0-26410 GCA_041485845.1 Bryobacteraceae bacterium
CACCTCCGCCAGCAGACCCTTGACGCGGCCTATGCCGCTCACCCGGAACGCTTTGTCCGGAAACCTCCGCAGCCGCCTGCGCTGCCCACCGAGGTCTGGATCAACCCGCCAACCAGGCCTGAATCCGGCCCGCCGGATTCAAACAAGAAAACTCAATAAACCATGCCGACCCGCGTCTCAAAACTCTTGACAACTTCCGTTACGCCGCCAGTGTGGAATCGAATCCGCACGGAGAACCACGTTTTCCGCCGCTGGGGGGCAGACCCAATCGCGGAACCCCAGCCCAGCTTTCCGCATGGCGGCCATTCGTAGCTACTGTCGGAGGGTCGAAATCAATTTCAGGAGGTCTTGTCTATCCGTGCGGTTGGGACTGCGCCTAAGCACCTCCTCATACCAGTGCGCAGAATCTATGTCGAGACCCAATTTCTGCAAGCAGAGGGCGACGTTGTAAGCTGAATCATCAGAACTGGGCATGAGTTCCGCTGCCTTTTCATAACTCTGGCGGGCAAACTGCCAATTCTCAGTCTTGAAATAGGCGTGCCCCAAGTGGAAGTGCATGATACCGTACTTTCCGTCGGACAACCGAATCGCCTGCTTCGCCGCGACTATTGCCTCCTGGTTCCGATGAAGGCCCAAAAGAGCAACGGCCTGCTCGTCATACGCGGAGGAGTTTTCAGAATCGAGCGCCGTGGCCTCCTTCGCGTGCCGTCGGGCCTCTTCGTAGACTCCCCGGTTGTTTAGCACGCTGGATACGATCGTGTGGGCGACCGATAACGGTTCACTGAAAAATGGCATGCCATCGCCTTGGGCAATGCATTTTCGCGCCGTGTAGAGAGTCGCATCCTCCTTGCCGGGTACCAGTTCAAAGGAGCCTGCTGCGTAGCACCAGTTGGTCCAGCCTTGATTGAAGGGTGGCCCTTTCAGATACGGCCAGTCGTAGAATTCGGCGGCCTTCTGCCAGCTCTCGCCTGCTTCTGCAAACCGCCGATCCCCATCGAGACGTCTGGCCTGCTTTTCCCAGTCCCCTATCCCTGCCTGACCAGTCTGAGATAGAGTTGAGAACCATTTGTCGATATCGTCGGGCCGTTTCAGCCCCTCAGCGACGCTGACTAAGTCCCGAAGTATGCGCGTCTGCCGTTCAGTGTCGGAGCTTGCGCGGTTCAATTCCAAAGCACGCCGCAGCGCAGTATCCGCGTCCTGGTGAGAACCTCGCATTTCGAGAGTGTCGCCCAACCAATAATACATTTCGGCGCTGGGTTGCTTCGTCATGGATATAGCCTGACGCGCCACCTTTTCAGCACGCTCAAGAAGGGCCTTCTGTTGATCGGCATTAGCAGGCTCATCCAAGAACGCTGCCTTTGAGTTCAGGGCCTTAGCGAGGGCAAGATTGCCCGCCGGCGACGGCGTCAATCGAACAGCGCGTTCAGCCGCTGACACCGCAATGTCCTGCTCGCCGTCAAAAGAAGAGTCCGAAAACCGGTCGGAAAGTTGGAGCAGAACCTCCACATCATCCTTCCCCGAGCGTTCAATGGCAGTCGAAAATGCGTATTTGACCACGTGCTTACTCTTCTGAAATGGTGAGTCTGACTCATCGGAATACTGTTGGGAGTAACGCTTTTCAAAAAGCGATTGGGCAATGGCCACAAGCGCGGAGAAATCAGCGGATTGCACAAATTGACCACGCAATAGTTTGATGACCGCCGATGCCGGCACAGCGAAGTTCAGATTCTGCCCATCATCGATGCTGCCAACCGTGACGCCGATGACTTTGCCTGAAGAGTCGAAGACCGGACCACCAGAAGAACCAGCGGAAATGGGGGTCGTGATCTGAAGGAGTTCCCGCTTGCCGATGTTCCGAACCGCTGAGAGGACACCCGCGCTGATACTTTTCTCTAGTCCGCGAGGATTTCCAATAGCGAAGACGCTGCTGCCCGGAGGAGGAATCTTGTCCGCAAAGGCTAACGGCTCGGCGGAAATTTCCGCGGCCACAGTCAGAATGGCAATATCGTTTAAATCGTCCGTTGATTCTACTGATGCTGGGATTCTCGCACCGCCGAGGTCGATTAGCGCGGTTCCGTCCCCGACCACGTGCTTGTTGGTGATGATCTTCCCGCCCTCGACCAAGAATCCTGTCCCCTGGGCGACAGTCTTGGAATCGGCGGATTTTACGAAAATTAGCAGCACGCCCTTTGAAGACTGAGCATAAATCTTCGCCGCATCAGATTGCTGTGCCCACACTCGTGGCAAGGAAGATAACGCGGTGAACGATAGACCTAGTATCAGCGCGCCTTTCGCGATTCCCATACTTCATCGTGTTAGATATCACCGGTTCCTCTCCGAAAAATGCGATGAGGATTGAAGCCATTTGATTGCATATGATTACATCAACTGCCCACTAAACGGCAGTGCTCACAGAAACTCTCATCAGAAAACAGTTGCGTCTGAAAGCCCACAGGGGTGACTCTAGTAGAGGCAACCTACGAGCCCAGAATCGTCCCCATGACTGGCTGGGAGGGCGGCAGACTGTGTCGTGGGGTGTGCCGGCAGCGTTTGCCGAGAGGTCTACAGCATTCGAAGGTTGCGGGCCTGGCGTGATCTGTCGAAGCGGAACCTGCCCTTTGAAACTGCACTGTCGCCCGCGGCGGGTGGAATGCAGAGGGCGCGGTGAACATCGTCTACCGCCGCGAGCTCACGGTCGCCGCCGAGCGCGGGTACGTGGACGACGTGATCGAGCCGCTCGAGACGCGGCTGCGGGTGATCCGCGCGCTTCGCATGTTGGAGAACAAGGTGGACCCGATGCCGCGCAAGAAGCACGGGAATATTCCACTGTGAGAGGATAAGAATATGGACGACTCGGCCGAATGGCAGGACAAAGGCGCAACGCTCAGCGACAAGACCGCACGGAAAGAGTTTGGACTGACGCAAGACGAGATCATCCAGGCGATTCGCGCGGGCAGGCTCCAGTACCGGGAGATGTCGATCTACGGGAACCCCTGGCTGCGGCTGCTCCGGCGAGAGGTAGAGGCGTTGGTCAAGAACACGCGTGGGGCCGAATACCTGAAGCAGGAGCAGGCGAAGACGGAACTGGCGCACATCAACCGTGACCTGAGGCGGCTGAAGACCCAGGTCACCGAGTTGGAAAAGCGGAAGGCGGAGCTGATCGCGGATCTTGGGAAGTGACAGCGTGGCGGTCGGCACATATGCAAACGGACAGCTACCTTAGAGCCCTGTTGGCCGCGGTTGCCGTGGTGTTCGTCTGGTCACTCATCGGGTGCCACGATTTCTTCACCTGGCTGCTGGAAGTGCTGCCGGCGCTGATCGCAATTCCCGTTCTGATCTGGCTGTACCCGAGGCTGCGTTTCACGAACTTTGTCTACACGCTCATCGCGATCCATGCGGCCATCCTCATGATCGGCGGCCATTATACGTATGCGCTCATGCCGCTGTTCAACTGGATCAAAGACTGGCTCCACCTGGACCGCAACTACTACGACCGGCTCGGCCACTTCGCCCAGGGGTTCGTGCCCGCGATGGTGGCGCGCGAGGTGCTGCTGCGCGTGACGCCGCTACAGAAGGGCAAGATGCTGACCTTCCTGGTGTTCAGCGTGTGCATGGCCATCAGCGCGATGTACGAGCTGTTCGAGTTTGCCGCGGCCAAAATCACCGGCACCGCCGCGGATGCGTTCCTCGGCAGCCAGGGCGACGTCTGGGACACGCAGTGGGACATGACGTGGTGCCTCATTGGCGCCACTTGCGCGCTGCTATTCTTCAGCGCGATTCAGGATCGCGCGCTGGCGAAGCTGAAGCTGCGCATGGACAAGTTGCCGTATTGAAATCCCTCGAAGATGGTCTGCGGACGCTCCTCGGGGAACGCCGCGCCCAGTGCGATGAACAGCGGGTCGAAGTGCTCCGTGGTGGGGACCGAGAGCCGGGCGTGGGGCCCGCGATTGCGGTAGTCGAGGAGATTCTGGAGGTTGCGCGATTCGATTTGCGCCGCGATCCAGCCATCGAATTTCGCGGCCCAATCGTCCACCGGCGCCTGCTTGTCTTCCAGGCGAACCCGCGTCAGATTGTGGACGATTCCGCCGCTCGCGACCACCAGGATGCCGTCGTCGCGCAACGGACGCAGCGCCTTGCCGAGCTGGTACAGTTCCGGCGGATTCACAAACGGAAAGGACAACTGGAGCACCGGTGCGACCGCCTCCGGCCAGGCCAGCCGCAGCGGAACCCAGGCGCCGTGATCGAGCCCGCGCTCCGTATTCAGGGTGACGTTCTGGTCGGCGGCGCGTAAGACTCCGGCGATGCGCGTGGCCAACGCGGGATTGCCCGGCGCGGGATAGGTGAGCTGGTACAACTCTTCGGGAAAGCCGCCGAAATCGTAGAGAAGCGGAGCGTAGTCCCAGGTGGTCAGACGCAGCGGCCGGGAGACCTGCCAATGCGCGGAGACCACCAGGATCGCCTTGGCGCCCTGGTGTGCCTGGCCGAACGCGTGGAGCGCCGCCGCGTGGTCGTCGCCTCCCAGACCCGACATGGGCGAGCCATGCGCCAGGAAGACGGCTGGAAATCGGTCCATGGTATTAGGGATGCTGTACCGCTCCCTTTGGTCGCGGCTCGGATCGGCGGCTCGGATCGGCGGCTATCGGAGCCGCGACCGTCCTCGCGCGTTGGCGAGCAAGGGAGCGGTCTTGCTACCGCAGCACGACCAGCCGCACCCACAGCCGCAGCAATTGGAAGAGCGTGATCGCCAGCGAACGCATGCGGAAGAACTGCGATTTCCCGTGCAGCCGCGGATAGTGGTGGACTCCCACCTCGACCACCTCGCAGCCGCTCAATTCCAGCTTGCGCACCAACTCGACACAGATCGTTCCGCTGGTGGATGTCAGTTGCATTCTCTCCAGCAGCGCGCGGCGAATCAGCCGGTAGTCGCAATCGATATCGCGGATGCGGATGCGGAACAGCAGGCGCGCGCAGAAATTGTAGACCTGCCCTATCCAGACGCGATGCGCCGGGTCGTGGCGTTCGAGCTTGTATCCGTTGACCAGTCCCGTGGCGGGTCCCATCAGTTCCAGCAATCGCGGGAGCTCGCCGGGATCGTACTGGCCGTCGCCATCGGTGTAAAACACGAACTCTTTTTGGGCCGCGGCGAAGCCGCTGCGCAACGCTCCGCCATAGCCGCGATTTTCGGAGTGCGTCACCACGCGCAGAAATGGCCGATAGTCGCTCTGGAGCCGCTCCAGCAATTCGCCGGTATTGTCGCGGCTGCCGTCGTTGACTACGATGACCTCGTAATCCTCTACCCTTTCCTGCAATACCGCGAACGTCTGGCGCAGCAACTCGGGCAGCGTCGGTGCATCGTTGTACGCCGGAAAAAAGACGCTCAACGACCCGAATTTCTTCACCCCCACGATCACCCTATCTTCTCACCGATCAGCAGGAGCGATTGCCCCGCGGGAAAGTTGCGGCCGGAGCCGATCCAGGCCGCCTCCAGGACTAGGGCGGAATATAGGAGCTTGTCCAGCCAGGGCGCCACCGGTTCGACGCCGCTCGACGGCGCTTTGCGCAGCAGTGGTTCCCACACGCGGAATTTCGCCAGCGCCACGGGCAGCAGCAACGAATTGATATAGCTGCACCGGAGCACGCGCACGCCCGCGGCCGCCGCCATCCCCATCAGCCGCCGGCGCGTGAACCGCTGGCGCTCGAAAGCGTGCTCGGAGTGCCGGCTGCGCAGGATATCGAGGGCCGACGTGCGCAGTACCAGCAGCCCGCCGCGCCGCAGCACCCGCGCCAGTTCGCGCGCGGCGGTGTGCTCCTCGCCCCGCGGCAGGTGCACGATCACGTCCATCGAGATCACCAGGTCGAAACTCTCGCCGGCGAACGGCAGGCTCGAAATGTCGCCCTGGACGGGATTCTCGACACCCATTTCGCGGGCGTAGCGGAGACCGTCCCAACTGATGTCCATGGGCACCACGGGCCAGTGCCGATCGCGCTGCATCAGGTGTGAGAGATACCCCGTGCCGCAACCGGCTTCCAGAACGCGGCCGGCGTGTCGCCCGGCCAGATAGGGATCCAGCATGCGGAACAGGATGGAGCGCATGCCGCGGTACCACCAAAAGTCCCTCTCCGAGCGGGCGATGTTGGCGAATTCCTGCGGATTCATGAAGCCGCTCATCGCATTATGCGGCTGGCCGCATACCCCACCGCCAGCAACACCACGTTGCCGATGGCGCCGATCATGTAATCGTGCCAGGGAAAGTTGAAGCGGCCGAGGTCGAGGATACGCTTCTCGCCCAGGGTGAGCGTGGCCCATCCCGTGAACGCAATGCACGCGGCGATCCCCGTGTAGACACCCTGCCGGTTGGCGTTTGGAGTCAGGTACGCCAGCATGAACAGGCCGGCGAGACCTCCGCTCACAATGGCCGATGCCGAAAACCACAACGAGAGTGCTCCGGTCTGCGTGTGCGAGAGCACCAGCGCGGTGGCGATGCACAGCAGGCCGCAGCCCACCACGATATATTTCGCCACCTGGAGGCGGCGCTTGTCGGTCGATGCGGGCCGCATCACCCGGTAGATGTCCTCCACTCCGACCGACGAGAAGGCGTTCAGGTCGCTCGAGAGGGCGCACATCGCGGAGCCGATCAGCGCGGCCATCACCAGGCCCGCGACCCCGGGCGGCAGGTGCGTGCTGAGAAAATGCGGGAAGGCCTGATCGCCCTTGGTGATGTAGGCCGGCAGCACTTCGCCGGTGAGGCGGTAGTACGTCCACACGCAGGTGCCGATGAGCGTGAACAGCGCCCATACCGGCACCGCGAGAAACGCGCCGAGCGCCACGCCTTTGATGGCGTCACGGTCGGACTTGGCCGAGAGGTAGCGCTGGACGAGGGTCTGGTCCGTGGTGTAGCGTTGCAGGTACCAGAAGAAGCCGTAGGTGATCAGCACCCACACGGTAGGCTGCGAGAAGTCGAACGCCGTGCTGCCGAACGTGATCTTGTGATTCGCAGCCGCCGTCGCGAAGACCGCCGCCGGCCCGCCGGGCGGCAGAAACAGAAGATAGCCGAGGCAAATGAAGATCCCGGCCCAGATGATGATGCCTTGTGCGACGTCGGTCCACACCACGGCCTCGAACCCGCCTTTCAACGTGTAGACCATGGTGAGCAGGCCGGAGATGAGGATCACCTGGTCCATGTTCCAGCCGGTCATGCTGTTGATGGTGAGGGCGAGCAGGTAGAAGACCAGGCCGAGTTTGGAGAGGTGCGCCAGCGTGAAGGCGATCGAGGCGTAGATGCGCGCGGGCCGGCCGAAGCGCTTGCCGAAATACTCGAACGCGCTCATCCCCACGGTGCGGCGATAGAAGGGGATGACGACCGCGCCCACCAGCGCCAGGACCACCAGCAACAGCATCCCGGGAATTAGCAGCGACCAGTCCTTGGCGTAAGCTGCGCCGGGAAACGCGATAAACGTCACGCTGGTGATCATGGCGGTGAGGAACGACATCCCCACTGCCCAGAACGGCACCGAGCGTTTGGCGGTGAAATAGCGTTCGGTGGTGGTCTGGCGGCGCGAAAAGCGCAGTCCGATGCCGGTCAGGCCCAGAACGTAAACGCAGACGACCGCGAAATCGAACCAACGCACTTGGTCATGGTAGCACCGTGTTACGCCGGGCTCGCCACTTTGACCGCGCGAAGCTGCGCGACCGTCTCCTTGGCCTTCTCCAGTAACAGCACATGCTCCGCCGCCGCCCCTACGAAACGCATGCCGCGCTCAGCCCACATCCTGGCCATCGCCAGGCCTCGCGTCTGAATACCGGGGACCACGCCGTGGTTGTTGCACTGTTCGATCAGCTTATCGACGGTGGAAAGCAGCAGCGGGTGGTCGAACTGGCCGGGGACGCCCAGCGAGATCGAAAGATCGGCCGGACCGACCATCGCGATATCCAGGCCCTTCAGCGAAAGAAGTTCGTCGGCGCGCTCCATCGCCACCGTGGTCTCGAACTGCACCACCGAGAGCGTATTGCGGTTCTGGTGCTCGATGATCTCGGGAAAGCTGCGGTTTTCGTAGCCGATCATGGTGGTGTTCACACCGTACCCGCGCTTGCCCTGCGGCGGAAATCGCATCCAGCTCAGCGCCTCTTCGAGAATTCGCGGATCTTCCACGCGCGGCAGGATGATGCCCTGCGCGCCCGAGTCCAGCAGCCTGGCGACCAGCGAATACAGCAGCTCGGCCACGCGGACGATCGGCGTGATGCCCGCCAGGTTGGAGGAGGCGATCATGTCCTGCACGGTCTCCAGGTCGTACGATCCGTGCTCCATGTCGATGAAGACGTAGTCGAACCCGGCGCAGGCAAAAGCGCGCGGGATCTCCGCGGACCGGTAGCATTGCAGTCCGCACCCGAAGACCGTCTCGCCTTTGGCCAGGCGTTCCCGGGTTTGATTGACTCGCATGAGGTGATGCTCCTTTTCTTGGATTACCGCACGGTCGGTAAAAGACTATGCTAGCCTATCCTCTTGACGCCTGTGACTGTCCGCTAGTTTGCCGTCCCGTGTACCGCTTGCTTCCGCGCGCGGCTCCGATCCGAGCCGCTACCGTGAGGGAGCGGTGTGTTGTCCTCTGCAATCCCCCGGAGCGAACAGTCATGAATCTGGAATCTCTTGGCGCCGATCCCTATATTTACGGCGCATTCGAACGTTACGCCGCGCAGGGCCTGATTCTGGGCCGCGTGGCAATTTCTAACCGCGACCAATACCGGCTTTACACCGAAGAGGCCGAACTCACCGCCGAGCCTTCGGGCGCGCTGTGGTATCGCGCGCCGGACCGCGCCTCCATGCCCGTGGTGGGCGATTGGGTGGCGGCTCGAATGGTGGCGCCGGAGCAGGCGATCGTCGAAGCCGTGCTCCCGCGGCGCACCTGCTTTTCCCGTCGGGCCGCCGGGCGGCGCGAGGAAGAGCAGCCGCTGGCCGCCAACATCGACCTGGTGTTTCTGGTGTGCGGCCTGGATGGCGATTTCAACCTTCGCCGGCTGGAGCGCTACCTCACGCTCGCGGCGGAGAGCGGCGCGTCTCCGGTGATCGTACTCAACAAGGCGGACGTTTGCGAGGATCTCGTTGCGCGCCTCGCCGAGACCGCCGCTATCGCCGCCGGGGCCCCCGTGTTACCCGCCAGCGCGCGGGATGGCGAGGGACTCGACGCGCTCACCTGCTTCCTCGCGCCGGGCAGAACGGTGGCGCTGCTGGGGTCGTCGGGGGTCGGGAAATCGACCATCGTGAACCGCCTGCTCGGCGAGGAGCGCTTTCGCACCCGGGAAGTGCGCGAGGACGACAGTCGCGGGCGCCACACCACCACGCACCGCGAGCTCGTACCGCTGCCGCTGGGCGGGGCACTCATCGACACGCCGGGCTTGCGGGAGTTGCAGCTTTGGGCGGGCCAGGAGAGCGTTGCCGGCACGTTCGAGGAGATCGCGGAGGTGGCGGCCAACTGCCGGTACCGCGACTGTTCCCACTCGGGCGAACTGGGATGCGCGGTGGCTAAGGCGCTGGAAGAAGGCGCCATCACGCGCGAGCGGTGGGAGAGTTATCGCAAGCTGCTGGGGGAAGCACGGCGTCATGAGCTGATGGCCGATCCGCTGGCGGCGAAGGAGGCGAAGCGCAAGTTGAAGGTGATGTTCCAGGCGCACAAGAAGCACTACAAGTTTCGCCGCTAGGAGTGGGATAGGCCTCCCGGCCTGTCCTCCTTGCGAATTCGGCTTCAGCCTGTCTCATTGCCTGGTTCTTAGCGCCGCGTACAACCCCTGCTTCCAGCGCGCTACGTCGATGGTCCAGCAGACGCTCGCCTTGGGCAAACCCAGGACCGCGCGCCACACTTCGCGGTTGCGCTCGTCGGCAGCCACGCCGAGCCGGTCCACCACGGTCATGCCGCGGGTCAGGCCACTCGCGACCTCCACCTCCGTGTAATGCGCGCTCGTGGACGTACAGACGGTGGGATCGAGAGCAATCGACATGGCCACCGGGTCCGGCAGCGAGATTCCGTCCTCGCCCGTCTGCACGCGCAGGGCTTGCCGGGCGGCCGTGTTGCACTCGATGGCGAAGCGCGCGAGCGGAGTGTCCAGGCTCAGTACGTGATCGATATCGGCCTGGTTCAGCACGGCCTCGCCGCAGCAGAGATGCCACCCCACCAGCTCGATCGGCATGCCGGAGTGCAGGACCATGCGCGCGGCTTCGGGGTCCACCCAGACGTTGTACTCCGCGGCCGGAGTGACGTTTCCCACCGAACAGGGATTGCCGCCCATCAGGACACAGCGGCTCACGCTCGCTGCGATCGCCGGTTCCCGCGCCAGGGCCATCGCCACATTCGTGAGAGGGCCCAGCGTCACCAGGACGATCCCGGGATTGGCGCGGACGGTCTCGATGATGGCCTCCACCGCATGCGCCTGTTCCGGGGAACGGTTGGGATCCGGATAGCCGCGATCGCCGAGGCCATCCTTGCCGTGGAACCACTCGGCGTTGGCGTATTCGCGCCGCAGCGGCTTCGCGGCGCCGGAGTATACGGGCACGTCCGACCCGCAGAGTTCCGCGACGTACAGCGCATTGCGCGTGGCCTGATCCACAGGCACGTTGCCCGCGACCACCGTGATGGCGGCCACGCGAACGTCCGGCGCGCGCAGTGCCATGATCAGGGCCACGGCATCGTCCGAAGCGGTGTCGGTATCGATCAGGAAGGTTCGCCGCACCAGATCAGGGTATCATCGGATTCGAGGTGGACGCGATGAATCGACGCAAAGCAATCCGGGCCATGGCGATCGGGACAGCCGCGGCCGCAGGCCCGGCGTGGGCGGCGGGAAAACATCTGGAGGTCTTCCTGGCGCGATGGGACAAGGCCAAGGTCTTCACCTTGCAAGTGGCCGACGCCATGCCGGCCGACGCCTACGGCTTCAAGCCGAAACCCGAGATGCGGGCGTTCGGGGAACTCATTCAGCACCTGGCCACCAACAACGCCTTCTACATCTCGCGCTTCAAGGCCGGCGAGATTCCGGACTCGCTCCAGCCTCCGGAGAAGTTCGATAAGGAAACCACAAAGCGGTACCTCACCGGGACCTTCGACTTCTGCGCCGGCGTGCTCAAGGGCATCAGCGAGGCGGACCTGGACAAGTCCTACCCGGGCCGTCCCAATACGCCGCCGCAGACGGGTTGGGACTGGGTGCTGCACGCTTTCATTCACACGTCCCATCACCGCGGCTATGCCGAGGTCTACCTGCGGGAGAAGGGGATCACGCCGCCGCGATACTCGGTGTGAGTCATGGCGATCCCGATTCTGATTGCGTTGCTCTTCGCTCCGCCGCAGCTCGCCAACGACTGGGCGCTGGTGTCCGGCGTGCGCGTGGGCCCGATCACCGCCGGCGCCGTGCGCGACGACTTGAATCGCCTCTTCCCCAAGGAGGCGGTGGAAGACGACGAGATCGAGCTGGACGAAGGCATGCTCCAGCCGGCGACGTTCGTCTTCCGCAGAGATCCCTCGCAGACCCTGGCGATTTCGTGGAACGGCAAAGGCCCGCAGGCGCACCCCAAGCAGATCTTCGTGTGCCACGGGCTGCGGCGTGGAACGTGCCGCTGGCAGGCGGCAGACGGCATCCGCATGGGGACGAGGCTCACCGAACTGGAAACCTTGAATGGCAAGCCGTTCACCGTCTCGGGCTTCGGGTACAACTACGGCGGCAACGTGCTCTCGTGGGACGGCGGCAAACTCGAAGGGCTCGACTGCGGTGGACGGCTCGTCCTGACTCTCGATGGCGAGCGGACGGGCAGCCGCTATTCGGCGCCGATGACTTCCGAGGAAACGCACGCCGTCCGCGGCGACCGGTCGATTTCCTCCAGCACGCCGGCAATGCGGAAGCTGAATCCGCGGGTGGTCGGCATCCTGTTTCAATTTCCGGGACCCGATAGCAAGCGGTGCGAGTAGCGTGGCATCCAGATCTGCAACTTGATATAGTTGTCACGGCAAACTAAAGGAGGATCTCATGGCCGGATCGCGTTCCCTTCGATGGTCCATCGGACTGGTTTTGTTGGCGCTGGGGGCTAGCCTGGCCTACCAGCAGCAGGGGGCGCCACCAACGGCGACCCAGTTGGCCTCGCAGGAAGATCATCAGAAAATGATGGATCTTCTGAAAATCCCTTCCCTCCGCCGCGGAGCGAACGGCAGCAATCCCCAGGCGGAGAACTACGCGAACTACGACGAGGCCAAGGCCAATCCGTATCCCGACCTGCCGAATCCGCTGGTGCTGAAGAACGGCAAGAAGGTGACGAAAGCCGACGTGTGGTGGAAACAGCGCCGTCCGGAGATCGTCGAAGATTTCGATCGCGAGATCTACGGCCGGATGCCCAAGAACACCCCCAAGGTGAATTGGGAAGTGACCGGCACCACCAACGGAACCAACGGGGATGTCGCGGTGATCACGAAGCAGCTCGTGGGGCACGTCGACAATTCGTCGTACCCGCAGGTCACCGTGGATATCCAACTGGCACTGACTACTCCGGCCAATGCGCAAGGACCGGCGCCGGTGATCATGGAATTCGGCTTCACGGGATTCGGCCCCGGACGCGGACCGGCGACCGCGGGCCGAGGCGGGCCACCCACTCCCACCGGACCAACATGGCAACAACAGGTCCTCGCGAAAGGCTGGGGCTACGCCATCCTTTCCCCTGGCAGCATTCAGGCCGATAACGGCGCGGGCCTGACGCAGGGCATCATCGGCCTCATGAACAAGGGCCAACTGCGCAAGGCCGACGATTGGGGCGCGCTGCGCGCCTGGGCCTGGGGCGCCAGCCGCGCCCTCGATTACTTCGAGACCGACAAGGCCGTGGACGCCAAGCGCGTCGGCGTGGAAGGCCACTCGCGCTACGGCAAGGCGACCGCCGTTGCCATGGCCTACGACGACCGTTTCGCCATTGCGTTTGTCAGCTCTTCGGGCGAAGGCGGCGTCAAGCTGCACCGCCGCAATTGGGGCGAGCTGGTGGAGAACGTCGCGGCGACCAGCGAATACCACTGGATGGCGGGCAACTTCATGAAGTACGCCGGTCCGCTGAACTGGAACGATCTGCCGGTGGATTCGCACGAGCTGGTGGCCTTGTGCGCGCCACGTCCGGTGTTCATCAGCGCGGGCGCGACCAAAGGCGACGGATGGGTGGACGCCAAGGGCATGTTCCTGGCCGGGGCGGGCGCGGGGCCGGTGTACAAGCTGCTGGGGAAGAAGGACCTCGGGACCAGCGAGTTTCCGGAGATCGAGACTACGCTCATCGACGGCGACGTGGGCTTCCGCCAGCACAGCGGCGGACACACTCCGGGGCCGAACTGGCCGGTGTTCCTGACGTTCGCGGAGCGGTATTTCAAGGGGGCTCCGGCGAAACGGTAGGCCTCGAGAGACAGACGACAAAAGGCGATCGTCTGTCCTACTTCTTGAGCGCGGACGCCCAGTTCATCGCCACCGTGATGTAACTGCGGCCCGGATCGGGACCGATCGCACCGGTGCTGGTGGCACCGCCGCCGGCGCCGGCTATCCCGCCGAGTTGGCCCATCAGAATCCGCTTGCCGTCTTTCGAGACGTCATAGAACTGGTAGTCTCCGCCGGTATGCGGCGTGTTGTTGGCGAAGATGCGGACGATCTGCTGCGGGACGGCCGCCTCCAACGCGTCGCCCCTCGCCGTCACGGCGGCCACCAGTATGGGACCGAACCGGAAAATGCCCGTTACGGCTGGAGTATCCAGGGTCGTAGCGATGGAGTGGTAGAGGATCTCCTTGCTGTCGCCCCTCCACCTCGGCCAGTCGCCGCCGTGAAACGAAACCTGGTAACGGCCGCTGCCCGAGGGGAACGGTTGCACGTAAATCTCGTTACGGCCCGTCGAGTTGGAGGTGTAGGCGATCCATTTGCCGTCGGGAGAGATTTGCCCATGAGTCTCGTTGAACTGCGTCGAGATCAAGGGCGCGGGTTTCTTCTCTCCCTCCAAAGGCAGCACCCAGAGATCGCCTGCGTTTTTCGAATCCTGGACCCAAAACACGATGCGCTTCCCGTCCGGTGACCACGACATGGGGGCCTTGGGCGCCTCGGATTCGAACAGCAGTTCCTCGGTCCCCGATCCGCTGGAAAGGACCTGGTAGATTCCCCATTTGCCCTTTTGGAGCGAACAGTACGCGATGCGGTCCCCGTTGGGCGACCAGATGGGCGCTGAGTTGTGGCGCGGCGCATCGAAGGTCAGCTTGGTGGTCGAGCCGCGCGGCTCGATCACCACGATGTCGCCGCCATTCAGCTCGTGGCGGTGCACCGCCACGCGTTTCCCGTCCGGCGATGCTTCCACTCCCCAGTACACTCCGGGGGGTCCCACGGCCTCGAGCACCTGGCCGGTGCGGTCGATCCACGCCAGTTGCCACTCCTGCGCCTCCGAGCCTACATTGCCGGTAGTAGGTTGGAAATAGATCAGGACACCATTGGGAGAGACGGCGAAATTGCCCCGCCCGTCACCCGCAGAGTAACCGATGCCATCCGCGACACGCGCCGGTTCTCCCGAGAGCGCCGCGGTCTTCCAATCGAACGGCTGCGCGTACACGGTGTTCTGGCGATGAAAGAGCAGGTAACTTTGCTTCATACCGGAGGGCTCGGCGTAGGCCGCGTTGGATTCGGCGGCAAGCACACGGATCTTGTCCTTCGATCCCAGTGTTCCCTCCATGATGGTCCGTTTGGCGGTTTCTCCGGTCCAGGCTGTGTAGAGATAACGCCGGCCATCGGGCAGAAATTGCGGCCAGAAGTGGCCGGATTCCCCCGATTGCAGGCTGGTCACGGCTTCCGGCTTGCCGCCTTCGGCCGACACGCTGAACAATCCCGAGGGAGAGCCGAACAGGATGGTCCCGTCGCGATTCCACGTACCGCCGGCGAAGCCCGGGGCGTCGCAGATGTCCTGTGGAGGACCTCCCGACGCCTCCACCTTGCGCAGTTTTCCAGTCACAGAGAATCCGATGAAGCGGCCGTCAGCCGACCAGAACGGCAGCTCGGCATTTTCAGTTCCCGCGAGCCGCTGCGGTGTCACCGAACCCGTGGGACGATAAAACAGGGTGGGCGTTTCGCCGGCGGTGGCGCCGGCACTACTGGCCGCCACAAAGGCCATGGCGCGCCCATCCGGCGAGACGGCGAAATTAGCGCCCGCCATGTTCAGGACGGTAATGTTGGCATTCGAGGGCTGGGCAGTCAAGCTGATCGGCACGCGGAAGCGGACCTCCCCAGGCGGCACGTCGCGGCGCAGAGACAAAGCCGCCGGCACGGCCACGGCGGCCGCCAGCAACAACCCCACCCCCACCAGGACGCGGGAGAGCGTCCGGCCCTTCCGCCGCCCGCCAGCCATTGGCCCGACGCCTCCGTCCCCTCCCGTCTGCGCCACCCATTCCAGCTCGGCTAGAAGATCGCGCGCGGTTTGCCAGCGGTCCCCTGGGTCCTTCGCCAGACACGTCCTCACCACGTGTTCCAGGGACGCCGGAACTTCGGGCTGCGCTTTGGAAAGCGGCTCCGGCTCCGACATGGCGATCGCGGACATGAGCAAGACCCGGGTCTTGCCCTCGAACGTCCTCTTGCCCGTGATCATCTCGTGCATCACGGCCCCAAACGCGAAGATGTCCGTTCGCGGGTCGGTGTCCATCCCCTCCAACTGCTCGGGCGCCATGTACTGCAAAGTTCCCAGGATCGAACCCGGCACGGTGACATCGCTGCGGGTCACCATCTGGGTGGCCGAGGCAGGAGCGCCAGCCGAGGAGGTTCCCGACGGCGTCTGCCACTTGGCCAGTCCGAAATCCAGGAGCTTGGGTCCGCTCTCGGTGAGAATGACGTTGGAAGGCTTCAGATCGCGGTGGACCACGCTCTTGCGGTGCGCCTTATCCAGGGCGTCGGCCATGGCGATGGCCACTCGTAAGGCCTCGTCCCACGGCATTGGACCGCGCTCGATTCGCGACGCGAGCGTGTCGCCTTCCAGGTACTCCATGACCAGGAAGTCGAGGCCGTCCTGGTGTCCAATGTCGTGGAGCACGCAGATGTGGGGATGGTTCAGCGAGGCGATAATCTGCGCTTCGCGCTCGAAGCGCTGGCGCATCTCGATATTCTCGGCCCAATGCCGCGGGAGTAGTTTCACGGCCACCGTGCGTTCCAGCCGCGTGTCCGAGGCCTTGTACACTTCCCCCATGCCGCCCGCGCCGATGGGCTCGATCACCTCGTACGGTCCCAGTTTTGTTCCTGGCTGGAGCCCTGTCATTTCTTTCCCTTTCCGAGCGCCGCAGGCCAGTGTTGGATCACGGTAAGGCCCGTGGTGATCATGCCTCCACCTGGACCATTGTTGATCCCTGCCCTTCCTCCTCCCCCGCCTCCAAACCCGGATGCGAAGGGCTGAGCTTCCGGCACCGCTGAGTTTGGCCCCCCTCCCCCGCCAATCCCAGCCGCGCTGAACCTGAGTAGAAAACGCTGGCCATCCGGCATGACCGCCAACTGATGCCGGACGGGATCGACCGCGCTTCCGACAGTGCTCGGAGAACGGAACAGAGTGTGCGGCACGCTGGCCTCCAGTTTGGGAACGGTTTTGATATCCACCGCCATCACGTCGCCATCGGGAGCGCGATAAAAGAGCTCCTTGCCATCCTTTCTCCAGCGCGGCTGTCCGCCGCCCGCCCTGGAGACCTGGAGCTTCTGGTCTCCCGCGGGAAACGATATGACTGTCACCTGGAACGTACCGGTCTCATCGGAAGTGTAGGCCAGCCATTTGCCGTCATAGGAGAATTGCGGCTCGTTCTTCTGAAATTTCCCCTGGACCACCGGGAACGGCTTTTCCGCGCCGGGCTTCTTGCCTTCGGACAACGGCAGCACGTAGATGTCCGGAGCACCTTCCTGTCCCGATAAATATGCGATAAAGCGCCCGTCCTTGGACCAGTCCTTGACGATCTCATCGCTCGCCGATTCCAGGAGCGGCGTTTCCGCGCCTACGTTGTTGGCGTTCTTGACGTAGATATCGGCGTTGCCTTTGCGGAAGGTGGTGAAGGCGACGCGGGTTCCGTCCGGAGACCAGACCGGGTCGACGTCGTCGGCCGGATCGAGAGTCAGGCGCGTGGCCACACCGGCGCGCTGCCAGTCGATTACCCAGATGTCCGCACCCGAAGCGTTCGAGTCCTGACGGGTGACGGCGATCAGTTTTCCATCGGGTGAAAGGTCCATGTCGCCGTAGTTTCCCCCCTCTCCGGCGATTTGCCCCCGGGTTCCGCTTCGATCCACCCAACCGAATTGAGTGCTGAGGGCTCGTCCCCGGCCGGCGGTGGCGTTGACGCCCTGGAAGTAGAGCAGCGAGCCGTTCTGGGAGACATCGAAATCGCCACGCCCGGTGCTGGCGCTGGAGGCCACTTCATCCGCGACATGCACCGGCTCTCCGGTCAGAGATCGTTTCCTGGAGTCGAAGGGTTGCGCGAACAGGGACGCTTCGCGGTGGAACAGCACGTAACCCGGCGCGGCGTAGACGGCGTTGGAATCGGCCGCCATGAGCCTGGTCTTCTCCTTGGAGTCAAGCGACCCTACGAACACGGCGCGGTTCCCGGTCTGCGCGGACCACGCCAGGTACAGGTAGCCTCGTCCGTCGGGCAGGAAGGAGGGCCAGTAGTGCCCGGTTTCCTGCGCTTCTGGCGTGGTGACCGCGGACGGCTTGCCGCCCTCGGCGGAGACGCGGAACAATCCCCTGGCGGACCCGAACAGAATGGTCCCTTCGCGGTTCCATGCGCCGCCGTAAAACTTCTGCGCCTCGCAGATGTCCTTGGGAGCACCGCCGGCGACGCTCACGCTTTTCAGGCGGGTCCCGACCACAAACGCGACGGAGCGGCTATCGGGAGACCAGAAGGGCTGCACAGCATCTTCGGTGCCTCCCAACTTCACGAACGCTACCGAACCCATGCGCCGGACGAACAGAGCGGCGGCTTCCGACGAGTTCGGGCGAGCCACCAGGGCGATGGTTTCTCCATCGGGCGCGAGCGCGATATCCGAGTCGCTCAGGCCGGCGATCGGAATGCGGAACTGGATCGCTTCCAGTTCACCGGGACCGCGCAGGTAACGCACCGCCGGATATGCCAGCGCGGCGACGAGCAGCGCGCCAGCCAGCAACGCGGCCCGGACCAGCCGTTGCGTCCTGGAGGCGGGTAGAAATAACCCGCCCGCCGCGCCGCCTTCGGCGATCCAGCGGAGTTGGACCAGGAGATCATGCACGGTCTGCCACCGGTCGTCGGGATCCTTGGCCAGGCACCGCTCGACCACGTGCTCCAGCACCCGGGGCGCCTTGGGTTGCAGCAGCGTCAAACGGTCGGGTTCCGCCGTGACAATCGCGGCGATCACGACGCCCCGGCTCTTGCCTTCGAAGGCTTTCTTGCCGGTGACCATTTCATAAAGGATGGCTCCGAAGGCAAAGATATCGGCGCGCGCGCCGGCGGGCTTGCCTTCGAACTGTTCGGGCGCGGTGTACTGCAAAGTGAGGCTGTCATCCGGCTTTCGGGCGGCCTCGGCCGCGGTGACGGAGGCCGATTTCGGAACCGCTGAAGCCGCCGGTGCGGGCCGCAATTCCGCCCATCCGAAATCCAGCAGCTTGGCGCCGGTCTTGGTGAGCATCACGCTCGCGGGATTGAGTCCTCGATGCACCACACCGGCGCCGTGCGCCTTGTCGAGCGCATCGGCCAGGGCGATGGCCACGGCCAGCGCGTCACCCAGATTCAGCGCCTTGCCCTTGAGCCGCTCGGCGAGTGTTTGCCCTTCCAGGTACTCCAGGACGAGGAAGTCCACGCCGTCGTGCTGTCCCACGTCGTGCAGCGCGCGAATGTGGGGATGATTCAGGGAGGCGACCGCCTGGGTGGCGCGGTCGAACAGTTCCTTCCTGGCTGGGAATTCGGAACCGTCGGCCCATTGTGGCGGGATCACCTGGATGGCCACCGTGCGGCTCGCCTCGGTGTCGGTGGCTTTGTAGACTTCGATCCCGGTCCCATCGCCGATGGGCGAGAGGATCTCGTAGGAACCCAGTTTAGTGCCAGGCTGAAGAGGCATAATCGATTCGTCTATACTACTCCGCACGAACGGCCTTGCGCCAGTGGGATAGCTCGCGCAGCTCGCGCAGTTCGCGCAGCTCGCGCCGAGCCTGGCTCTGGGAAATGGGCTGCAAGCCGGCGGAATTGTCGGGCGAAAGCGCCGGCCCCACCATCCGTCCCGCCCGTTGACAACTTGCCCCGCATGGCGCCAAGCCGCAAACGGTACAGGTGTTTCTCCGAGTCGTAGGGACGCATCCAGCCCTGCGCACCCGCGCAGAGGGGCGGCAGGCGGATTAACAATCCGCCGCAGGTTGACAACCTGCCCCACGGCCGGAGGCGCATGATTTTCGGGTGTGTCGAGTTATTATTCATTGCGCTTTAACCTCTTCTGGTTCTGTGGGTTGCGGCGGTGGGTCGAAATCGGGAGGCGCATCTGGAGGGTTATTCTGGTAAGATGCGCCTCCCGGCTCGTCGCGGAGCTCGATAATCCGTTTCTTCCCGTGTAAGTGGCGGAATTTCAACTCGATACCGTTGTCGGCGAGGGTCAGCACGCACTTGTTGAGCTGCTGCGAGACGCCTTTGGGAGTCTGACAGAGGACGACGGTTTGCAGGAAACCTCCGGTGTTGCCGGGGAGGCGGACGAAGGCCTGGCCGTCGCCGGCGGTGAAGGGGAGGCCGGGCCGGGCGATGGCGATGAGGGGTGCGAGAGAGTTCTGCATATCTTCGTCCTGTCTTCTAAATAGCAGACGAAGATTCGGCAGACGGGTGGTGGAGTCCGGAAGTGATTGAAATCATTCAGAAAATTATTCGCCAAAGCGCGTGACTCGGGTTTTTGGAGGGGGTGGATTTGTGACTTTTCCTGGGGCCTACGGTGGGAGGCATATCCGTCGGTCGCGGCTCTGTTGCGACTGCACTGCCGGCTCCCCGTGCTAAACTCCCAACATGCCCGAGGCTCGCGACGTTCCCGATGAAGCACCGCCATTTCTGCGCACCTGGCGGCGCGTCTACATCGGGGTCCTCATCTATCTCGTCGCGATCATCGCGGCCTTCTACCTGTTTACGAGATCGTATCGATGAGGCCTGCCGACTGGATCGTGCTGGTCATGGCGATGGTCTCCGTCGTGGCCTATGGGCTGTACCGCAGCCGCGGCAGCGGGACGGTGGACCGCTACCTGCTGGCGGGCAAAACCATGCCCTGGTACGCCATGGCCCTCTCCATCATGGCCACTCAGGCCAGCGCGGTCACCTTCATCTCCACCACCGGGCAGTCGTACGTGGACGGAATGCGGTTCGTCCAGGCGTATTTCGGACTGCCCATCGCCATGGTAATCATTTGCGCCACGGTGGTGCCGATTTTTCACCACGCCAAGGTCTACACGGCCTACGAATACCTGGAGCAGCGGTTCGACAGCAAAACGCGGGTTCTGGCGAGCGTCATCTTTCTGTTCCAGCGCGGGCTCTCCGCGGGGATCACGATCTACGCGCCGGCCGTGGTGCTCTCGATCATCCTGGGCTGGCCGGAGCGCGTCACCATTACGTTGACGGGAGCGACGGTAGTCGCCTATACGGTCATGGGAGGAATCAAGGCGGTCACCTGGTCGGACGTGCAGCAGATGGGCATCATCTTCGTAGGGCTGGTGGTGGCGCTGGTGACCGTGTTCATCCTGTTGCCGCCATCGGTCTCGTTCGGGGACGCCTTGTATCTCGCGGGGGCGGCCGGGAGGCTGAATGCCGTGACCACGACCTTCCATTGGAACGACCGATTCAACATCTGGAGCGGGCTGTTCGGAAGCACCTTCCTGTTCCTGTCCTATTTCGGGTGCGACCAGTCGCAAGTGCAGCGCTATCTCACGGGACGTTCCATCGCGCAGAGCCGCTTGAGCCTGTTGTTCAATGCCGTGGCCAAGATCCCCATGCAGTTCTTCATTTTGTTTATCGGGGCCATGGTCTTCGTCTTCTACCTGTTCGTCGAGCCGCCGGTGCTCTTTCACCGGGCGGAGTTGAGCCGCATTCAGGGCGTCACCGATTTTCAGCCCGTCGAGTCTGCATACCAGCGCGCCTTCGAGCACCGGCGCGAGGCTGCCCTCGGACTGGTGGAAGCCCGTCATGACGGCGATTCCGCGGCCCGCAGCCGCCGCCTGTCCGAATACCGGGCGGCTCAGCGGGAGATCGACGATGCGCGGTCCCGCGCCTCCAGCCTGGTCGAGAGCACCGGCGGCGAGCAGGGGTTCAACGATACCAACTACATTTTCCTTTCCTTCGTGACCAAATACCTGCCGGCGGGGCTGGTGGGGCTGCTGATCGCGGTGGTGTTGTGCGCCACCATGTCGGCCAGTTCGGGCGAGATCAATTCGCTGGCCACGGTGACGGTGGTGGATCTCTACAAGCGGTATTTTCACCGCGCCGGCAGCGACCATCACTACCTGCTGGCTTCCCGCTGGGCGACGCTTTTGTGGGGCGCAGGCGCAGTGGCGTTCGCCGGGTTCGGCCGGAAACTGGGTTCCTTGATTGTGGCGGTCAACATCCTGGGCTCGCTGTTCTACGGGTCGCTGCTCGGCTGTTTTGTGGTGGCGCTGGCCTTCCGCCGGGTCGGGGGGACGGCGGTGTTTATCGGGATGCTGGCGGGCGAAGCGGCGGTCTTCTCGGCGTTTCAGTTCACCGGCATGTCCTACCTGTGGTACAACGTCATCGGCTGCGTGGTGGTGGTGGTGACGGCCCTGTTGGTTACCGCCGCGCTCTCTTCCACGGGGCTCTCTTCCACAGGACTCTCTTCCACAGAAACCAGGCGGCAATCAGGATAGCGGCGCCGATAGTGAAGATCACGGCGTAGCGGTGGATGTTCTTTTCCACCGCCTCCCAACGCTCGCCGAGGAAGTAGCCGAGCCCGACAAAAGTAGAGACCCACAGCACCGCCGCACCGGCGCCGCGCGCTCCCGCACCAACATCGCCGACTTCTTTAGCAACGGCGTGGTGGCCCGCGGGTTGGTCGACGGAGGAATCCTGCTGCCCACGCGCGAGTCGCTTGCCGAGGTGCAGGACCGCGTCCTCGGCGCGGGAGTCTCATCCGACCCATGTTCACGACCGTCGGCGGGTATGCCACGTTCGGAATCCGCGCCGGAAACCGCCTGGGCGAGCGACAGGATCTCGCGCTCGAGCTGGAGAACCTCACCGGCCGCAACTACCGCAGCCTCAATTGGGGACTGGATGCTCCCGGACGTGGAGTGTTCGTGCGCTACAGCGTGCGCTGGTAGCGTCGTGCGCGCCCGCAACGCGCAGAATTGGCATTGCGCCCTTGACTGGGACTTCACGGGAGTGATCTCCCAGAACCCCGTTTAATTAACTGGCCAATCATGATGCCCGCTTTGGTCTAACTGCCGCAGGCTCTATAGGTTAGGGGCGCATGCACAGATCGGACCAGTTAAACGCGCTAATAACGGCCAATCTGTTTGATTCTAGATCGCTTACGCTGGGGGCTGCGGGTCAAACAGATTGGCCGGTATAAAAGTGTATCCAGGGAGTATCAGGCCGGCGGCACTTCTACGAGACGGCGACCACGTGGGCAGGTGGATCAACCGGTGCTTGGGGAGTCCGTCACTCTCGGTCTTTACGGCTGCGTCCTACGAGTGAACGCTCCACTCCGGGCGCCGCGGACTGCAGAAACCGCGTGGCTCTCTGCTAAACTACTGGCGTAGCGACTATGCCTGGATCAACTGATGAGCGAAGGGCGCTTGAACTGCTCAAGAACCACGCTGAATTCAAGGCGACGTTGGTTTCGCTGACTATGAATGGCGACCTCCCGATTTTGGAGTCGCATGTGTATGCAGTTGCTCGAAAATGGTTTGAACTCGCGAGAATGCACTACGCGGATGCGTCAGCTGTTGACGCCGGGGCGAATCCACGCTCGGTGTATTCCCGTACGTACTACGGCCTACAACGCGTCTAAGGCCGTGCGTTATGTGGTGCGAGGCTTTGTGAGCCTGCGGGGAGATGATCACAAGAAGGTGGCGGATCTTCCGGGCAGCTTCCCAGACGTCGATTCCTGGGTCTCAAAGTTGCCGCTCCTCTATGAACACAGACTCCGAGCGGACTACGACAACTGGTCAGACACCGCCGCCGAGAATGTGCTTGCGCCTGCGGATTGTCTGGCTATCGCGGCCGAGTTTCTCAGAGCTGCGGAGCAATTCTTGCTCGTAGACTATGGACTGAAGATATGATGCGAACCACCTTGGCTATGGACTTGGAGCAGGCACAGGCTGAAGCATCTGGGCTCTTTGCGCAATCGTTGGGCCTGCCGGAAGTGAATACGGTTATTGAATTGGTAGGAACTGAGGAGTTTCTAAAGTTTCAGGTGGGGCGCCGTGCACCAGTCTACGACCATGCCCTCCGCGAAACTCTCGAGGGGTTGCCAGATGCGAACCCGTATCGCGGCTTGCTCGGGCTACAAATCGATCCACCTGAACGTTTCCCTGATTCAATGGAGGCCAACGTCCTTCGTGGTCTACTGGTTCGATCAACGCGGCCGATAGCAGGCCAGCCGCCTCCGCACGCGTTTCCAGGGCAGTATGTGCCGTTTCAGAACAACGAAGAAACCCAAGCAATTCAGCCAGCAACTCATCTCATCGTAGGACGCCGTGGCGTCGGCAAGACCACCCTGATTTTTAAGGCAAAGGAGCTTCTCGAAAGATCCCGGAGCTTGCCAGTAGTGTTGGATATGCAGCCGTACAGCAGTTCCGAGGACTCGGTTTTGATCGACGTCTTAACGGACCTCGCGAAAGAAATTGCGAAAGTCGCTACTAGGAAGCATCCGAAGGCTTCGGCCGCGATCAAGAAGCTGGACCAGTTCGCCGATGACTTGTTCAATGGTGTAACGAAGCCGGAGCGGGCGAGCGCGGCACTCCGAAGAGCAATTTCGGCAGTGACAACAGCCGTCGACGCAGAGCTATTTGTCTTCTTAGATGACTATCATTTGCTGCACGCCGACCAGCAGCCGAAAGTAATGGAGGCGATTCACGGCGGGCTCAAGGGGGCAAGAGGGTGGCTGAAGGTGGCAGGGCTCCGCTCACTACTGCGAGTATACGATCCTACAACAAAGAAGGGTCTTCAGAGTCCGGGCGACGCACAAGTGATCTCGCTTGATCTGACGCTAGTGGACCCCGAGGCTGCGGAAGGACACCTGCGAAGCATTGTTCTAAATTTTCTCAGGCTTGTCGGTGTGGATAAGTTGGGAGTTGCGGTCGCAGAAGGAGCATTTCATCGGCTTTTGTGGGCCAATGCGGGAGTGCCCCGCGATTTCCTTCAGATGTTTTCCAAATCCATCGAGCACGCAAGGAGAGCGGGCCGCCACAGAGTGGAGTTGAGCGACGCAAATCTTGCTATAGGCGAGTTTGGCCGACAAAAGATGGCCGAACTAGAGGAAGACGCGCGGAATGAACAGAATCTGCTCAAGAGGGCTCTCGAAGCTATTGAGGCGCACTGCCTCGAATCAGACAAGAAAAAGGTCAATGCATTCCTGATTAGGAGCGAATCGAGCGAGGAATACAAGGCGGTACAGACGCTCAGCGACCTGCGGTTACTGCATATACTGCATCAGACTATCACTCCGCACAAAGCCGGTGAACGATACGAGGCTTACATGCTCGATTATTCCTTTTTCACTGGTTTCCGACAAAGGCGTAATATCGAACAAATGTTGCCGGAAGATGGAAAGCAGTTCAAAGCGAAACAACTCAGAAAGATACCGATCCTCCCCCAGGGGTTTCTGAAGACATAGATCTCAAGAACACGGCTCGCTCGTGCAGAATTCGAGCTTGCGCCCCAAGGCGCCTTCGGACATCTGACCGGACGCAGAGCACTTGACCGCATCACGCCCGACTCGTGGAGCGCCAGAGGAACCCCAAGTCCCGTTATGGGAGAGATTACTGATTCTTCCCGTGAAACGCCGTCCACGGTAGCGTCGGGCCGCTCAGCAAGCGCCGCTTCCGGACGAGCGAAGGGCCTCCTCGACCGCCTTAGGGTTCTTCGCAATGACGACAAGCAGGGTGCGCGCAGGCCCTTCCGGCTGCCGATGACCCTGTTCCCAGTTTTGAATCGAATCCAGCGAGAATCCGAATTTTGCAGCAAACTGCGTTTGACTCAATCCCATCCTGGCACGCAGTTTTCGCACGTCCACCTGCGGCGCCGGGACGTAGGTGACTCGCACGCGGACTGGCTTGCCTTGCACCCAGTCGCGTGCCTGCTGTGCGCTGCGCAGCAACTTGTCTCCAAATGAACTCTCTTCCTGCCGCTTCTGACGGCTGGCTCGTTTCATCTCGGTTTCTTCTCCTTGCAATCCGATTTCAGGGCGCGCAGTTGCCTGATGAGGGCCTTCCTCTGTCGCGCCGACAAATCGGTCTGGATATTCTTCGCGAAAATCGCCATCAGGAACAAGGGAACGTAGATGTCGTGAAAGTAGTAAATGACACGCGATCCGCCTCGTTTGCCTCTACCTTTAGCTGTCCACCGCAGCTTCCGCAACCCGCCGGTCTCCGGTATCACGCCGCCTGCTTCAGGATGCAGTGCGACATATACGATCAGGTCGTCATGCTCATCTTCTGAAAGCACGCCCTTCACATCGGCCAGGAACTCTTCTGTCTCTACGACCGCGATCATTGCTCACCCCACTAGTATACGCCAATGACGGATGGGCGTAGCGAGCAGGGCCTTCCGTCCCTGTGGTACAACTTGATCGGCTGCGTGGTGGTGGTGGTGACGGCCCTCGTGGTTACCGCCGCGCTCTCTTCCACAGAAACCAGGCGGCAATCAGGATAGCGGCGCCGATAGTGAAGATCACGGCGTAGCGGTGGATGTTCTTTTCCACCGCCTCCCAGCGCTCGCCGAGGAAATAGCCGAGCCCGATAAATGTCGAGACCCACAGCACCGCGCCGCTGTAGGCGTACAGCCCGAACTGGTGGGATTCGAGGTTGCTGATGCCGGCGGCGTAGGCGGTGACGTGGCGCACGCCGGGGATGAAGTAGCCGAACGTCAGGCCCCAGTGTCCCACGCGCTCGAACCAGGCGTGCGCTTTATTGATGTGATCCTCGCGAATACGCAGGTACCTGCCGTAGCGGTGAATCAGCTTGAGACCGAACACGCGCCCGAGCGTGTAGCTGATGGTAATGCCGCACCCGCTGCCGGCCAGCGCGGCGGCAAACGCCAGCGGCAGGGAAAGGTGGCCCGTGAATACCAGGTAGCCGGTGAAGGTGAGGAGCGTTTCGTCGGGCACCGGCAGGCCGACGATCCCGAACACCAGGAGACCGAAAATAGCCCCATACCCGTACTGCGCGATCCAGGCGAGAACTTGTTGTTCCATGGG
>JBGPKH010000038.1:0-26315 GCA_041485845.1 Bryobacteraceae bacterium
GGCGTCATCAACTATGGCCCGGCCGCGCCGACTTGTAATTGCTCGTCGAAGCCAATGTTCACGACCCTCCGACACTGCTCGGAGGCACACTCCAGCGGCTGCTTCGTGGCGGCGATCGAGAGCGTCACGCCGGATCCAAGTGTCACAGCCGCGGTTATCTCCGGATGGGCGGCATTTGGTCCTCATCGGCCGCGAGGGCCGAAGCACTCTGATGGTGGTGTCTGTGGATGGCGGTGTCCCCCGAGAGATCCTGAGCTTGCCAAGAAATGAGTCCTTCCGCCAACCGGAATGGAGTCCCGACGGTCAGTCGGTGATCGCCAGTAAGGTAGGGCCGGGAGGCTTCGCGGCCGGATTGGAGATATGGCGCATTCCGATCGGAGGCGGCTCGCCGCAAAAGCTGGAACTGGGCGACATAACTGGCGAATTCAGGCTCCACCCGGACGGCCGGCGCATCACCTTCACCAACGGCCGCCTGCAAAGGGAAGTCTGGGCGATCGAGAACTTCCTGCCCATGCTCCAGGCCAAGCGCTGATGTTCCTCCTACTCGCCGCCGCGGTGACCATTCCTCTGGGGCTGGATCTCTACCTCCCAGTCCCGGAGGACAACCCGCTGACGCTCGAAAGCATCGAGCTCGGCAAGCGGCTCTTTCTCGACCGCCGCCTCTCGCGCGATGGCCGCCTCTCCTGCGCCGCGTGTCACGACCCGAATCGTGCCTTCTCCGACGGGCGTGCGGTGGCGATCGGAGTCGGAGGACGCACAGGCAAGCGCAACTCTCCCGCCCTGATCAATCGCGCCTGGGGCCGCTCCTTCTTCTGGGATGGCCGCGCCGCCACCCTGGAGGCGCAGGTGCTGCAGCCCATCACCAACCCCGACGAATTGGACCTGACGTTGCCCGAGGCGGAGGCCCGCGTGGGACTCGGCGCCGCCGCGATCTCCCACGCCCTGGCGAGCTACGTCCGCAGTATCCTCTCCGGCGATTCGCCCTACGACCGCTACCTCAACGGCGACCGCGCGGCGCTCTCCGCCGAGGCCGTCCGCGGCTTGCAGTTATTCCGCGGCAAGGCCAACTGCATCGCCTGCCACGTCACCCCCACCTTCACTGACGAGCGGCTGCACAACACCGGTGTCGCCTGGCGCGACGGTCGCCTTCAGGACACCGGCGCCGGCGCCGGCAATTTCAAGACCCCCACACTCCGCGAGATCGCGCGCACCGCGCCCTACATGCACGACGGCAGCCTCGCCACTCTCGAAGAGGTCGTCGAGTATTACGATCGCGGCGGCAACCGGAATCCCGGCCTCGACCAGGAGATTCACGCGCTGCGTCTCTCCCCGTCCGAGAAGCGGGATCTGGTCGCGTTCTTGCGATGCCTGAATGCCACGGGTTGCGAGATCGGCAAGTAGTAGGGGCAGCGCGAGACGGGCCTACTCGCCGAAAATCCGACTCAGGACCGGCCGCATCATGACCCAATCCAGTTTGTCCAGGTGCCCCAGCTTTCTCCGGACTAGACTCTTCTCGAATGTCGCAAGTTTGTGGAGCCTCACCGTCGATGGCGCGAGCAGTCCCGCGACCATCCAGTTCTCAATCGCGCAATCGAATCTCGAAGCGTATCGATGAGTGGTCACCCGCGCCACGAGGAGGTCGTCATCGCCTGCATCCAACAGGACCGGCGCGGGACGTTGCTTATCTCCTGTCTGGCCGGTGAAAGGGAACCTCAGGAGGACCAGGTCCCCTGTTTCAAACAGCATCGTAGACGCTATCGCTCTCGCTGTAGCCGCGCAGGAATTGTTCGCGGGTCAACTTTCGCCAAGCCTCGTCCGCCGTGCTCTCTGGCAGGAGAACGATTACCCGAACAGTCTCCTCCTTCGGTATTTGGACGGCAACATCCTCTGGCACTTTCAAATTGGCGTCCGTTCCGAGCTTGGTTTCGAATTCCAGTGCCTTCACGCTGGCCCCTTTCCGCTGCTCTCCACCAAGCTACCCGATCCCTGAGGACGCCGCAAGCCTGTCCAATCGCCGGCCTGCCTGCTGATTCCCGTTGCGCGGCGGGCATGCCCCAGGATCGCGGCGCCTTCAAAACGTTGACACTCCACTGCGATGCCTGAATGGAACCATGTGATAGCCTACACGCTTGACCGCCGCCAAGCCAGGTAACGTCCGCCGCCAACTGGGCCTCTTCGACGCCACCATGATCGTCATGGGAGGCATCGTCGGCTCCGGCATTTTTCGCAATCCCTCGGTGGTGGCGCACCAGGTCCACACGCCCTTCCTGATTCTCGGCGTATGGGCGCTCGGCGGCGCGCTAGCCATGTCCGGCGCCTTCATCTGGGCCGAGCTTGCCACGCGCCTTCCCGGCGCCGGCGGGCAGTACTGCTACCTGCGCGACGCCTACCATCCGGTGATCGCGTTCGTCTACGGCTGGGTGCTGCTGCTGGTCACCCAGACCGGCGGCATGGCGGCCGTGGCCGTGACCTTCGCCGGCTACTTCCGCCAGATCAGCGGGGCCGCCTGGAGCGACGGCGCCATCGCCGCCGCCGCGCTGCTGGCGCTCACCGCCATCAACTGCCTGGGCGCGCGCGCCGGCAGCAACGTGCAGAGCGCCCTCATGCTCATGAAGACCGGCGCCATCGCGGCGCTCGTTCTGGTGGGACTCGCGCTGGGCGGTGGAACCATCCATCCCCTGCCCCTGCTCGACCGGCCGCCGTCGTTCGGGTTGATCGGCGCGATCGGCGCGGCCATGATCCCGGTGGCCTTCGCCTACGGCGGATGGCAGACCTCCACCTTCGTCGCGGGCGAAATGCGCGATCCGCGGCGCGACCTCTCGCGCGGCCTGATCCTGGGGGTCAGCGGCGTGGTGCTGCTCTACCTGTCGGTCAACTTGGTGTGCCTGAAAGTGCTCGGTCCGGAGGGACTCGACCACACGGCCACGCCGGCATCGGACGTCATGCGTGCCGCCATGGGCGAGCGCGGCGCGCTGTGGATCGCGGTGGGAATCGCCGTCTCCACCCTGGGATTCCTGAGCCAGGGAATGCTGACGGCCCCACGGGTCTACAACGCCATGGCGCGCGACGGCCTGTTCTTCCAGAGAGTCGGCTGGCTTTCGCCGCGCACCGGCGCGCCCGTGGTCGCCATTCTGCTGCAAGGCGTGGCCGCGACCGCCATCGCGTGTTCGGGCAAGTACGAGCAGATCCTCAACTACGAGGTGTCGGTGGACTTCATCGCGTTCGCGCTCACCGCTGCCGCGCTCTTCCGTTTCCGCCGCAGGGACGGCGCCGCGCCGCCGGGCGGGATCTACCGCGCACCCGGCCATCCGTACACCACCGCGTTGTTCGTGCTGGTGTCGGTGGGAATCGTCGCCAGCACCATCGGCGCCTATCCCGCCAACAGCGCCATCGCGCTCGCGATCATGCTCGCGGGGGTTCCCGTATATTGGTATTGGAGCCGCCGCGCGCCGCATTCATGAGACACAAACAATCCGCCTACATGCACTGGGCCAAGACGCAAAGCCGCGCGCGTTTCAATCTGGCCACCAGCGGCGTCGGCGCCTTCCCGTTGCGCGAGTTGCGCTTCGATTTCGCGAACCTTGAAATCAACGGCGACAACAGCTACGGCTACGCACCCTTGCGGTGCGCCATCGCCCGCCAGTATGGCGTGGACCCGGACTGCGTGGTCGAAGCCGACGGCGCCTCGATGGCCAATCACCTGGCGATGGCCGCCATCCTCGAGCCGGGCGACGAGGTGCTGATCGAGCGTCCCGCCTACGGGCTGCTCCTCGATGCGGCGCTCTACCTGGAAGCCGAAGTGAAGCGCTTCGCGCGCGCCGAAGAGAGCGGGTACGCCGTGGACCCCGCGGAGATCCGGCGCGCCGTCTCTTCCAGGACGCGGTTGATCGTGATCACCAACCTGCACAATCCCTCGAGCGCCCTCACGCCCGATGCCGCGCTGCGGGAGGTCGGCGACCTCGCGCGCAGCGTGGGCGCGTATGTGCTCGTCGACGAGGTTTACCTCGACGCGGTCTACGAGGGAGCGCCGCGGTCCGCTTTCCACCTCGGCCCAGAATTCGTGGTGACCAACAGCCTCACCAAGGTGTACGGATTGAGCGGCCTGCGCTCCGGATGGATCCTGGCGCAGCCGGACCTGGCGCGCCGCATGCTGGCGCTGAACAACCTCTACGGCGCGAGCCCCGCGCATCCCACGGAGCTGCTCGGCGTGGCGGCATTCGCGCAGTTGGATGCCATTCGCGACCGCGCGCGCCGCATCGTCGAAGCCGATCGCGCCCTGCTGCGCGACTTCCTGGCACAACACACCGAGGTATCCGCGCCGCCCACCGCATGGGGCACCACCTCGTTCCTGCGCTTGCGGGCCGGCGACGCCGACGCGTTCCTCGCGCGCCTCCGCGCCGAGCACGAAACGTCGGCCGTGCCCGGACGGTTCTTCGAGATGCCGGATCACTTTCGCATCGGCATGGGCGTGAATACCGGGATGTTCGCCGAAGGCCTCAGACGGGTGGGGATGGCGATCCGGGGCTGAGCCGCATTCTGGTCAAGTCAGCAGTGGGACAGACGATCGGTTCTTGTCGTCTGTCACCCGTCGGCCTTCCGCCGGCGGAGGCGAGCTACGCTGAGCCAGGAGGACACGCCAGGAGGCCTGTCCTACACCTTCTCCACTACCTTCAACAGCGCCTTTAGCGACGTCTCGGTCGAGTACATCTTGCCCTTCGGATCGCGCCAGTGCGTCTCCAGCGTGAACGTCTCCTTGTATCCGTCTTTCAACAGTGCGCGAATCTGCCCCAGGTTGTCGAACTCGCCTTCACCCACGGCCGTCCACACCACCTTGCCGTCCCGGTGCTTGTAGTCGCGCAGGTGTACGTGAAAGACGCGCGCCGGATCGAGCTTGCGATAGCCGTCCGGAAACGACTGCTCTCCCGATTCAGCAGCGTTATTCGGGTCCCACGTGATCCCCACGTTGTCTTCCTTCACGCGCTTGAGGAATTCGCCGGCCTGCACGCCGCTCCACACGTGGCCGCCGCCGATGTTCTCCACCGCCAGACGGTACCCCTTGGCGCGCCGCGCCGCCTCGCGCATCAGATCGTCGATCCGCGCGTAGCTCTTCTCCGACGGCGTCTCGCCCTTCCGCAGCATGAACGTGAACACGCGCAGCTTCATCGTGCCGAAGGCCTTGGCGCGCTCCAGCGCGGTATCCAGCAGCTTCCACTGCTCGTCGAGAGTCTTCTGGCCTTCCGGCGTCTCGGGCGGCAGCGGGATCTTGAAGAATCCCGTGCCCTCGATCGACACCCGGATGCCGTTGTCGTCGAAGATCTTGACCGCCTCGCGGATCTTGTCCATGGGCTGCGACGTGTTGTACGGCCCCCAGATGTTGCGCACCTCGGCCCATTTGAGGCCGTTCTGGCGCAGAAACTTCGCAGCGGTGAGCACATCGTCATCGATCTCGTCGGTCGTGATTCCGAGCTTGATCTGTGCCAGCGGCAGCGCGCCCATGCGCCGGGCAAACAGGGCCAGGACCGATCCGGCCAGCAGTTCACGGCGGGTATGTCGATACATGCCCTGGATTATATCGTCTTGCTCGCGCCGCGTGGGCAGCCGCGCGCGAGACCACGATGGAGTTGGGCGCCATGTAGATGTTGCGGTTGACGAGGTCGCGGCGGACGGCCGCGATGCCGCGACCTCGACGCACTCCGATTGCGGAACGCCGAGTTTCACGAGGCCTTCCCCCGGTGGCCAGGACCAAGCGGCGTAGCCGTCGGCGATCTGCGAGCAGTCGTAGGTCTTGAGCGTCAATCAAGGCGCGCGACCGAATTCAGTAGCCCGCAAACTCCTCCGGTCGGATATCGTCGTCATTCACTCCGGCGGAATTGAGTAGCTGCTGCATGGCGCCCACCATGGCCGGGGGTCCGGCGAGATAGTAAATGGGTCCGTTCAAGTCGCCGAGATGCTGAATCAGCATCTCTTTCGAGATCCGGCTGGCCTCTACCTTCCGGGAATGGCTCCCACGCTGCATCCCGGTCATCGTGTCTACAAGTGTGTAGTTGGCGTTTTCAGCTCGCAGCGCTTGGAGTTCTCCAAGAAACGCCGCGTCTTCGGGGCGCCGGTTGGAGTAGAAGAGGAACAGCCGGTGCGGAAGTCGCTCCCTGGCGGCACGGAAAACAATACTCCGAAAGGGAGTGATGCCGATCCCTCCGGCCAAAAAGACGGCCGCCCGGGCAGTGTTGCTGTGCAGAATCAAGTTTCCGAAAGGCCCCTCGATCTGGACCTCGGCGCCGAGCGGTAACTTCCCCAGGACGCGTTTGAAAGCCGTGTCGCGCATTCGCGTGGCGACCATGACGTGAGACTCAGAGGGCGCACTTGCGATTGAAAACGCTCGACTGTTACCCTCTGCGTCCGTCTCCGGAGGATTCGCCAGGGTCAGTTCCAAAAACTGGCCGGCCTTAAAGGCAAAACCCACTGGCTTCTCAAAATAAAAGGCGAGAGTGCCCTCGGCTACCGTCTCGCGTTTGTTGAGTTTCACGCTGTACTTTGGCAATGTCTGCTCCTGGGACCTCGCCGGATTGGGCCTGGTAACCCAATCCGGACGCGGCGCGGTTTCCAAGTTAGAGAGTCCTCAAATACGCGATCAGGTCCGATTTCTCTTCGTCGGTCAGCCCTGTCTTCAGGTTGCTGTCGTAGTGCTCGACGACCGAACGCAAGTCTGGAAATCGTCCGTCATGAAAGAAGCCGCCCTTTTGATGACTGAAGAGGCCCTTGAGCGGCGCGGTTCGATACATCTTGGTGGGCGACCGGTTGGCTTGAAAGTTGTCGATCCCCAGCTCCTCGGGCGTGTGCATATTATAACCCGGCTCGGTGAAAAGTGGGGGAACATGACAGCGCGCACACTGCGCCCTGCCGTTGAAAATTGTCTTGCCCCTGAAGGCGGGGAAATTGAACGCGTTACGGGCTTCGGGCGATTGCGGGGCGGGAATCGCGAGTTGGTAGAAGTGGAGTGCGGCCAGCTTCGAACTGATCGAATCGGATTCGTTGCGCACGTTCGCTGAGCCTGCTTTGACCGCCACTGGAAACTGCGTTGGGTCGCTCAGACGCGGATCGTAGAATGTCCCTGTGCCGTGCATCTCCAGGTTCGCGACAAACGCATTCCAGTATGTGGTCGAACCGAATCCGGTCCACGTGCCGAGATTGACTCCGGCAAGGCCGAAGGCCGGTGGAATCAGTACGGCTCCGGATTTTCCGTCCGGGCGAAAGGCCTTGCCGTCCAGGAACAGCTCCGCGTCGAATTTCCCTGGTCCCCAACTATTTAGGACGGTTCGCACGGTCGTGTCATCGACCCCAAGAAGATTTGTGACGACGCTCAGGTCGGGGGCTAGTGCTACGATTGCTCCGACATTGAGATCCCGGTTTGCCCAACCATCCAGCCGGTGACCGATACCCGGAGCGAACGAATCATCCACCGTCGAGTGGCACAATGCGCATTGAATGCCCATGGACCGCAGTTTTCCATCCGTCCCCGAGAATCCCGTGACGCCCACCACCGCGTTCAAGCTCAGCAATGCAACGGTGGTTGCTGGATCGGTCAGGTCGACGGCGCCGCTCTTCACGCCATCCACCACTGACTGAGGAAGCGCGTCGATATCGACCTTCAATCCAACGGCTAACGCCGTCTTCGGGCTTACGCCTGGCCCCACCCCTCCCTGCTTGGCGCCGGCGACCGCCTGGTGAAGCTTGAGGGTGTCGCCCCAAAAGGCTTCATCGCCAAAGGTGTCGAAACGGAAGATTTTTCTGCCCTGGTCCAACATCGCTTGGGCGTTGTCTGCAATAGGGTCTTTCGACTGACCTTGCGCGGCGGCCTTGCGACCCAATGAAAGGCTGGTAATTCCAACGGCTGCCAGCAGCACAACTGCTGCGGAAACCTTATTACTGTTTCGCACCATAGAAATCTCCTTCCCCGGATTGAGAACGTGCCGGGTCGCTAAGAGCGGACTTTGAGCCTTGCCCTGGCTGCCTGATTAGCTTTGCCGGTTCGGATGAGGGTTTGCCGGCAGCCGAAACCCGATACGCCCGGATCACGAACCAAACTCCCGGCTCAGACGAGCGAGCGCCAGCGCGCCCAGGGACAGACCGAAGTCACGGAGCGCAACGTCGAAATAGTTCGGAATGAGCAAGAGGTTGACGATGATACCCCAGAGCCAAAAGGCAACGACGCAAGCTCCGATGCGAGGCTTAAACGCTACCAGGAGCCCCGCAATGATCTCTATGACACCGACGGCCAACATCAGTCCGTGACTGCCCAGCGGCCATACCTTCGCGATCACCGGCGCCAGATACATGTCCCAGTTGACAAGCAGGTGGAGAAACTTATCGATTCCGGCGATTATGGGCAGCGCAATGAAGCCCGCATGGAGGATCTGGTAGGCTTGGTACGACGGCCTGGAAATTGCAGCAGTGCTGCTTGGGCTGCTGCTGAAAACTGCTTCCGCACTACTAATCATCGATCGAGACATCGGCGATATTCTCCTTTTTGCGCCGGGCGTTTTCGTCCGGCAAAGATACAGAGTAGCGAAGGCGGATTTGGTTACTTCTCGACGCGACTTTCTTTGTTGGCTGCGGACAGAAACAGTCTCTCACGCCGAATCGGTTCCAGATGAATTGTGTGGCAATGCTCTACACCGGGCTTCCGGACGATGGTTTGCAACCTTTTGCGGACAACTCGCTCTGTACCTATTGAGGTTGTCAGAGGGCCCCAAATTGGATACCGTGCCGGATGAGGAACTTGTAGAGCGGGTTCGCGCAGGCGACAAAGGCCTGTATGAGGTCCTGGTGCGCCGGTACAACGAGCGGCTGTATCGCGTGACCAGGGCGATTGTGCGAACTTCTCAGGAAGCCGCAGACGCCGTGCAAGAAGCATTTGTGAGTGCGTACACGCGCCTCGACCAGTTTTCGGGCGCGGCCAGGTTCTCAACCTGGGTGACGATGATCGCCGTCCACGAAGCTTTGGCGCGTTTGCGGCAGCGCGCTCGAATGACAGATTCTGAGATTACAACGGATACAGGAAACCCAAGCCTCATAGAAGCCCTGGAGTCCTCGATCCCCGGCCCCGGGCAGCAGGCCCTTGCAACTCAGGCTTTGGAAATCCTGGAGGCCGCCGCGGATGCACTACCTTAGGGGCGTCGCTCAGTGTTCATGATGAAAGAGATCGAGGAGATGTGCACGGCGGAAACAGCCGAGTGTCTCGGCATCGGCGAGGACGCGGTGAAGATCCGGTTGCATCGTGCATCCAAACTGTTGCGTAGAGACTTACATTCACCTGCCGGTGCCGCGAGCAGCCAGGCTTTCCGGTTTCTCGGGGCGAGTTGCAGCGCGGAACATTTGTGGAGGAAGAGTTGATGGCATCGGCGAAGGCGGCCGTACCCGTGATCCGTTCGAAGCTGGAGGAGGAGCAGCCGGTTGTTTCGCTCATTAGGGAACTCCTGGGACGGTTAGGGGAGACTCCCCGGCGTGACGGGTTGGTCCGGACGCCGGAACGGGTGAACAAGGCCCTCCGGATTCTCACCAGCGGCTGCCAGATGGACATCCAGGGTATCGTCAACGGTGCCTTGTACGAAGTAAGGTACGACGCAATGGTAGTGGTGAAGGACATCGAGTTCTTTAGTCTGTGCGAACACCACGTGCTGCCGTTCTTCGGCAGGATGCACGTGGCCTGCCTGCCGCGGAAGAAAGTGATCGGCCTGAGCAAGATTCCGCGCATCGTGGACATGTTCGCGCGGCGTCTGCAGATTCAGGAGCGGGTGACGCGGGAAGTGGCGGAGACGATTCAGCAAATCATCGGCCCTCTGGGGGTGGGGGTAGTCTGTGAGGCCAGGCAGTTCTGCATGATGATGCGTGGTGTGGAGAAGCCGCACTCCGGCGCGATGACGAGCGCCATGCTGGGAGCGTTCCGCGACCGCAAGGAGACGCGGGATGAGTTCCTGGCTCTGGTGAATTACAGGGGCGGCGGGTATTAGGGTGCGCGTTGTGGAGCCGGAGAGTGCGCCGGCAGGAACGAACCGAATCTCTTAGCTGTAGACTGTTGTAGAGGACAGGAGGGTCTGAGTGATTCCGTCAACGGCGCCTATACCGGGGTTGAATCTTGCGGCCTGGCATGACATTTCCGACGAAGAAGTGGTTAAGCGGGTTCGCGCCGGGGAAACCGCCCTTTACGAGATCGTCATGCGCCGCTACAATCAACGGCTGTATCGTGTTGCCCGGTCGATTCTACGGAATGACGCGGATGCGGAAGACGTGATGCAAGAGGCATACGTCCGTGCCTACGAGCATCTCAACCAATTTGCAGGAGAGGCGAAATTCTCGACCTGGCTGACGAAGATTGCCGTATACGAAGCCTTGGGGCGTGTGCGCCGCCGTGGGCGGACTGAGGACCTGGATTCGGTTTTAGACGGGGATATGCACGTTATGGCAAAAGTGACATCAGATACACGGGATCCGGAGCGGGAGGCGTACGGCCACGAACTCAGATTAGTGCTGGAACGTGCAATCGATGCGCTACCTGAGATTTATCGATTAGTCTTCGTGCTCAGAACTGTCGAAGGCCTAACAGTGGCCGAGACCGCCGCGTGTCTGGATATCGGAGCGGAAGCTGTCAAGACCAGACTTCACCGGGCGCGGTCTTTGTTGCGGAAAGATCTCCAACAGCGTGCGGGTGTCGTGACCGCCGGGGCCTTTCCCTTTCACCTGTCCCGGTGTGATCGCGTCGTGGAAGCGGTCTTTCGAAGAATCGCTCCCGGAGTGTGAGAGCCTGCGCCTTCGCGAAGGCCGAGCCGATCCCATGCCGTCTGTGCTCGCGCACCTGTCTGCTGGAGTTTGTCCGGCGTCAGCTAAGCCGAACAGGAGTTCGAGTGGCAGATCGCTCTCCAATGGGCGCTACGCTACTTAATACGTCTTGCCGGCAGATGTGCGGCGGTTCCCCAAGAGAGGGTCGGAATGAAGTTGGCGCACTTGAACCAGCACTTTGGGGCGCCGGGATCACCTGCTCAAACGGCAATAAGCGCGCCCGGATTGAGGGAGTAATGGAGCGCCACAAGCGCCAGCGATGCCAATGAGGATGCAGCTTAGAGCACTGGGCGGCCGCGTCCGAAAGCCCGGCCGCCCAATGAACTCTTGCTACGGCTCCGCACACCCGAAGTGTGCTCAATGATGGGGTGGGGAACAGAAGAGTCGCGGGCAGAAGGACCGTTTTCACGAACTCTATAGCGATAGGTCCATGACGTTGCCCGCTCGGGAACTGAACCGGCGTCGTCGCCGGCCTTGATCGATTAGTCGAGCCACCGATGGCAGGGAGTGCCATTATCACCGCGGCAGCATTCAAGGCCGCACACAACCTCGCTGTCCCTTTCTGGGGAAGGCATTCCAAGTCGCCGGGTGGCATTGGGTACGAGCGCCGCGCTACGAGTTTGCCGCGCGCAGCACAGTGCAGACGCTGGCGCAGATCGGCCCGCCGATATTGAACGTGGCTGCCATGCGCGGTTGCTTCACCTGCAACTCCGCCGGCGCTTTGCCGCGCAACTGAAGCGCGGACCAGCCGATCATGGCGATGCCCGTCGCGCCCACCGGGTGTCCCTTGGCGATCAGGCCGCCCGAGGTGTTGATGCCGCAGTCGCCGTCGGGCCGGGCCTTGCCTTCCACCCAATATTGCGCGCCCTTTCCGGGATCGGCCTTCCCGATTACTTCGGTGCCGATCGCTCCCATCACGCTGAAGCAGTCGTGTACCTCGGCGACGTTTACGTCGCCGGGTTTCGCGCCGGCCATGTCGTAGGCGGTGCGCATCGCGCGGTATGCGCCGGCCGGGCGCAGGACATCCCGGCCGGCCTTGCGCAACGGGTCCGTCGCCTGGCCCCATCCGGCGATCTCGACACACTCCGATTGCGGCACGCCGAGTTTCACGAGGCCTTCCCCGGTGGCCAGGATCAAGGCGGCGTAGCCGTCGGTGATCTGCGAGCAGTCGTAGGTCTTGAGCGGCAGGCCATCCACCACGTAGCGGTTCAAACCCTCGATTTTGAGCGCCTGTTCGAGCGTGATCTGCACCTTGCTCATCTGGGCGCACGAATTGAACTTCGCGTTGGCATATTCCTGCACCGGAATGTGCGCCAGGTCCCTCTCGGTCACGCCGTGCTCGTCCATGTAGGCCTGCATCACCTCGGCGAAGATGTGGGGGAAGACGAAGACCTTGCCTTCGCGCTCATCGGGGTGCGAGAAGTAGCCCAGCACCTTGCCGATCAGCTTGCCATCCATCTTGCCTTCGTTATCGCACATCTTCTCGTAGCCCACGGCGATTCCGGTATCGCCCATGCCGAGCTGCAGCTTGTGGATCACCGAGAGCACCGCCTGTCCGCCGGAGGCGCAGGCGTTCTCCACGGCTTCGATGGGCTTGCCTTCGAGGCCGGGCGTCATCGCCATCAATCCCGCGAGCAGCCCCTGCTCGTTGAGCGAAAAGTTGCAGGCCGCGCCGATGCTGCCCACGTCCAGCGCCGAGGCCGGCGCGCCGATCTCGCGGCAGACGCCGTGGATCGCGTTGTTAACGATGCCGGGCACGGTCATGCCCAGCAGCTTGCCGAATTTCGACTGGTGATACGCGGCGATGTAGATGGGTTTCATGCGGACGGTTCCTGTTCCCATTTTCGCAGGTCGGGTCAGGTTCCGGTGACCACTCCGCCATCCACGCTGAGGACCGTGCCGCTGACGAAGGAGGCGGCGTCCGATGCGAGCCAAAGATAGGCGTTGGCGATGTCCTCGGGCTGCCCCATGCGGCCGAGCGGGGTGTGCCCGACCATCGTTTGCAGAATCTTCTCGGGAATCTGTTTGACCATCCCGGTCGAGATGAAGCCCGGCGCCACGGCGTTCACCCGGATGTGGTATTTGCCCAGCTCGCGCGCCCACACGCGAGTCATGCCGATGACGCCTGCCTTGGTGGCGACGTAGTTCGTCTGGCCGAAGTTGCCGTAGAGCCCGACCACACTGGACGCATTCAGAATGACGCCGCCGCCGGCCTGAATCATGTGCGCGGACACCGCACGGGTACAGATAAAGACGCCTTTCAGGTTGACCGAGATCACGGCGTCGAACTGCTCGTCGCTCATGACTCCGGCGACCGCGCCGTCTTTATACTTGACGAGCTGGCCGTCGCGGAGAATGCCGGCGTTGTTGACCAGCACGTAGGGAGCGCCCCACCGGCCGGCTACTTCCGCGACCGCGGATTCGACCGAGGCGGCATCGGTGACGTCGACTTTCTGGAATGCGCCGCCTTCGGGAGCATCGCCATCGCGGATGTCCCAAGCCGCCACTCGGCACCCTTCCTGCGCGAAGCGGCGCGCCGTCGCGTGGCCGATTCCCGCGGCCGCGCCCGTCACAATGACGACTTTGTTGTCTAGTCCGGTTTCGATCATGCTTCAGGATAATCCGGCGCGACGGTGTTCGCCATTCACCCTCGGCTTCTGAGGTTCGCTCATGAATCCGAATGCCGCTGGCTGACGCGCGCGACCCCGTTTGGAGCCACGACCGTAAGGGAGTGGTCTTGCCGGGGTCTGTCTAGTGCGCGCCGGCGGTCTCTTCCACCGGCGCGAATGGGCTGATGAGATTGCTCTGGCCGTCGAAGTCGAAGTCAATGGCCGCTTCGATCTCCAGAAGCGGATTCTCTTCCACCAGCGGCCGCAGGTTTTCGCTCAGGGCGATCCGCCCCAGCTCCATGGTGTTGCGAATCCATCCGTAAGTCACGTCCCGGAGATCCAGCTTGCCAACGGTCGGCGAGATGCGCTCCAGGCATTCCCGGTCGGTGGGAAAGTGAATCGGGGTGCGGATCGCCGCGGGCGTATTGGCCGTCAGTGAGTTGATCAGGGTGGGCTCCCAATTGGTGCGGTTGACCAGGCGGTCCGCCACCACATCCGCCATGCCCAGTCCGACCGCGCTGTTGTAGGTCAGCTCGCTCAGGTCGCGCACAAAGACGCGCTCGATTCGCGGCACGCCCGGCCAGGGATTGTACTCGCCGTTCACTCCGCGGTTGACTACCTTGGTGTCCATGCCGGCGCCGCTGATGTTCTTCCCGATTTCGTCGAGGATGAGGACGTCGAGGTCCGACGGGATCTTCGCCATCCAGGATTTTACGAGCGCCAGGTTCTCCTCCTCGCGCTGCTCCATGGCCTCCACGGGAACGGCGTCGAGCTTGCCGGTGTTGTGGTAGGCGTCTTCCAAAATGGCCAGGCCGCCCAGGATCTTGCCGGACTTCAGCACCTGGCGTCCGATGCTGCGTACGACGTGCGCCAGCCCGAGGCGATACGCATAGGCATGGTAGCGCTGCGCGCCGGCGAACTTGCCCAGCCCGATGGCCATCATCTTGAAAAGCCCGCTTTCGATTTTGGCTTCGAAATCGGTGTGCCATTTGACCCGGCCCACCAGCATGACGCCGTCGGATTCGTAGGCCGTGCGGTCCATGAAGGCTTCGATGCCGTCGGCGGTCTTGCCGAGAGAAACCACTTCGAGCTGGCTGACCACGGGGCAGCCGATAGCGGCCTCCGTGATCCCGTAATGGGCCAGCACTTCGGCCTGTCCGGCGGCCGAGGCGGCCCCGTGGCTTCCCATGGCCGGGAACAGGAACGGCTGCATGCCCTGATCTTTCCAGTAGCGGACCACGTGGCGCACAATGGTGGCGATGTTGTGGATGCCGCGGCTGCCGACGCCGATAGCGACGCGCGACCCGGGCCGCAGCCGCGCGGCGAATCCGGCCGTGGTGAGCTGGCGTTCGACTTCGCCGGCGATATCGGGGATGCGCCGGTCGGGGAAATTCTGGCGGACGACGAGAAGACGGGGAAATCGCATGATCGTTTTTATTTTATGCTGAAAACAGGACGCCATGCCCATTCGCCCCGACAACAGGAAATACTACGATGCGCGCTGGCGGAAGTTCCGCCTGGTGGTGGTCCAGGCCGCGGGCAACGTGTGCGAACGCTGCGGGAAGCCCCACCGTCTGCTGAACGTGGCGCACCTGTCGCACGATCCGGCCGACCAGCGGTTCCTGGCGGTGCTTTGTCCGAGCTGCCATTCCAAGAACGACACGCCGCAGCGAATCGCCATGACGCGGCGCACGCGGGCTCGGAAACGCGGCCAGCTCTGGCTGACCGACGAGATTCGCCTGGCGCCGTTTCCGGTGCGTACGTGGCCCCTGTGGCTGCGGCAGATGGATTTGTTCTGATGGCGGCTGATCGTCGATCAGGCTCGGACGTGACAGGGCTTGCTATGCTTGAATACAGGGGTTGCCATGATGAAATACACTGTGGTGTTGCAGCGCAGCGAAGAGGGCGTCAGTGTGGGCTGTCCTGGACTGCCCGGTTGCTGGTCTCAAGGTGAAACTGAACAGGAGGCGCTCGCGAATATCCAGGTTGCCATTCAGGAATATCTTGCCGCAGTCCGCGAGTCCCTCGGCGGCGCTGAAATAAGGGAAGTTGAGGTGGCCGTCTGAATTGCCCAAAATCCCCGATGTCCCTCACCTGCGGGCCGTTCGGGCCTTAGAAAAAGCTGGTTTCAGGATTGTCCGGGAGGGCAAGCGCATCGTGATGTCCAACCGGGGTTCGGTTCGTTACCATCCCACGACATAACCCGGTGCATGCCATAACCATGGGTGGCGTCGTGCGGGATGCAAGGCCGAGCGTGGAGGAGTTCAAAAAGTTGCTTTGATTGGCCCCTGATCTCCGGCCTCACTCCGTGCCCCATTCCGATTCCAGCAGCCGCGAGTACTCGCTCGAGGCATACAGGTCGAAAGGGAAGTTCCTGCACGCGATCACGCCATGGGGCTGCGACTGCTGGTAGCACTGGAACAGGGAGTCCGCGTAGCGGTGGTAGTTGCGCAGGAGTTCCTCGGACAGGCTGGTGAACGCGGGAGGCTCCGTGAACATCGCGTTCAACCCGATGGCGCGGGAGAAGATCGACATGTAGTCGGACACTCCCCAGCGAATCAGTTTTTCTTTCACGGCGTCCGGCGGATTGGAGGTCAGCATGCCGGCGAAGCTCTGCCGGTGGATATCGGCTTCGTGCAGTTCGGGAATGCGCTCCACCCATTCGAGACATTGATCGAGCCAACGGAAAACGTCCTTGCCGAGATAAAAGAGCATGCGGATTTCACTGTAGCGGCCGGCCAGTAGCCGGCGCTTCAGGTCATCCGGGTCGCTTCCATCGCTGGGAATCAGGCCGGAAAGCATCAAGGCGGCTTTTGAGTTCTCCAGCAGAGCCGAAGGCGGAACCCGTTCGTTAAAAGGGTGGAGAATCAGCGGCGGCAGAACCCACACCGTCTCGCCGAAGGTCGTCATGGACGTCGACATTTTGTTCCCGATTCTCTTATCGGCGCCGCAACTCGAAAACTTGATACCTCCCGTGAGTCTCCCATATCAAAAGTAACTACGATCCGATCGCCCCAACCCGGCTAGACTGGCCTTGGTGTTTCGGACCAACGTATCATCTTTTCGCAAGAACCACCATGGGCAGGACCTCGCAGAGTACTGCCTTCTGGTGGCCCTGGTGGCGCTGGTCGCTCTCGGCCTGCTATCCCACTTCTCCGGCGGCATTCAGAACATCTGGACGACGGCCAGCCAAACCTTGGCGGCCGGCAGCCCGCCCGGAGGGGCGCAGCCTGGAAGCGCTCAGCCCGGCTCCAGCCAGCCCGGTTCCCAGCCGGGTTCCAGCCCACCGGGCAGTGCCAGCCCGGCAGCCGCAAAGGAGCCAGGCGGACACTGAGCCGCTGCCCGTAAGAACTTCCCCCCTTCGCTCCACCAACGATCTATGATCGCTGGAACATGAAGGCCCCCGCGCTTGCGGCACTGCTTCTGGTTGCGATTGGAACGATCCGCATCGTCTCGACCTGCAAAGTCTTCAATCACACCATCGACGAACCCGATCAACTCGCCGTTTTCGCCGTTCAACCGGACGTACGTCCTGAAGGGTCATCCCTTCCCCGCAATGACGCCGCAGGCCTCCGACTATCCTTCGCCCGGCTGGAACGCCCTGAGCGTCGCGACCTGGAAGCTGGTCGGCTTTCCGGAATGGGCGGACCGCATCCCGCCGCCGCAGCGCATCGGGCGGTCGATTCTCGTGTGGTACTTTCCGAAGACCGAAGGAATGCCGGCCACGAATGAACACAAATGAACACGAATAAAAACAGCTCGATTATTTGTATTTCTTATTTGTGTTCATTCGTGTTCATTTGTGGCTTAATTCCTTTCTAACTCACCCCCAGCCCCAGAAAGTCGCGCGCATTCCCGTAGCAGATGTTGCGAATCATCGGCCCCACCATCGCATCGTCGTTGGGCAGGCGCCCTTCTTCCATGTCTTTGCCGAAAAGCTCGCACAGCACGCGGCGGAAATATTCGTGCCGGGGATACGACATGAACGACCGCGAATCCGTGAGCATTCCCACAAAGCGCGAGATCAGGCCGCAATTCGAGAGCGCGTTCATCTGCCACTCCATGGCCTCCTTCTGATCCAGGAACCACCAGCCGCTGCCGAACTGGATCTTGCCCGCGATGGTCCCGTCCTGGAAGTTGCCGATCATGGTGGCGAGCACGTAGTCGTCAGCCGGATTCAGGTTGTAGAGAATCATTTTAGGCAGCGCATTTTCCTGGTCGAGCCGGTCCAGGTAGTTGCCCAGAGCGTCGGCCTGCAGCCAATCGCCCGCGGAATCGAAGCCGCTGTCGGGGCCCAGCTCGCGGAAGCGCCGCGTGCTGTTGTTGCGCCGCGCGCCGAGGTGAATCTGCTTGGTCCAGCCCTTCTCGGCATCCATGCGTCCGAAGACCAGCATGAGGTGGCCCGCGAAACGGCTGTGCTCTTCCGGCGTGGCCGCATGGCCGCTGCGGGCCCGGCCGAAGATGACCGACGCTTCGTGATCGGTGGCGAACTCGCCATACGCGTGGCACAGGCCGTGGTCCGAGAGACGGCCGCCCATCTGGTGGAAGAAGTCGTGGCGCTTGCCCAGCGCGTCGACGAATTCCGCCAGCGTGCCGATGCCGGTGTTGGCCGCCTCCTGTAGCTTGTCTACCCAGGGATTAAACGCCTCGGGAACGTGGACGTTGAGCGCCCGGTCGGGCCGGAAGGTGGGGAAGACTTTGGTGTCGAGGCCGGAGGCGGCGATGGCCCTGTGGCAGGAGAGGTCGTCGGTCGGATCGTCCGTGGTGCACACGGCTTTGACGCGGAATTTGCTCAGGATGCCGTGGGCCCGCAGGTCGTCGCCGGTCAGGAGTTCGTTGGCGCGATCCCAGGTGCGCGGGGCGCTCGATTCGTCGAGCAGCTCGTCGATGCCGAAGTAGCGGCTCAGTTCCAGGTGAGTCCAGTGATACAGCGGATTGCGCAGGGTGTGCGGCACCGTGCGCGCCCACGCCAGAAATTTCTCGCGGGGCGGCGCATCGCCGGTGCAGTAGCGTTCCGCCACTCCGTCGGCCCGCATGGCGCGCCACTTGTAGTGGTCGCCTTCGAGCCATATCTCGAAGAGATTCTGAAAGCGCCGGTTGGCTTCGACGTCCTGGGGCGGAAGGTGGCAGTGGTAGTCCAGGATGGGCTCGCCCTTGGCGTAGTCGTGGTAGAGTCGGCGCGCTGCCGCATTGGTGAGCAGAAAATCTTCGTGGATGAAAGGCATGAAGGTCCTAAATGCTGATTGAAACACACATCGCGGCGCCGTGTCAGACTAACCGCAGAAACCGCGCGAAGTACTCATAGCAGTATGGGTTCCGGGAGGCGTCCTGGAACGCCATGCGCATACTTCCGCGGGCGAACATGGCCAGCATGCCGCCGGGATGTCCGTCGCCCGGATTGCGCGGAAAACGCAGGTGGACGTAGTGATGCAGCAGGGTGAGTGCCCGGTCCACCGGCGCCTTGAAGAAGTACGACGGCCTCACCAGGATCGTATTCGTCCGGGCGCGGTCGGGAAACGAGTCGAACTCCAGGGCCGCGGGGTCGCCGATGCCCGGGTGGAACTCCAGGTTCGCCGTGGCCATGCGCGCCGCGAACCCCCGGTAGACCGCCCTGATTTGCTCCACCTGGCGGGGATCCGCGGAGTCCATGCCGAAGGCTTCCTGCAGCAGCGTCATCGCCCCCGGAGGGAATCGCGTGCAGCGGATGGCGATCTGGCGGGCTGTCTCGATATCGGCCGTCAGGATGTGGACCTGGGCTTCATCAAAACTCTTGAAGTTGGCCATAAGAGAATGCTTCGGCGGCGACCTTATTTCAGCCCCGCCACCAGGTACAACGCCGAAAGAACTCTTGTGACCGAGTAGGCCAGCGACTTTCCATCGGGCGTAATCTGAAGGCTTGTTATGGACATGAAACCCGCGGCATCTATGAACGGGACCTCGCGCCAAATTTCGATACGTCCGGTGCCCAGCTCAACCCGCCAGACCTTGGGTGGACGCTCGCCGCGCTTCGAGACGTAGAGTGATCTGCCATCCGCGCTGAAACTGAGTGCCTGGTCTTCCGGGGTGAGAAACGGCAGCCGCTTCGGCGTGCCGCCACCGATCGTGTACAGGAAGGCGTTCGACTGGGAATCGTGGACCAGCAGAGTATCCCCATCCGCCGTCAGAACCTCCCCGCTAAGCCCCTCCGGCGTTACGGGGCGCGCCTGGCCTCCGACGATATCCTGGACAAAAGTACGGACCTCGTGTCCCGCTTCCCTCGCCGAAAACAGGATCCGCTGGCTGTCCGGGAACCAAGTGACAGTAGGGATAGGTCCGCTGAGGTTCAGCGATCCGGTCTGGATCGGAACCGGCTTTCCGGCCTTCACCGGCAGCAGTGTGAGGTCGGGCCGCCTCTGTGGAGCCTCCGAAGCGGCGGGGTCGGTTGTCGCAACCACCCATTTCCCATCCGGCGAAAGCGATAGTCCAAGCCAGTCGCCCAAACGCACGGCTGGCGAACCATCCGTGCCGCGGATGAAGATCACATCCCTCCCGCGAGTCCCTTCCCCGTTCTCCGTCATGATCAGAGTCTTCCCGTCCTTCGACAGAAATGGATGGGTCGCCCAGCTCAGCCAGCTCAGATCGCGAGAGCTGGACTGCCCGGCACCCACAAAGTGCACGCTCGACCGCGACTCTTCCCGTGCCAGAAGCAGGCGTCCGTCGGTTGCCATGTCAAGCAGCTTGAGATTGGCCGGCAATTGCGCCACCACTCGCATTCCGCCGGAGAGAGTAACTGCATACAACCGTCGCTCGCCGCTCCCCTCCGTGGCTCCCGTGAACCAGATTTCCCTGCCGTTCGGCGACCACGCCAGTCCTTGCAGGGCGGTAAAGATCCCGGTAAGCGTTCTCTTGCGGCCTTGTAGATCCACAATCGCCACGGACCCGTCGTCCCCCGCATAGTAATGGTCGGCGAAGGCGACCAGGTCTCCCTTGGGTGAGATTTTGAGGTCGCCCGCCCAGCCCGTGCCGCTCGCTTCCAGGAGCACTTGCCCGATGGGGAATTCCAGCCTGCTCGGCCGGCCGTTGGCTTCGGCCACGCTGATCGCCAGCCGCTTTCCATCCCGCGCCCAGTCCGCGGACAGGACTTGTTCCAGAATTTCGCGGGGCGCGCCGCCGCCCAAAGGCATCTCCGCCAGCGTTCCCACGCTCTTCGTCAGGAAGATGCGACAGTTGGTGGAGACCGCCATCTCCCCTGTTGCCGACATCGCGAGCAGCCCGGTGGATGGAAACCCCAGCGCGCGCGACTCCGGACTTCCCGGCTGAGTCGAGAACAGCTCCAGCGGCTGTCCTTCCCAGGACGCGGCATAGATCACCGATCGCCCGTCGGGCGTGAACCGCGCGCCCTGGATGAAACCGCGGCGGAAGGTCAAGCGCTGGAACTTCGCGGGTTCCGAAGAGCTGGACCCGCGAATTGCCCACCAGGACCCAGCCACCGCCATCAGCACCAACATCGCGGCCGCGGCCATCCGCCAATCCAGTTTTCGCGGCGCGATCGCTGCCGTTGACCCAGCCGGAATTACGGAGTCTCCCGAGAGTGCTTCCAGGTCGAATGCCAGATCGCGTGCCGACTGGAACCGTTCATCGGGGTCCTTCTCCAGGCAGTGGCGCAAGATACGGTGGATCGCGGGCGACACTGTGGTAGCGGAAGCAACCCGTTCCAGCGGGTCCTTCGTTAGAATCGCGCTCATCAGATCCGCCGCCGTGTCGCCGGTGAAGCCGCGTTCGCCCGTTACCATTTCCAGCAGCACGCATCCGAAGCTGAAGATGTCGCTGCGCGCATCCGCTTCCTTACCCTGCACCTGTTCCGGAGACATGTAATGCAGGCTTCCCAGAATGGCGCCCACTTGCGTGGTTTGGGTCGGCGAATTCTCTCCCACGGCAACTGCACGTTCCACTTTGGCCAGCCCGAAATCCAGCACCTTCACTCCGGATTTCGTCAGCATCACGTTCGCCGGCTTCAGATCTCGATGAACAACCCGTTTGTGATGCGCTTCGGCCAGCGCTCCCGCCATTTGAATCGCCAGCGGCAGCGCCCTTTCCAGTGGCAGCGGACCTCTGGCCAGCCGCTCCGCAAGCGTCTCGCCTTCCAGCAGCTCCATGACGATCACCGGCTGCCCCGCGAATTCTTCCACGCCGTGAATCGTGCAGATGTTCGGATGGTTCAGCATTGAAGCGGCGCGCGCCTCTCGCTGAAAACGTTCGAGCGTCTGCGGGGACGATTCCGACGCGGGAAGCGGCAGGAATTTTAGGGCCACCTGGCGGCCCAGCTTGAGATCGTCGGCCCGGTAGACCACACCCATGCCGCCGCTCCCCAGCTTCTCGATCACCCGAAAGTGGGAGAACGTCTCACCGCTCAGGTGGCTGGGGTCCAGATCGCCAATCGCTTCTGCTGGCGGCTCTGGCGCAGCTTCCTCTGGTTGGGCTGGCTGGGGAGGCTCCAGGGATCCGATGAACCGGTAACCCCGCCGCGCCAAAGTCTCCACGTAGCGAGGGTTGTCCGCGGAATCGCTAAGCGCGTCGCGCAATCTTTGAATGGCGGCGTTAATGCCATGGTCGAACTCGACGACCGTATCGTTGGGCCAAAGCGCCTTGCGGATCTCCTCGCGAAGCACTACCTCCCCGGGGTGGTTCAGCAGAATCAGCAGGATTCGAAAGGGCTGCTCGTGCAGACGAATCCTGATTCCGTGCTTGCGCAACTCGGCCGCGCGAACATCGAGTTCGAAAGAGCCGAAGCGCATGATGACGCGCGGCGCCTCGGCACGGCCGGCGCCCATTCTTCCCTCGGGCACGTCCCCAAAGTCTATCACAACTTCTTAGTCCTCAAGCTCATAGCCCGTGCGATACGTTTGATCCCCATTTAACCCGCGTTGCATCGAGGTATCCGTTGCCCGGCTCCAGACTCGCTCTCACCACGGCAATCGTGCGGGGAGGGGAAAATGACGACGAATCGGGCTTGGGGAATACTGCTGGCTTTCGTGTTCCTCCCGAAGGCGCCGGCTGGAATTGCCGGCGACATGGAGTCCTGCTTGAGGATTCCGACGCCCCCGGGGCCGCGAGCCGCGGGACTTGGCGCCCAGGTCATCCAGCGGAGCACACACCCGGGGACTGCCCCGAGTACCGCCTCCGTCCCCAAACTGCGCCGCGGCCCAAGCGTGGTCATCGTCTTGCGGCAGGACAACGCGCCACTCGCGTCTGTTGTGGGGCTGGCGAAATTGACGGCGACCCGGATCTTCGCCGGCATCGGCGTTCCGGTCGTATGGCGCACCAGAGCGGGACATCCGGCCAAAGCAGAGGCTGCGGTGATCGTCGAGATGCAACTCGATGCCAGAGTGCCTGAGGATCTTCACCCTGGCGCCCTGGCCTACGCTACGCCATATGCAGCCTCCGGGACCCGGATCCACGTGCTCTGTGACCGCGTCCTGAAAGGTTCGTCACGCGAGATCCAGGGACCTCTTTTAGGCCACGTGATGGCGCACGAGATCGCTCACGTGCTGACAGGCAGCGACCGGCACTCCGTCGAGGGAGTCATGCAAGCTCACTGGGACTCACAGGATTACCATCAAATGATTTCTCGCGTGCTGCTTTTCGACGCGACAGCCGCAGAGTTGATTCATGCAGCTCTGGAAAAATGGCTGCGCGATGATTCACCGGCAGCCCGTTGACGGCCGCTGACCGGCACAACCCGTAGATCTACCCCGCCCCGGCCGTGCAGCATACCTTCGACGTTGCCCGGCGCTTCCCATCCACCCTGTTCCGGCGGTTCGCCGTGGCTATGCCCTCGGCGAACCCGGAGTAGTCGATGCCGCAGGCTTGGCGGAGAAGCCAGAGGGGCCCTTTAGCCCCTTTAGCCACCGCAACTGCTGGAAACGCCCCCAACCCCCCCTCCCCCAAGAAACTGGCCTACGCTACGCCATATGCAGCCTCCAGGACCCGGATCATGCCCTGCTCAACGTTCCCCTGCCCAGCGGCCGCCCCCCGCGAGTCGATGACAAGCTTCTGGGAAAGTTCATTTTCGAACTCGCCCGCGCCCGCGACGCCTCAACAAGATTGCCCATGTCCTCAACACCGGCCGGCCGCCGGAGTGCATCATCAACCTTCTGGAAGCCACCCTTCAGGCCCATCTGGAAGCGGTCCAGGAGCACAAGCAGGCTGTCGGCGATCTGGAGGAACTCCGCACGGCCGGCATGAACGCCATCGTCTGGAGCTAAGGCACGGCAGCGACGACCGCGAGGACGAGTAACCGGATTTACCGGCGAAGGGTTCGGCGCGGGGCAAAGCCGGCAAGATTTCCGTTGCTCATGGTGCGCATATTTTCTCTTGCAGACCGGCCGGCGCCAACTTTCCGAAGTCCCCGAGATTGAACGTGTAAATACGCTCCACCGCGCACCTTGCCGCGCAGCGCAGCAGCAGAGCGTCGTAAATTTTCGCGCCGATCCATCCGCCGCTTGCCATCGTGTTTAGTGCCTCCAGGTATTCCTCTTTGCCGATGGATACGACCTCAAAAATGCGGCAGGATGTTATCGGTGACGATGCGCGCCGCCTCAACCGGATGTATCCGCGGCTGAACCGGCAGGCGTGTGAGTGCGGCAAACACTTCCGCGATCGAGTGCAGGCCCATAAATCCCTTGTCCTGCCCCGCGGCGACGCGCAGCAGCGCAGGCCTGGCTTGCGCGTAATGCGGATGGCTTTGCTCGGAGGCGGCAACCAGAACTGTCGTGTCGAAGAGAATATCCACTGGTTACGCCTTCAGAACGGACTCAATCCGCTCCTCGCGCACGTCCTCAAGGATGCGCTCCCAGTTTGCCCCCGGTTCTGCGCTGCCCTGATGGACCCACAGACCATCGACCTTGACCATGGAAGGCCGTTGGTCGATCCTCTTGAGAAGCACGCCCTCCGGCTGCTCAATCGCCTCCAGCTCCGTGTTCGGCTTGAAGCCCAGACGCTCCCTGAGAGGTTTGGGGACGACAATCCGCCCCGATTTATCGATCCTGAGTTCCATGCCATCAACAATACCATATGCCATTAAAAATGGCAATGATGGAAGGCGGTTGAGAGTGCGCCACTTCCCTGCCCCCTCATCGGAACTATCCATCATGCTGGCATGCGCTCGGCTTCCCGCCCCCTCCTGATTTTCGACAGCGCGCCGCGTAGCACCCAGGGCACCCGCACGGTCGCGCTAACCAGTCATCTGACGATCGTTCCGGCCAGCCTCTCGCGGGACGATCTACACCCGTCCAACCTGTAGATCTACCCCGCCCCGGCCGTGCAGCATACCTTCGACGTTGTCCCGCGCTTTCTTCCACCCTGTTCCGGTGGTTCGCCGTGACTATGCCCGCGGCGAACCCGGAGTAGTCCATGCCGCAGGCTTGGCGGAGAAGCCAGAGGGGCCCTTTTGCCACTGTAACCGCTGGAGACGCCCCCAACCCGCCCCCCCAGAAACTGAGTCACGAGTTCTTCGGAAAAATTTTCTGAATCATTTCAACTACTTCCGGGTCTCAAAGCCCGCGGCCCCGAAGTCGTCATGGTACATCGGAACTAAGGAAGACTGATGCGACCTGATCCACTGATCGCCATCGCCCAACGCGGCATCCCCTTCACCGCCGTCGACGGCCAGGCCTTCGTCCGCCTCCCCGGCCCCTCCGGAGGCTTCTACATCCTCCCCATCCGCTCCCCCGCCTTTCGCCACTGGTTCTTCCATGAATTCTTCGCCTTATACGACGCCATCCCTGGCTCCCGCGCCTTCCACGCCGTCCTCAATCACCTCGAAGCCGAGGCCCACTCTGACCCCGCCCACCAGCGACTCTCCGTATTTCGGCGCGTCGCCTCCCGCAATGGCGGCCGCGTGCCCGACCACATCCTCCTCGATCTCGCTAACCCCGAATGTCAGTTTGTCGAAATCTCTCCTGGCGGCTGGAAAGTCACCGCCGGGGAAGGCGTCCTCCTCCAGACCTCGCGCTCCACCGGCCCCCTCCCCGCGCCCGTGCAGGCGCTCCCCGGCCCCCGCCCCGTGGCCCCCGGCCCCTGGGATACCTTCCGCTCCTGCCTCAATCTGCCCTCCCTCGCCGCCTGGCTCCGCTGCCTCGCCTGGCTCCTGGCCGCCTTCCGCCCCTATGGCCCCTTCCCCGTACTCATCCTCCAGGGGCCGCCCAGTTCCGGCAAATCCTTGGCCGCCCGCATGCTCCGCTCCCTCATCGATCCCTGCACGTCGCCCCTCACTCCCATTCCGGCCTCCGTTCGCGACCTCCTCACCCTCGCCCGCCACAACTGGATCCTCGCCTTCGACCACATTTCCACTCTCTCGCCGCAACTCACCGATGCCCTCTGTCGCCTCTCCTCCGGCCTCGGCGCCACCGTCCGCGAGACCGCCGGGCACGTGCCCGAACCGCTCCAGCAATCCTATAAGCGTCCCGTGCTGCTCACCGTCACCGGGCAATGGTCCTGTCCCGCCGACCTCGCCGAACGCGCCCTCACCGTAACGTTTCCGCCCCTCTCCCCGGCCAGTACCCGCAACGAGGACCACCTCCTGACGGTCTTCGAAGAAGCCAGTCCCGTCATCGTCGGAGCGCTCTGCACCGCCGTCGCTACCGCCCTCAGCCGCATCTCGCCCCTGAACCCGCCCGCCGGACGTTGTGCCAACGCGCTCGCCTGGGCCATGGCCGCCAGCCCGGCGCTGGGCTCGACCGAAGAGGAAATGCAGCAGGCCTTCGCTCTGCCATCCCCGCCCCACCCCATAGTCGAGGCCGTCCGCAACCTCCTCGAGCAGCGCCGCCACTGGACCGGCAGCGCTTCCGAACTCCTCGAGCTTCTACAACCAGTCGTATCCTGCCAGACTCCTAA
>JBGPKH010000039.1:0-25659 GCA_041485845.1 Bryobacteraceae bacterium
GCTGGGACCAGCGTGGAATCGACTTCTGGATCTCGCGCAGACACCCGACGAGTTCGGCGACCGGAATCCCCGATTCGGGCATCGCCGTCTCGGGAGGTAACGCAGCCCTTCCCATGCGCCACTCGCATATCGATTGGACCGACCGGAAGACCCGCTCCGCCCGCTCGCCCAGTGTCATCGTTGGTGGTGTGCGCCCCTGTTCCTCGGAGTGATAGCGCCGGACCAGGGCGTCGATTGCGTCTTTCACGTCAACGTCCAGCAGCGACCGGTCGGCGCGGTACACCTGAACAATGCCGAACTCGATATTCTGGAGCACGTCCAGGTTTTTCTCGCCGAATTTCTTCATCTTCATCTCGCTGTTCCTTGAGCCATCTCCGATGGCATCATACCAAGACGTGATCCTCTCCCGCGCCTACTCCTCTTTGTCCGTGTACGACTCCAGGATCGCTGCAATCTTCAGATGGATGCTCTCCCATTCCCGTTGCAGCCTGCGGTCCGCGGCGCCAGACCGGCGGCTCGATGTCGCGCAGACTGACCTTGAGTTGGAAGTTTGTCCTGGCCTTCTTCGTGCTCACAGCGATGCCCCTCGCTGCTCGCCGGCAAGGTCGATACCCTGTTCCTCGCAGAAGTAATCGATGAAGCCCGGGACGTTCTTGGCGAGGCTATGCAGGAGACGAGGCAGGGACACCTCGATTTTCGCGGCCTTGCCGGGATGATCACGGGACTGAAGCACGCGCCCGGAACTAAACCGCCCTGACGGTGCGGTCTTCATTGCCAGGGTGTAAACTGCCTTGCAAGGCGGTCCAACAATGATTGGCCAAACCGTGCTGCATTACCGGATCGTCGCTAAACTCGGCGAGGGCGGTATGGGTGTGGTGTACAAGGCCGAAGATATCGACCTGGGCCGCGCCGTTGCGCTCAAATTCTTGCCCGAAGAGGTTGCCCGCGACCGCGTGGCTCTGGAGCGTCTTAAGCGTGAAGCCCGCACCGCCTCGGCGTTGAACCACCCCAACATTTGCACGATCTACGAGCTCGGAGAGCACGACGGGCGCACCTTCATTGCCATGGAGCTGCTCGAAGGACAGACGCTGCGCCAGTGCATCTCAGGCAAGCCGCTGAAGATGGAGGAAGTGGTGGAACTGGGAGTGCAGATCGCCGATGCGCTGGATGCCGCGCACCGCAAGAGCATCATCCACCGCGACATCAAGCCGGCCAATATCTTCGTTACCGAGTGGCGGCACGCGAAGATCCTGGACTTCGGGCTGGCGAAGCTCACGCCCACCGGCGCAGCCGGGGGTGCGGGCTTGTCCCAGGCTTCGACGCTCACCTGTCCGGAAGCGGCCATGACCTCGCCGGGGACGGCCGTGGGAACCATCGCCTACATGTCCCCGGAGCAGGCGCGGGGCGCGGAACTGGACGCACGCACTGACCTGTTCTCCTTTGGGGTGGTGCTATACGAGATGGCCACCGGGAAACTGCCGTTTCCGGGTTCGACCAGCGCGTCGATTTTCGAAGGGATTCTGACGAAGCCGCCGGCGCCGGAGGAATTGCCGGAGGAGCTGGGGCGGATCATCAACAAGGCGCTGGAGAAGGACAGGGAGGTGCGGGCGCAGACCGCCGCCGAGCTGCGGGCGGATCTGAAGCGTCTGCAGCGTGGCGCTACCGCCGCGGCGACTGCGGCGGTGGGGGCAAAGCGGCGACCCAGGATCGCGCTGGCGTTCGGCTCTGGCGTGGTGATGTTAGCGGCAGCGGGGCTGGTCTGGTATGCGGTAACGCAGCGTACCCCAGGACCGTCGCTGAAGAACATCACCTTTACCCAACTCACCGATCAACCGGGACAAGAGATCTGGCCGAGCCTCTCCCCCGACGGCAAGTCTCTGGTGTACGCCAGCAGCGCTTCCGGCAACTGGGACATCTACTTCCAAAGAGTCGGCGGGAAGACGGCCATCAATCTGACGAAAGACTCCCCGGCCGACGATACACAACCGGCTTTTTCTTCGGACGGCGAGCGCATCGCTTTTCGCTCGGAACGAGATGGGGGCGGGATCTTCGTGATGGGCGCTACCGGCGAATCGGTCAAGCGTCTCACCGATTTCGGCTACAACCCGGCCTGGTCCCCGGATGGAACCGAAATCGCATGCGCAACAGTTGGTTTTAAGCGTCCGGATTACCGCTCCTTCAATAGCCAGCTTTTCTCCGTAACCGTGTCTACTGGTGAAAAACGGCTCCTTACGCCAAGAATCCCTGACGCCGTCCAGCCCCATTGGTCTCCTCACGGCCACCGCATTGCCTATTGGGGCGTGCTGGAAGGACAGCGCGGCATTTGGACCCTGCCCGCGAGCGGGGGCGAGGCGGCTCGCATGACAGGCGGCGCCTATGTGAGCTGGAATCCGACATGGTCGCCCGACGGAGCATATTTGTATTTCTCGAGCGATCGGAGCGGCAGCATGAATCTCTGGCGCATACCGATCGAGGAAAAATCGGGCAAGGTATTTGGGCCGGCAGAGCAGGTGACCACGCCCTCGCCTTACAGCGGTTACATGAGCTTTCCCAGGAATACCCGGCAAATCGCGTATGTCCAGCAGGCTCGCGCGATGATTCTTCAGAAGGTCGGCTTTAATCCCTCAACCCAAACCATTGTGGGGCCGCCGGTCCCGGTGATGCAGAGTTCCACGGGGGCGCTGGATCCCGATGTCTCTCCCGATGGCCGCTGGATCGCGTTCGACTCTCGCGGCAACCACGAAGGTATATTTGTCGTCGGCGCGGATGGCACGGGCCTGCGCCAGCTTACGGACGCTACCTACAGAGATTTAATGCCGCGCTGGTCCCCTGACGGCAGACAGATTGCCTTTCAGTCGAACCGGGCCGGAAGATTCAACGTCTGGAGCATCAACCCGGATGGCAGCGGGCTGCGGCAACTGACTTACATTCCCACCGGAGACGTCCTATTCCCTACCTGGTCGCCGGATGGCATGCGCCTCGCCTGCAATGTCATGAACGGCAGCCCGTTCATCATGCAGGCTTCGAAGCCGTGGACAGAGCAGGCTGTCCAGTCTCTACCCCAGCTACACGATGCGAATGCCTGGTTTGCCGCTGTGTCTTGGTCTCGCGATGGCAAAAAGCTGGCTGGATACCGTGTCAATCCTGATGGGACTTTTCTAGGCATTACCATTTATTCTTTGCAGTCCCAGCAGTTCGAACGGCTGACTGAATTCGGATCGCTGCCTCGGTGGCTGAGCGACAGCAAGAGGCTGTTAGTTAACAGCGGCGGCAGGATCTACCTGGTCGACAGCGGCACTAAGAAGGTTCACGAAGTTTTATCTCTCCAGCCGAACGAGGTGGACCGGCGTTTTGCACTCTCGCGGGACGACCGCATGATCTATTTCAGCCTGGTTGTCACGGAAGCCGACATCTGGCTGGCCACTCTGGAGTGAGCCATGGCCGGCCAGATCGTCTCCGCTACCACCTCCGGCGCGTGGCACAGTCTCGCGCACGTTCGGGCGCTCGAATCGCTGCATGTGCGGCGTCCTGCGCGAAGCCCTCGGGTAGGACTTTGACCGCGGCGTCGCGGTTGAGGCGCGTATCGGTGGCACGGTAGACGGCGACCATTCCGCTCTCGTCCAGCTTGACCGTGATGCGATAGGGACCGATGCTCTGTTCCGGACTCACGCGGAGTTTAGCGGTCATCTCACCCCCCCGCTTTGCATTCGTGATTTATGAGCCGCTGCCGCCGGGAGGCGGCCGATGAAGCGGCTGAGCGGCCTTCCGCTGCCGTAACCGGAGGCTCCGGGCAAACCCGGTCTGATTATTGACCTGGCTGACGACGGCCCCACCCCTGGCCCCCGTCCTCAATCCCTGCTATACCACTCTTATGCAACGTCGTACGTTTCTGGGCGCCGCCGCGGCTGTGGCGGGATCCACGCGCCAGATGATGAGCGCGAACGACCGCGTCACCGTCGGGCTGATCGGCTGCGGAGGCCGCGGCCGCTACGTCGCCAACTTCATGCGGCAGGCCCCCGGGGTCGACTTCGCCGCCGCCGCCGATGTCTATCGGCCGAACGCCGAAAAGGCCCGTGAATGGGCCGGTCCAAGCGCTTCCGCCTACCAGGATTTTCGCAAGCTCCTCGAGCGCAAAGATATCGACGCCGTCCTGGTGGCCACTCCCGACCACTGGCACGCCGGCGCAACCGTGCTCGCCTGCCAGGCCGGCAAGGATGTCTACGTCGAAAAGCCCGTGTCGCACAACATCCGCGAGGGCCGCCGCATGGTGGAGGCCGCCCGCCGCCACAACCGCATCGTGCAGGCCGGCATGCAGCACCGCTCGGCGCCTCATTATAAGGATGTCCAGAAGGTAGTCCAAAGCGGCCAGTTGGGCCGCGTGCATTTCGTCCGCGTCTGGAACTACGTCAACATGGCGCCGAACGGAATTGGACGCGAACCCGACTCCGCTCCGCCCGAAGGGCTCGATTGGGATTTCTACCTCGGCCCCGCGCCCAAGGTCCCCTTCAATCGCAAGCGGTTCCTCAGCTCGTTTCGCTGGTTCCGCGATTACGCCGGCGGATACATCACCGATTACGGCACCCACCGTTTCGACACCGTGCACCAGGTAATGGGCGCCACCGCGCGTAAGACCATCTCGGCCACCGGCGCGCGCTTCCGCATCGATGACGCCGGCAACATCCCCGACATCCTCCAGGTGACCTACGAATATTCCAATTTCATTTTGAGCTACGAGGCGTGCCTGCTGAACGGCCAGGGAACCGGCGGCCACACCCCCGGAATGAAATACTACAACGCCCGCGGCGAGGAGGACCGCCCGCACGGCGAGGCCTATTACGGCACCAATGGCGCTCTGTTTGCCGACCGCATCGGCTACGAGATCTTCCCCGAATCGCGCCCCGAGGGCAAGCCGCTGGAGCGTTTTCATATGAACACCACCGACGCCACGCCGCTCCACGCCGCCAACTTCATCGCCGCCGTGCGCAGCCGCCAACGGCCCGAAGCCGATATCGAAGCAGGCTTCCGCTCCACCACCGTGCCCCTATTGGGAAACCTCTCGTACGACACCGGCAGGAAGTTGCATTGGGACGCCGAAAAAGAAGAGGTCGTGGGCGATCCCGAGGCCTCCCGCCTGCTGGGCCGAGCCGGCCGCAAAGAGTGGGATTGGGCCGGCTAACCTGGCCCAACTCGGGGCCCACCCCGATTGATTTCGGCTGCGCCATCTTATATACTTCGACCTTAATCGGTCAAGCGGGTGCCAATCCCCTAAATTCCCATAGCGAGGAAGTCATGGACCAACAAACACCAGGGAGTCCCGAGACCGGCAGCGCGACCCGGCGCGCTTTTCTGGGTGCGGCCGCGTTGACGGCGGCATCCTATCAGCGCATCCTCGGAGCCAACGACCGCATCGGCGTGGGTTTCATCGGTTACGGCCTCATCGGCAAACAGCACGTCGCGGATTTCAAAAAGTTCCCGGATGTCGATCTCGCCGGCCTTTGCGATGTTTACAAGCCCCGCGTCGAAGAGGGCCTGCAATTCATCGGAAACGCCAATGCCAAAGGCTACAGCGACTTTCGAAAAATGTACGAGAACAAGGACATCCAGGGAGTCGTGGTGTCCACGCCGGACCACTGGCACGCGCTTCTGACCATCATGGCCTGCGCTGCCGGCAAGGACGTGTACGTCGAAAAGCCCATGACGGTCTTCATCGACGAAGGCAAGTGGATGATCGAGGCCGCTCGCAAGCACCAGCGGATCGTCGTGGTGGGAACGCAGCGCCGCCACGGCAATGGCGTGGCCGAGGCGAAGAAGATGGTCGAGAGCGGCAAACTGGGCAAGATTCACTCCATTCGCATCGCATCGTCGCGCAACATTTATCCGGGTTTCGGCAAGACGCCCGTGCAGGATCCGCCGTCCGCGCTGGACTACGACATGTGGCTCGGGCCCGCGCCCAAAAAGCCCTATGCGGCGCACCGCTCGCTTTACCATTTCCGCTGGTTCTGGGACTATTCCGGTGGCCAGATGACCAACCTCGGCGCCCACACGCTCGACCAGGTTCTCTGGCTCATGAACGTGAAAGGCCCGTCGCTGGTGACATCCGCCGGCGGCCGGTTCGCCCTGGAGGACGATGGCGAAACACCGGACCTGCAAGACGCCCTGTGGGTCTTCCCCGGCTTCACCGTCAATTACTCCATCCGCGAGGCCAATGCCATGCGCGGCGACCCCGCGAGCCGCGGCCAGGTCTATCTCGGCACCAAGGGCAGCATGGTGCTGAGCGGCGGCTACGAAGTGATTCCAGAGAACAAGATCGATCCCGTCAATGACATTCCCCGCTTCCAAGGCCATCCGACGGGCGGGCCGGTCTACACCGACACTAAACCGGCTCCCTGGATCGAGGCATCCAGGGGTGGAGTGGCCTCGGACGCCCGCTACGGCACTGGCGGCGAAGACACCATGGCGATGAACGAGCGCGACTGGCTGGACTCCATGCGCACGCGCAAGCGCCCGCTGTGTGAAGTGGAGGACGGGCACCGCGTCTCGACCGTCTGCAATCTGGCGAACATGTCGCTACGCCTCGGCCGATCCATTCGCTGGGACCCCGACAAGGAACAGGTCGTCGGCGACAGAGAAGCCGCCGCCATGTGCGTGCGCCCCTATCGCGCCCCCTGGGATGCCGCGCTGCGCAGCATCGTCAAAGTCTAGCCGGCGGTTGCTGTGCCGCGTCTCCAGCCGGCTCAGCGGCAGGAATTGGAGCCGCCGGTCTTGGCCCCGGTCTGTGCCGCCGGTCTTGGCCGCCGGTCTTGGCGGCCGGTCTTGGCCCCGGTCTGTGCGGCCGGTCTTGGCGGCCGGTCTTGGCGGCCGGTCTGTGCCGCCGGTCTTGGCGGCCGGTCTTGGCGGCCGGTCTGTGCCGCCGGTCTTGGCCCCGGTCTGTGCCGGAATTACTGCGCCTCGGGAAGCGGCTTGTTGCCATGTGCCTTTTTTGATCGCGCCCCTGGCAGGTCTGAGCACGCCGAGGCTGCGCTTCAGCCCGCGCGTTTCAATTGCCCGCACGCCGCGTAGATATCCAACCCGCGCGGCTTGCGCACGAAGCACGGCAGCGATCGCCGCACGATCTCCTGGAAGCTTGCCACCCGCTCCGCGCCGGGCGTTTCGTACGGAATCTCCGGCCCCGGATTCAGCGCGATCAGGTTCACCTTGCAGTTTAGATTGGCCAGCAGCCTCACCACGCGCCGCGCGTCTCCATCCGTGTCGTTCACGCCCTTCAGCAGGACATACTCGAACGTCAGCTTCTCCCAGGGGCGCAGAGGATACGCCCGGCACGCTCCCATGAGGTCCTTCAAATGGTATTTGCGCGTGATGGGCATGAGCTCCTGGCGCGACTCCTCGGTCGACGCGTTCAGCGAAATCGCCAGCTTCGGCCGCACCGGCTCGCGCCCCAGTTCCTCGATCTTCGGAACGATTCCCGCCGTCGAGACGGTGATGCGCCGCGGAGAGAGTCCGAACCCGCCGGGGTCGAGCAGGATGCCCGTGGCCTTCACTACGTTCGCCAGGTTGAGCAGCGGCTCGCCTTGCCCCATCATCACGATGTTCAGCCGCCCGCCATCCCGTCGAAGCCCATGCTCGCGCGCCACCAGCAGCACCTGGCCGACAATCTCCCCGGCCGTCAGGCTGCGCTCCAGGCCGAGCAGCGCCGTCATGCAGAACTTGCAGTCCACCGGGCAGCCCACCTGGCTCGAAATGCAGATCGTGTCGCGCTCGCCTTCGGGCATGAGCACGGTCTCCACGGTTCGCCCATCCTCGAGCCGCAACAAGTACCGGCGCGTCCCGTCGGAGGATTGGTATACCCGCGCGATCTCGGGCAGCCCGAGGGCGTGCCGCGCCGCCAGGTCCTCGCGCATTTGCAGGGGAAGGTTTGAGATTTGTACGAAGTCGGATGCCTCCCCGCGGTAGATCGCTTCGTAGATCTGTTTGGCTCGATATCCTGGCAGGCCGGGGCCCAGGGCCTCGCGAAGATCGGTGAGGTCCATCCCCACGAGTGGTTGGGACATGCTATTTCCAGTTTACCGGATCGGCGCCCGCGGCCCTGATCAGCGCCCGCCGCCCGAACGTGCTACAAAGGGTTAAGGGACAAGCCGCCGGTTCGCCCGGCCGCATGCGCTCACGCCTCATCTGACATGACCTCAACTATAAGTCCCGTTAGGGATATCGAAATGACCACGCTGGCCAACGGCGTCCGCGTGATTACCGAAGCGATGCCGCACGTGCGCTCGGTGTCCGTGGGAGTGTGGATCGGCTCCGGCTCCCGCCGCGAGTCCGCCGAGCAGAACGGCATCTCGCACTTCATCGAGCACATGCTCTTTAAGGGCACCACCCGCCGTTCCGCCGAGGACATCGCCCGCTCCGTCGATTCCGTCGGCGGCAACCTGGACGCCTTCACCGCCAAGGAGCTGGTCTGCTTCAACACCAAGGTGCTCGATCAGCACCTGTCCCTGGCCTTCGATGTTCTCGCGGACCTGGTGCTCCACCCCCTGTTCCGCGACGAGGACATCGAGAAGGAAAAAGGCGTCATCCTGGAAGAGATCAAGATGGAGGCCGATAGTCCCGACTACCTGGTCCACGAGATCTTCTCTTCGAATTTCTGGAAGGACCATCCGCTGGGCAAGCCGATCCTGGGCACGCGCGAAACCGTGAAGCGCTTCGACCGCTCCATGATCCAGGGATACTACCAGTCGATGTACAGCCCCGCCAACGTCATCGTGACCGCCGCCGGCAACTTGACGCACGATGGCATGGTGGCGCTGGTCCGCGAGCATTTCGAAGCCTTGCCGCCGGGCGAACCGCTGCCTCCGGACAATGTTCCCAGCACCCACGCGCGCATCGCCCTCCGCAACAAGAAGGCCCTGGAGCAGGTACACCTCTGCCTCGGCGTGCCGTCCTATCCGCTGCCCCACGAGGAACGCTTCGCCTGCTACGTGCTCAACACCCTGCTCGGCGGCGGCATGAGCTCGCGCCTGTTCCAGAACATCCGCGAGCGCCAGGGCCTGGCGTACGCCGTCTTCTCCGAGCTCAGCCCGTATCGCGACACGGGATGCCTCTCGATCTACGCCGGCACGTCGCTCGAATCCGCGCGCAAAGTGGTGGAATCCATTACCAACGAGTTTCGGCAGCTCAAAGAACAAGCCATCGGCGAAGAAGAGCTGCGCCGGGCCAAGGACCATCTCAAGGGCTCGCTGATGCTGAGCCTGGAATCCACCGCCAGCCGCATGTCCAACCTGGCGCGGCAGGAGATGTACTTCGGCCATTTCTTCAGCCTCGACGCCCTCGTGGAGAGCATCGAAGCTGTGACCGCCGATGACGTCCAGCGCATCGCCCGGACCTTCTTCGATCCCAAGCAGATCGCGCTCACCATCCTGGGCAACCTGGAGAATTTCAAGATCGGCCGCGAAGATTTGGTGTGTTAGAGCGTGTCACGAAATAATATTTCCAATTTCGGGACCGGTCCCTTCGGTCGCGGCTCGGCAATAGGTGCGTGACAGAGCCGCGGCCAACCGCGCGCTTTGGTGAGCAACCGAGCGGTGAGAAGGTTGTTTCATGACAAGCGCTTTGCGGGGCGCCCTTCCAAGCGGGGCGTAGTCAAAGCGGCGCCCACGGCAGGCAGACCGTCACTCGTATGCCCGGGCCATCGCGATTCTCGATGGTGACCGAACCGCCGAAGAGCGACAGAATACGGTAAGCCACCGCCGGCCCCAGCCCGAAATCGCCGTCGGGCGTGATGGCTTCGCCGACCGAGAACAGGTCGAAGAATTTGGGAATGACCTGCGCCGGAATGGAGTTCCCCAAGCTCTCGATCACTACGTGCACGGCCTCGGCCGCCGGACGGCACGCCACGTGCACCGATGCGCCCTGGTTGGAGAGCCTCACCGCGGTCTCCAGGAGAGACTGCAGGGCCTTTACCAGCAGCTCCTCCACGCCACGGACGGAGATGGCCGCGGCCGGCCCCGGCTCGATCGCCGCCTGCCGGGAGCGCGCAAACCCGGATGCTTGTGCGATGGCGCGGTCCAGTATCGAATCGAGGTCCAGCCGTTCACAGACCAACTCCCCTTTCTCCAATTCAATCTGAGTCAGCACCGAGGCGTCCTCGAGGATCGTGAGAATTCTCCGCCGGGATTGCTCAAACATGTCGCGCAGCTCGCCGTCCGGGCTGGACTCGTCCAGCAGAAGATCGCCGACCCCCAGCAGCCCGTTCAGCGGAGTGCGAAACTCATGCGAGATGAGGTTCAAAAAATCGGTCTTGGCGCGATCGAGAATCGTCAGCCGCGCGTTCGCCTCGGCTAGCTCGCGGGTGCGTAGGGCGACGGTCTCTTCCAGCCGGTCGTTGTCCAGGCGTAACGCCCGCTGAAGGCGGTGCAGCCGGCAATGCGTGTCGACGCGCGCGCGCACTTCGTCGAACTGGAAGGGTTTGGTGATGTAATCGACGCCGCCCGATTGAAAGGCCTTCACCTTGTCGTCCGTCTCGTTGAGCGCGCTCAGGAAAACGACCGGAATCTGTTTCAGGCCGGCGTCGGCCTTCAAATGCGCGCAGACCTCATAGCCGTCCATCTCGGGCATGTTGATATCCAGCAGAATCAAGTCCGGCGGGTTCTGCATGGCTGCCGCCAGCGCCAGGCGGCCGCGCGGGAAGGAACGCACGTGGTAGCCTTGCCTGCGCAGCATGTCATCGAGCAGCTTCAGATTGGCGGGCTGATCGTCCACCAGTATGATGTTCCCTTTGGGTGCCTGGTTTGCCGTCATCGGTTGGTCTCCAGCAGGCTGGTCAGTGCGTCGTATTCGTAATTGTCCGCAAGCTCTTGCAAGGCGCGTGCCGATCGGGCGCTCTGTTCCGCCACTTCCCGGATCAGTTCATCCAGACGGTATTTGTCACCATCCCGGACGGCTTCACGCAACGCCCCGGCCAATTCCGCCGGCAACTGCTCCGGCGGCCCTACCGGCTCCGCGTCAAGCGGGTCTGTGTTGGCCGGGGTTTCGTCGCCCTCGTACCGATACGCCAGATCCAGGTGCGTTTGTATCTTCGCCAGCAATTCCCGTTGCCGGCACGGCTTGGAAAGGAAATCATCCGCGCCGCATTGCATGATTGCCAGCCGGTCTTCCTCCATGGCGCTCGCCGTCAGCGCGATGATTACGGTCTTCCCGCCGCGGGGATCCTCGCGGATTCTCCGCGTGGCTTCCATTCCATCCATGAGGGGCATGCGGACATCCATAAGGATCAGTTGCGGCCTCCACGCCTCCCAAGTGCGCAGGGCCGCGATGCCGTTTTCCGCCTCGCGCACTGCAAAGCCCAGCGCCGCCAGCAACTGGTTCAGCCAGTCGCGGTTGTTCCGTTCGTCGTCCACGATGAGCACGCGGGGCGCGGGCTTTCCGGCTGGCAGCCCAATCACTGTGCGGTGGAGGGCTTCGCGCGTGGCCGCGGCCGGATCCCCCGGCTCGACCGGCACCGCGAAACGAAAGGCCGATCCCTTCCCCGGCTCGCTGGTCACCGTGATTCTGCCGCCCATCAGGCGGATGAACTCGGAGCTGATGGCCAGACCCAGTCCCGTTCCGGCCTGGAAATTGATGCCGCTTTGAGTCTGCACAAACGGCAGAAACAGGGTGCCCATCTCCTTTTGTGCAATGCCGACTCCGGTATCCTCTACCGCGCACGAGAGCCAAAGCCCGCCGCCGTCCCGCCGCTCGACGGACACGCGAAGCTGGATCCGGCCCCGCTCGGTGAACTTGATGGCATTTCCCAGAAGATTGATCAGCGCTTGACGCAGTTTGCCTTCATCGGCCACCAGGCGTCGCGGTCCCTCCCCATCCACCAGCACGTCGAATTTCAGGTTCTTGCCCGCGGCCCGCAGCCGGAACATGCCGGCCAGGTCCTCCAGCAGGCTCCCGAGATCGAACTCCACCGGGTGGACCCGCATGCCCCCCGCTTCGATTTTGGACATGTCGAGAACGTCGTTAATGAGGGCCAGCAGGTGCTCTCCGCTGCGATTGATGATCTTCAGATTCTTTTTGACATCCGCACTCGGCGCCGGATCGCGCATCATGAGCTGCGAATATCCTAGAATCGCGTTCATGGGAGTTCGAATCTCGTGCGACATATTGGCCAGAAACGCGCTTTTGGCGCGGCTGGCTGCCTCGGCCTTGTCCCTGGATTCCACCAACTCCACCGTGCGTGCGGCGATTTCCTGTTCGAGGCGGTCCCGATGCTCCATCAGCTCCGCGTCGCGCCGCTCGATTTCCGACAACATCTCATTGAAGGTGACGGTGAGCTGGCCCAGTTCGTCGTCCGTGGTTTTCACCGCTCGCGCCGCGTAGTTCTTTCCCAACGATACGGTCCTGGCGGTTTCGGCGATATTCGCGATCGGCTCCGTGATGATCCGCTGCAGCCTGGAGGACAGTCCCAGGGCCAACAGCAAGGCGGCCAGCAGGATGACCAGAACGATCGCCGCCGAATCCCGGAAGCGTGACAGGATTTCGCCCAGGTCGGACTCCAGACAGATGGCGCCGATGATTTTGCGGCGGAGCGAAATACGCCGGAACACGGTCACGCGCCCGCCTTCCAGCCGGCTCCCGTCGGATCCGAGTGGAGGGACCGTGAATTCCCGGGACTCCGGCGCGCGCCGGTAGGTGGCGAAGGGTTTGCCATCCGGCGAGTAGATGCACGCTCCCACGATGTGGCCCTTGGCTTTGAGCGCCGAGAGGACCTCTTCGGCCGCCTTCTGATCGCCGAAAGCCAGCGCCGCGGTGCTGTTGGAGCCGAAAATCTCCGCCAGCACGCCAAGATCGTTGCGCATGGAGCTGAGGAGCGCCGCCAAGTTGGAGCCCAGCACGGCGGCGCAGGCCAGGATCAGAGCCGCGCATACCGTCGACATGATGATGTTCCGGAGCTTTTGCCGGATCGATAGGTTCCCTTGGAACATGGCGTGGTTCACCTGGCCCTCACTTCCTCACAATCTGGGCCAGGCTCAGGAGCTTGGGACTGATGCGCAGCTTCCGCTGCTCCACCGCGTTCATGTTGACTTCAATCCGCACCCGGTTGCCCTCCAGCCTGAAGTTGACCGCCCCGCCCTCCTCCAGAAAGTCCGCTGTTTCCCCCACCGTCAGCATTCCGGATGTCTTCGGATCCCGGAGAATGGAGCGTAAATGCTTGCGCTCGGACGAAGCTATGAAGAGAAGGTGGCAGTGGCCCATTTGCTGCACAGCGGCATACCGATAAACCACCAATTTCCGGTCATCGATCCTTTCGCCGTTGACCGCTTCCGCCAGCGCGTTTTGTACCGGGCTCTCTCCGAGAACGCAGATGACGATGGGATCGGTGGCATTTTGGAAGGACTGCGGAGGCCATTCCACAAACTTGGCCAAGTTGTACACGTAGGCCGCTTTCAGGTTGTTTTCATTCACCTGTTCGGCCTTGCCCGCGGTGTTGAGCAACGCTGCCAGAATTCCCGCGAAGCTAAGCCATGGAAGCATGCCGGGCATCGTCCAGCCTCAAAAACTCCACGTAATCCTGCCGAACACGCTTCGTTCAATCTGCGTGTGATTCAATCCGTGCGCGTCGAAATACTCGCTGTGCCGCGGCCGCAGGAGGTTCTGTCCGACGACGCCCAATTCGAGCGTCTCGCCAAAACGCCGGCTGATTTGCGTATCCACGCGCGTGTAACCCGGGACCCCCATACTGCCGAGGCCTCCGGTATACGCTGCGCTGCCGTCCCACTCCAGGCGGCGCGGGAGAGTCAGCGAAGAACGGACTTGAAACTGGCGCTTGGGATTCTCGCCCGGTATCAGATCCACCGTGGAATCCCGGCCGGATGGGTCGCGCTTCACCACCATGTGGATCATCGAGTAGCCGGGACTGACCCGCCAGCGGTTCGTGATCGTCCAGTTCAGAAAGATTTCCGCGCCGTAGTTGCGGGCGTAGGCCAGGTCCTCCAGGACCAAGGGGACAACCAGATGGCCCGGCCCCGGATTGGACGTGAAGTAGGGGGTATGAGGCTCGGCGCTGTGCAGGGAGTGGTAAACGCTCAAGAACGTCGTCAGATCCAGCGACAATCGTTTGTGCACCTGGGCGCGATAGCCGGCCTCAAAGTCGTTCAGCTCCTCGGCATCGAGGGCGTCCGGATTGCCCACGATCTTTAATAGCCCAAAGGGAACGCCCGGTATGGGGAGTATGGCCGCGTCAATCTGGATCCCGGCGCCCGACGCGTTGGGCTGCCGGATCGCCCGCGCAGCCGAGGCCCAGATGGTGTGTTGCTTCGCCGGCGCCCAAACGAGCTGTCCGCTGGGCTCAAATTCAAAGCCGGTGTAGCTGTTGTGCTCGAATTTCGAGCCCAGGGTGAGCCACAGCGAACGGGCGATCTGCACTTCGTCCTGCACGAACGCACTCCACAGCAGGTCCGTCCGCGCCAGCGGCACGAAGGTAACCGAGTATCCCGGACGAAAGTGGAGGTTGGTGACGCGGGAGCCCAGTCCCCACACCACGTCCTGCCGCGACCCGATGGCCACGTGGTCCTGAAAATCCAGGTCAACCGTGTTGTGCGCGTCGAGGAGCCCCTCGGAGACGCGATGGGAGTAGTCGTCGTAAACCTGCAGGGACATCTCGGAGCCATTCGCGAGAACGTGGCTCCAGCGGCCCAGAACGTTGCCGCTGTTCATCTCAATCCGATCGCGGATGGTCTTCGTGAGGGGCAGCGACTGGGAGAAAACCCCGGTGTAGGTCTCGCCGCCGCGGAGGCTCGAGGCGTCCCCCTGGATGGTCATCGTGTCCGCGCGCGACAGATCCCAATCTGCCCGCAAGCCGGCGTGAGCCGTGTGCTGCCCATCTCCCGCCGCGGCGCCATTGGCCAGAGTGAGACTGCCCACGTCGAAGTACCTGCCAAAAACCCGGTAGGTCCCCTTGTTGCCCAGCGATCCACCGTATTGAAGCAGTCCGTCCCCCCTGGTTTGGGAACCCGCACCGGCGGTGATCCTCCCGCCCCTGGTCTCCCTGGCGCTCTTGGTAATGATGTTGATGACGCCATTCATGGCGTTGGCGCCCCAGATCGTGCCTCCCGGACCGCGGATCACTTCAATGCGCTCGATATCGTCCAGCGGCACGTCCTGCGCCTCCCAGAACACACCCGAAAAGGAAGGGTTGTACACCGACCGCCCGTCGATCAGGACCAGCACTTTGTCGGCATACCGGTCGTTGAAGCCGCGAATCGTGATGGCCCATACATTGGCATTGATTTGAGCGACATCCACTCCTGGGGCCATACGGAGCAGATCGGGAATGTTGGTGGCGCCGGAACGGCGGATGTCTTCCTGGGTGATCACGTAGATCGCCGCGCCGGCTTTCGACAGCTTCTGTTCTTTCTTGGAAACCGAAGTCACCTCCATATTCATGAGGTCGTCCAGCTTCGTGTGGATGAGATCGCGGAGAGTGGGAGTTTGGGCCGGGCCGGCGACGGTCCCCGCCAGACCCAGGGCGAGGACGGCGCCGGCGCGCACCGCGCGGCGCAGGCTCCCGGCCCCGCCGCGACCCTCGAGTGGAGAGATGAGCATACTTACTTTATCGGGCCGCCGGGGCGGTTTCTTTAGGATTCCAGCCCGTAAAATTTGAGAAGTCGTCTACCGGCTAGGCAGGAGGTAAGGCGCCCCGCACAAACAACTTGATCGTTAAGCAGCCCTGGGGGCACGCTGCCGAACCCAGGATCGCGCTTCCCCGCTACCTCCGAGTTCTCGATCCCGACCCCGGAGTGGAGCCCGCCAATCCGCTTTTCTCAGCGACTCCGCGGCTCTCCGGTGAGATCTCGTTTTAGTTACTGAGCCGCGGCCAACCTCGCGCTGTGGCGAGCAAGGGAGCGATGAGAAGGTTGTTTCATGACGAGCCTTTGAATTTCCACTCCCGGTGTCATCCACGGCGGGCTTCGAAGACAGCAAGTCCTTGGCTCCGTTTACGGCGAACCCGCGAACTTCACCCAACCCCATCGCTCCGGGACATGCATGTCCACCAGCCCCTGCGGCGACCACACCCAGTTGTCCTCTTTCAGACCCGGCAGCTTTTCATACTGGCCGCCCACCACGCGGATGCGCCACTCCACGCGCGAGAAGTTGATACGCCATTCCGCGCCCGGATCCGGCCGGCCCACCCCCGAACGCTCGCGGAAAGCGGTCCACGGAAACGCCAGTTCGACGCTCCATCCGCGGTCGCGATCGCCCGGCGCGTTGAGCGTGCCGCCCACCGACACGGCGGTGAGCAGCCCGGGGATTTCCCAGCCGTTGTCGGCCTTGCCGCCCTGCTTGTACGGTCGCGGCAGAAACAGGTCCCATCCAGTGTTCAGAGCGTTGATCTCGAATTCGAAATAGTTCCGCGTATCGCCCGTGGGGTTGAGAAAGACTTCGAAATCGTTGTCGCGGAAAATCACCGAATCGTGTTTGGTGAGTGTCGCCCAAACGTCGGGCTCCTCCAACTGTGCAGCCACGTACAGGTACTCGTCGTCCCACAGCATCTTGACCCGCGTGCCAAAGCGCGGCTTGGGCCAGGGCGCGCCGCGGATGTCGACGAACCAGCCGGTCCACGGCGCCCGCTTCCAGGCGTCTTCATCCAGCTCGCCGTCAATCCGCACCCGCGAAGAGGCGCGCGCGCAGGTGTAGTGCTTCGGCGTGGCGGCGGGCAAGGGAACCGTCAGAAAAATCGCGAGGAGCAATTTCGTCATTTGCGGTGTCTAACCCATGGTAGTAAGTTTGTGGCGGAGGGCGGTGTCTATGCGTTTGACAATGATCGTGGTGTCTCTTGTGGGCTCCTTGATGGCTCAAAACTCCCAGCCTGCCGACTGGCGGTCATGGGTCAATCGGGGTGTTCAGGCATTCAAGAATGCCCAGTACGGTGAAGCTACCGCGGACTTTCAAAAGGCCGTGGACCTGAACCCCGGCGAAATCGCGCCGCACCTGTACCTGGCGACGGCCTGGATGCAACAGTTCATCCCCGGCGCCGAATCTCCGGAGAATCTCGCCATCGCGCAAAAGGCCGACGCCGAATTCCGTATCGCGCTGGCGCAGGACCTCAACAACCGCGTGGCTCTCGCGTCGCTCGGTTCCCTGAACCTCAACCAGCGCAAGTGGGATGAAGCCCGCGACTGGTACCGGAGACTCGTCGCCGCGGATCCCAACAACGCCGCGGCGTACTATTCTATGGGCTTCATCGCGTGGTCAAAGTGGTACCCGGCTTACGCGAAGGCCCGCGCCCAGATCGGCATGAAGCCCGAGGACCCTGGCCCGATAGCGGACGCCGCCGTGCGCACGAGTCTGCGGAGCCAGTTTTGGCCGGTGCTCGATGAGGGCATCCGGACTCTCGACAAGGCGCTCGAACTGAACCCGCAATACGACGACGCCATGGCATACATGAATCTCTTCATCCGCGAGCGCGCCGATTTGCGCGACACGAAGGAAGAGTACACCCGCGACATCGCCGACGCCGATCAGTGGGTCCAGAAGACGCTCGCCACCAAGAAGATGAAAATGCAGATGACGCAGGGAGGAATGCTGGCAGCCCCGCCGCCTCCTCCTCCTCCGCCGCCACCGGCACGCGCGGGATACCCGGGCCAGCCGGAGGTGACCGCGATCCCATATGCGCAAATTGTCAGCCAGGTCGATCCCGTTTACCCGGCGCTCGCTCAACAGGCGCGCGTCCAGGGGACGGTTAAGCTTTCAGTGACGATTGGCGCCGATGGCCGTGTATCCAACATCCAGGTCGTTAGCGGCCACCCCCTGCTGGTTCCCGCAGCGATCGAAGCTGTACGTAAATGGGTCTACAGGCCCACGCTGCTGAACGGAGAACCGATCCCGGCCGTGATCCGGCAGGATGTGCCATTCACGCTCTCGCAGTGACGGCTAGAACGTGATCCCCACCAGAAACTCGGCCTGATTCTGATTGCTGTTCAACACGCCGTTCAAGTTGAAATGCTTATCCACCCAGCGCGTGTACCGGATCTCCGGCGAAATGTGAAGGACCAGCGCGTGGATGTCTACACCCCCGCCGATCACGATTCCCATCGTGGTGTTGTTGGTCAGGGACGCCGGCTTGGAGGTGGTCGTGGTCGAGACCGTGGAGGGAAGAATGGTCTGGGTGATGGTACTGGTCAGACCGCTCAAGGTGTCCCACGCCACACCCGCATCCACATAGGGCCGCGCGATCCTGGTCGGGAACCGATACTTTAGCAGGAGCGGAAACTCCCACGAATTGGCGGTAGTGCGGTCCACCGTCGTCGTCGTGGCCGTATTCGCCAGCCGATCCGTATAATTCAGGTGGCGATAAAGCGCGTCCACCTCCACACCCAATCCCAAAGGCAGGCGTAATTCCGCGGTAGCGCCGACGATGTATCGATTAGGAACGCTGGCGCTGGCATTCTGCACCGTATTGAAGAAGTCCGTGAGAGGCACGCCGGCCTTCAACCCTGCCGTAATGGGCTGCGAGAAGGCAGGCGCCGCGCCAAGAAAGAACAGGAACAGAGGTTTCATGAGAATGGTTACGAACGAACGGGTCCGGCGGTTTCCATTGTACGAAACCGCGCCGGACGAAATCACACCCGCAACGAAAACGACTCGCCCAGATAGATCCGTTTGACTTCGGGATCGCGCTCCAGCGCCTCGGGACTGCCCGCGCGGAAAATCCGCCCGTTGTTGATAATGTACGCGCGATCCGTCACCACCAGCGTCTCCCGCACGGCGTGGTCGGTGATCAGGATCCCGATGTTCGCGCGCTTCAGGTCGAAAATGATGCGCTGCAGCTCCAGCACCTGGATCGGGTCGATCCCCGAGAACGGCTCGTCCAGCAGCAGAAAGCTGGGACTGATCACCAGCGAGCGCGCGATCTCCACGCGCCGCCGCTCGCCGCCCGAAAGCATGTACCCGCGGCTGCGCCGCACCTTCTCCAGGCCCAACTGATCGATCAGCCGCTCCATGGTCTCCCGCCGCTCGCGCGAACGCATGGGCAGCGTCTCCAGGATCGCCATCAGGTTCTCTTCCACCGTCAGCTTGCGGAAGATGCTGGCTTCCTGCGGTAGATAGCTGATGCCGCGCCGCGCGCGCTGGTACATGGGCAGATCGGTGATGTCTTCCTCATCCACCAGCACGCGGCCGGAATCCGGGCTGATCAGCCCCACGATCATGTAGAACGAAGTGGTCTTCCCCGCTCCGTTGGGGCCCAGCAGCCCGACCACTTCCCCCTGCTGCACGAATACCGAGACATCGTCCACCACACGGCGTCCGCGGTAGGTCTTGGAGATCTCCTTCGTCTCGAGTTTGCTCATGCGGGATTATTTGCGCTGAATGCGGCTTTGTCCGGGCCGTGCCGGCGACCCATTTACCAGCAGCCTATCATCGTTGGCAAAGTAGGTCAACTCTTGGCCCTCGGTGGTGACCTGTTCGCCGTCGAGCTTACGCTCCACGAGCTTCGGCTGACCGCCCTTCAGCAACACCTTTTGCTCGCCGGTGTGGTATTCGCCGTGCTCGGCGCTCCCCGTCCGCGTGCCCACTCGCGAGTTCTGCACGATCTGGACGGCGCCCTCCGCAAAGGCCTTTTCGAGCCGCGAATCGGCGCCCGAGTCCGCCAGGAAGGCGCGCACTTCCCTGGCCTTCACGTCGAGGCCCGGACGATTCAGCAACACCCCGCCCGTGTACACCGCCTGCCGGTCCACCTCGGTGTAGACCAGGTGCGAAGCATGCACCACGGTCAGCACCGGCGCGGCGGCCTTCTTGTGGGGCAGGTTGTCAACCTGCGGGCGGGTTGTCAACCCGCCCTGCCCGTCCTTGGGCTGCTCCCACAGATTGGTGACCACGTTGCCGTCGGCCACCAGCAGCCGCTTCTCGCGATCCACATCGATCGCCGCCGCCTGGATCTTGTTCGCCCCCTGCCACATGGTGACGCCGCCTTCATACCGTAGGACGCGATTGTGGTTCGAGGACTGCATCTTGCGCGCCTGCGCCTGTAGTGGCTGATCCCCCGACAGCATCTCCGAATTCTTCTTCTGGTCCTTGTCCGGAAGCCGGCTGGAAGTCACCCCGCCCTCGGCCGCGAAGTCGCCCGTGAGCTCGTCCAGCCGAATATGATCGGCGGAGGTCGATCCCGTCGCGTCCCACATCCGCGCCGACGTCTCGAGCAGGATGAGGTTCTGATTCGAATCCAGGCTGGCCTTGGCCGCGCGAGCCTTGCGGTCGCCCGATTCATACGCGAAGTCGCCCCACTGTTCCATGGAAGACAGGTGGCTCGTCTTGGGATCGAAGTGCGCCAGCATGTCGCGGCTGGCCGTGACGGCGCGTTGGCGCGGTTCGCGCTTCAGTTCGGCGTCGCGCTTCAGCTCGTCGGCCGATGGGTCGGTCGCGGTGCGCACGCTGTTGGCGCGGAACGACTCGATGCGGTTCTGCGGCCCGTAGGCGATCACCATGTCCTTCCCGTCAAGCGTGCGGTGATGCTGCGCCGGCAGGTTGGGGAGGAATTCCAGCGTCCCCGGCGCGTGCGTCGCGATGCTCGCGATCTCGTGGCCGCCGTCGCGCATCTTCATGTCCAGCGTCTCGCTGCGCAGCACGTGCGTCTCGCCGGGCTGGCGGCCGGGCGCCGGCAGCGGCCGGGCGGTCACTACGCTATTCCCCGAAGAAGCCACGTCCGTCAGCACGCTTTGACTGCCGTCCGGTTCGAGATTCAGCTCCACGTGGTGCGCAGTCACCGTCGTCTCGGTAGCTTCGGAGGTCGAGACCAGCCGCGCATTGGTTTGCGCCGTGATCTTGCGGGCCAGTCCGTCGTCGTCGAAATCCACCCACAGCGCGTCGGCGGAATATTGCAGCTTTCGGTTGGGGTACGTATCGCTGCCGTGAGCCTTGACGGCTTCGATCTTGCGGATCTCCTTGTGGCCGGCGCCGTCATCCTGAAGATGAATCACCACGATCTCGCCTTCCACCACCGTGCTTTCGCGCGTCAGCCGCCCCCAGGGCCTGAGCCAGATCTGCGATTCCGCCTCCACGTATTCCAGGCTTCCCCCCTCGATCTTCATGAGCTTGGCGTGCGGGCCGGTGGGCTTCCAGTCCACCTTCACGTTGCTTTTCATGAGCAACCGGTGAGTGCCGGGGTCGTAGGAAGCGCCGGTCGCGGTGCCATCGCCGTGCTCGAACGCGAAGCTCGACGGCCGGTCCGTTTCGGCGCGGCCGGAAGTGTCGTAGTTGATCCCCGAAGATTTGATCGAGATGGGCGCGCGTTTGGGCTGTCCCTCGAACGGGATATTCAGCGTGATCTCCACCTCGCCGTCGGAATACAGGCGGTGCTCGGCCTTGAAGAACGACGCCGCGGCGCTCTTCACCAGGTTATAGGTGTCGCCATTCTTGCTGGGAATGTGCAGCGTCACACCCCGCAAATCGACGCGCCCCGAGTCCTTCCGCTCTTTGAAGTCGTCGGCAAAAATCTCGGCTTTGGTGCGCGACACGCCGCCCCTGGTGTCGGTCTCGGCCAAGTGCCAGGTCTCCGACGAGGAGTTCAGGTCGAGCGGCAGCGGCGCCGGTTTGACCAGTGCCCGGTCCTGTTCGCGGAGCGCGATTTTCTGGGCTCGATACCTGGCGCCAATACCGCAGACGATCGCGACCATGACCACCAGCACCAGCCACCGCGTTCCTCGCATGGGGATAACCCCAGTGTAGCGCGCCAGTGGGACAGGCCTCCCGGCCGGTCCACAAAAACGTGTTCCCCCGCGCTAAAATCTACGCATGACTCGCAAACTGTTTCTGCTCTCCCTTCTGTCCGCCGGTTTCGCCTTCGCGCAGAACCGCGTCTACGAACTGCGCACCTACACCTGTAACGAAGGCAAGTTGGAGGCGTTGAAGACTCGCTTCCGCGATCACACCATCCGCATCTTCAACAAGCACGGCATGGAGAGTATCGGCTACTGGATTCCGCAGGACCCGGAGAAATCCAAGACCACGCTCATCTACATCCTGGCGCACCCCAGCCGCGAAGCGGCTGCGAAGAATTGGAAGGAGTTCGCCAGCGACCCCGAATGGAGAAAGGTCGCCGCCGAGTCCGAGGCCAACGGCAAAATTCTGGCCAAGTCGCCGGAATCGGTCTTTATGGACCCCGCCGACTTTTCGAAATTAAAATAGCCGTGGAACTGAACCCGGCGCGTGCATCCCACGTGCGCCTGCTCGTGGAGCAGTTGCGAAAGCTGGAGGACCGCCTGCGCGAAGGCGGCGGCCCATCGCGCATCGAACGCCAGCACCGCGCCGGCAAGATGACCGCCCGCGAGCGCATCGCCGCCCTGCTCGATCCCGACTCGATGTTCCTCGAGATCGGACTGCTCATCGCTTACGACCGCTATGACGGGCAGGCGCCGGCGGCGGGGGTGGTCACGGGGCTGGGACGGATCGAGGGCCGGCCCGCGGTTGTAGTGGCCAACGACGCCACCGTGAAGGCCGGCGCCTGGTGGCCCGAGACCATCACCAAGATTCTGCGGGCGCAGGAGATCGCCATGCGCAACCGCCTGCCCATCGTCTACCTGGTGGATTCCGCGGGCGTGAACCTGCCCTATCAGGACGGCATTTTTCCGGGCCAGTACGGCGCCGGCCGCATCTTCTATTACAACTCGCTCATGCGCCGCAAGCTGCGTATTCCGCAGATCGCCGCCGTGATGGGTCCGTGCATCGCGGGCGGCGCGTACCTGCCGGCGCTCAGCGACGTCATCATTATGGTGGAAGGCACCAGCTTCATGGGACTCGGCGGTCCCAACCTGGTCAAGGGCGCCACCGGGCAGGTGATCGATTCGGAACCGCTCGGCGGCGCGCACCTGCACACCGCCATCAGCGGCGTGGCGCACTACATGGCCAAAGACGACGCCGATTGCCTGGCGCGCATCCGCCAACGCTTCCGCCAGCTTCCCGAACCTGCCGGGGCAAGGGCGGACGCCGCCCAGCCGCCCGCCCGCGATCCGGCCGACCTCTACACCGTCCTCCCCGCCGATCACCGCCTCCCCTACGACATCGAGGAAGTCGTCTTCCGCCTCTTCGACGGAAGCGACTACGCCGAGTTCCAGCCCGAATACGCGCCCGAAATGCTCTGCGCCAACGCCCGGCTCTCCGGCCGTCCGGTCTCCATCGTCGCCAACCGGCGCGGCTTCCTGAAGGCGCAGGGGCGCCCGCGCATCGGCGGAATTATCTATACCGAATCCGCGCGCAAGGTGGCATATTTCGTGGACGCCGCCGAGCGCCTCGGCCACCCGCTCATCTACCTTCAGGACGTTTCCGGCTTCATGGTGGGGCCCGAGGCCGAGCGCGAAGGCATCATCCGCGCCGGCGCCGAGATGGTCGAAACCATGTCCTGCGCCTCGGTTCCCAAGCTCGTGCTCACCCTCAACCACGCCAGCGGCGCCGGATACTATGCCATGGCCGGCCAGGGCTTCGATCCCAACTTCACCTTCAACTGGCCCACCGCGCGCATCGGCGTGATGGAGGGCGAATCCGCGGTGTTCGCGCTGTACTCCGCCGAGTTGGAGAAGCACAAGGGAAGCCAGTTGCCCGACGAGTTGCGCGAGGCGATCGAAAAAACGCGCGCCGACTACGAGCGCTGGCTGGATTCCCGATACGCCGCCGCCCGCGGCCACTGCGACGCCATCATCGACCCGCTCGACACGCGCCAGGCGCTCACATTCGCCCTCGAAGCCTGCGCGGCGCACCCCCAACGTTCGGAGCCGCGACGGTAAGACTCTTATTGGGAAGACATGCAAAAGAATTGTCGATAGATGCCGAGGGCCTGGAATAGGCTCTTCATCTCAGATTACATACGGTCATAGTGCCGGCCGATGATTGACTGCGAGCAGGGGTTTGACGACTTTGTTCCGGAGACCTGGAGCAGATGCTCTTTGCGTACCTCGGTGCGACTGGATTGCGGGACGCGCCGGAGGCCGCTCGGTTGAAGACGCGGCGAAGAACCGGCGAAAATACCCGACCCGCACCGGCCGCGTCTTCATGCCCTTTGGTGGGCCGCCGCGGCCCATCGGGACCTCCCTTCTTCCGCACTGCGTACCGCAAGACGGGCCGGCTCGCCGGGAACGCGATGCACGTCATGGACGTGTGCCGGATGGTCAAGCGCCGGCTGCGGAATACGGGCCTCTCCGGCTCTCGCCCCATTCCTTCCGCGTGACGGCGATCACGGACCTCCGCGAACAGGGCGTCCCCCTCCAGGTTGACCGGTTTCTGTGCGATTCTGTTTTTAGGGGAAAACTTCTGATGACGACATCCTCGAAAAAGCTGAAAGCGCAGAGAGGGCGAGGGTTTGTTCCCACGGTTCTAGAGCTTCAAGATGACAAGGGGATAACACGCCGTATTCCGCTCCCTCAGACCGGCTCGATCGAAAGAATGAGTAGTTGGAAACGAAATCTACACGTGTACCAACAACAGAGCGCACTCCGGTTTTCCTCGGAGGACAAACTGGATGAGTTCATCGATGGCGTTTGGAGTGACCCATCGCTCCGCGATATGCCGCGCGCTCACGTCGGAGACAACACAGTAATCGTGCCGACCGAAGCAGTTGAGCTTCTTAGAGACCTCTGTGGTTTCGAATTTGTTGATTCCCCCGTGGTTCCCGCCGCCTGCGCCCCGCCTCGCCGATAAGAGATCCGCCCCGCTTTTCCGGTATAGTTATGTCTTGGCTGACGGAGAGCATGAAGACCGAACTCGTGTAATCTGCAACCTGCCTCTGCGCAACGCCCGCGAAGAGAAGGCCTTTAAGGCCGTCATCGCGTTCGTGCGGAACCAGCAAGAGGAAGGGATCGGCGTGACCGGCTACACGTTCAGCGCATCAGACACCTTCTATGGCTATTGGTGGGATGGAGACCGCGGCCGGTGGGTGGAAGACAAGATAGTTCTCCTGATGATCGACTACCAGATTTCCCTCGGCGACCCCGAAGCCCGCTCCCTCTCGGAACAAATCTCCGATCTCAAGGAGAAGATTGCCGCGGCCTACAAGCACTACGGTTGCAAGCAGGATGAAGTTTGGGTGGTTTCCAACCCGATCAGCCGCTACCTGTAAAACGTCCGCCTGTGCCCCCAGTTCCGGGGACTTTTTGCCGCCTTCCGCCCCGGGAAGCCGGCCGTTCTACAAAATCGCGTGTCCTGAAGGCGTGAACGACCGAGAATTCCGGCGGCGCCTCGCCGAGCCGCTGTCGCGGGAGTGAGAATCGGGTATGAGCACAGAACTGGAACCAGACGCACCGTATGCCCGCGGGATTCGAGGCGACAAGTATGAGTTGCGCGTGTTTAGGGCGGAGAACAACCCGAACGGGTTGATGTATTACGATTTATTCTGAGACGGCGAGAGGATGACGGAGAAGGGCAGCGCCCAGCCTGGCGAGAGCGAGGCGGATCTCGTGAATCGAGTGTTCGAGGTGCTTGAGAAATGCGGGGCCGGAAACCGCACCGGTCCGGATTTAAGCGCAACTTTAATAACAAACTCTCCCCCCGGCCCCCTCTGCGATGATGGAGAAGATGATTCGCATCGCCAACGGCCAGGGCTTCTGGGGCGACTGGCTCGAAGCCCCCGTCCGCCAGGTCGAGGGCGGGCCGATCGACTACCTGATGATGGACTACCTGGCCGAAGTGACCATGTCC
>JBGPKH010000040.1:0-25622 GCA_041485845.1 Bryobacteraceae bacterium
CCTATGTGGTCAAGACCGCCCAGGCTTTCCGCCCCCATGTGCTGGACATGTTTGAGCCGCAGGACCATCCCAACGATTTCGCATACCCCGGCGGCCCGCCGAAGCGTCCCTACGACATCACCGGCTGGACGCTCGCCATCCAGATGGGCGTGAAGTTTGACCGCATCCTGGACGCATTCGATGGTCCGTTCACCAAGGTCAGCGGGCTGCTTCCCCCGCCTGCGAGCTCGATCATGGGGCCGGCCAGTCCTGCGGGCTACCTGATCAGCCACCAGATCAACAATTCGTTCATCCTGATCAACCGCCTGCTCCAGGCGGGCGCCGACGTCTACTGGTTGAAGAAGGAACAGACCGCAGGCGGACAGGATCTCGGGACCGGCAGCATCTGGGTTCCGGCATCTGCGGCCGTTCGTCCGGCGCTCGATCGCGGCGCGAAAGAACTCGGCGTGCCGATACACGCCGTGGCCAAGGCGCCCAGCGGCGAAGCCCTCAAGCTCAAGCCCATCCGCATCGGACTCTACGACCAGTACGGCGGCATGATGCCGGCCGGTTGGACCCGGTGGCTCTTCGAACAATATGAGATGCCGTTCCAGATGGTCTATCCGGCCACCATTGATGCGGGAGATTTGAAGAGCAAGTTCGACGTGCTGGTGTTCGTCACCGGGGCCATCCGCGGCGCCGCGGGCTTCGGTGGACGCGGCGGCGGTGGCGGCGGTGGCGGCGGCCGCGGCGGCGCGGCGGCGACACCCGAGAACACGCCCGAAGAATACCGCGCGTGGATGGGCCGCGTCTCCGACGACAAGTCCATTCCCCAGATCCGTAAGTTCGTCGAGTCCGGGGGATCCGTGGTCACCATCGGCAGCTCGACGGGCGTCGCCGAGCTGCTGGGTTTGCCGGTGAAAAGCTTCCTTACGGAAATGGGTCCCGACGGCCGGGAGCGCGCGCTTCCCCGCGAGAAGTTTTACATTCCGGGATCGCTGCTGAAAATGACCGTCGATAACACCAATCCGCTGGCCTACGGCATGCCGAAGGTCGTAGACGTGTTCTTCGAAAACAGCCCGGTGTTCAAACTCCAGCCCACGGTGCAATTGCAGCACACGTCGCCGGTCGGCTGGTTCAGCGGCACGCAGGTGCTGGACAGCGGCTGGGCCTGGGGCCAGCAGTATCTCGATGGCGGTACCGCTGTCGCCGAGGCCACGCTGGGCGAAGGCAAGGTGGTGCTCCTCGGGCCGGAGGTCAACTTCCGCGACCAGCCGCACGGCACGTATAAGCTGCTGTTCAACGGCCTCTATTACGGGAGCGCGAAGGCGGCGGCGTTGCCGTAGAAACCAAGAAAAAGGGCCACAAATGAACACGAATGAACATGGATAAGAACGCAAAGCAGCCATTTGTGTTCATTCGTGTTCATTCGTGGCTCTTGGTTTTCCTGGCTGCCACACAACTCGGCGCCCAGGACCAGACCCCGGTCTTTCGGACGACCAGCGAGTTGGTGCTGGTGGACGTCCAGGTGCTGCATACCCGGACCCGCACGCCGGCGGCATCGCTTCAGGTCAAAGACTTGCGGGTGTTCGAGGAAGGGGTTTCGCAGGAAATCCTGCATTTCACGCGCGACGAGTTCCCGCTGTCCGTCGTTCTTCTGTTCGACCTGACCGATAGCGTTCGAGGAGTGCTGAAGCGCCTGGCCGAGGGCGCCAAGACCACGCTCGCGCACTTCAAACCCGAGGACGATAGTGTCGGTGATGGTCTACGCCGGCGGCGCCCGCCTGGTCGACGGCTTCACCACGGACCGCGGCCGGACCGCGCGGTCCATCGAGAAGGCTGCCGGGATGCAGTTCGATGAGCCCGCCCACTTCAACGAAGCTCTCTACCAGGCCGCGCTGCAACTGCGGCAAGCGAACAGCCCGGGGAACCGCCGCCTGGTGATCTGGCTCACCGACAATTTGCCCAACGTCCCGTTCCGGACGCAGGAGTTCTCGCTCCACACCGAGATCGAAGCGCTTCGCGCGCTGCACGAGGAAGGGGTCACCGTCGCGCCGATCCTCATGAAGAGCGCGGCATGGGCGATCCTGGGCCCAATGGTGATGGCCACCGAAGCTCACCACCGCAAGGCCTATCCCCCGGGGGACGCCCACAAATACGCCGAAGCGACCGGCGGGCAAGCGGTTGGTCTTCGCGGAAAGAAGCCGGAGGACCGGCTGGCACAGTTGATCGACGAGCTTCGCGCGCGTTATACCATCGGCTACCGGCCCTCCGACCCTCAACCCGCCGGGACGTTCCGGAAGATCCGCGTGGAACTGGCTCCAGACGCAGCCCTACGGCCCAAGGAATGGACTGTCCTCGCGCGGCAGGGCTACTACCGCAGGTAAGAGGTCAACAAATCACTACGGTTGCGCGATGGCCCGGCACCGGGGCCAGCGCGTGGTCGCAGGTCGCCAGCGGCGCGTCCAGCGCTTCCGCCAGCGCCAGGTAGACGGCCTCGTATGCCGTAAGGTTGTGGCGAAGTTCCCCCAGGCGCGGCAGTAGAACATCGTGCGGTAGCGGACCAGCGGCAGGTCCGCATAGTCTTGCAGCGTACCTCTACATCCGCGAGGTGAGGGATGTGTATCGTCGGCCCCGGCGCCAACAAGTGACGCCGAATGCCGGCGGCATTTCACCGTGTTCAATAACACTTCCAGGATCGCAGACGCGTCTGCGACAATCATCGCTGGGTCCGCTCTTCGCGCAGTATCCCGGCGGGTGAAACCTTGTATCTTACGACCTTTCTGGTAGCCAGGCGTTCGGCCAGTTCCTGGAGGGTGGGACGGCTGACAACCTGCTCGATTTCCCTCGGAAGAAAGCCGGAAAGCGAGAGGCGATTGCCATCGGAAGCCGAATGGGAGTGTGCGGCCAGAGCCGGCATTGACGCGGCGCGCTATGGCCCGCTGGACGACATAGGATGGCATCTCAGAAACAGCAAAATTCAGGCGCACCCCGTTGCATCAGATCAACCAGGGTTATGATTGTCCCGATGGTACCGGTTCCGTCCGTCAAGCCCCCCAAGCCGGACGACAGCGTCGGGTTTCGATGTGTATGGGAACCTGGCCTTTCACAGTGAACCACGCCGCGGCCCACACCACGCACCACTCCTCCCGCAGTGCCGTAGTCAGATCCAGCCCCGCGGCCCGCCGCGCCGGCATGGCGGCGTGCGGTTGAGCCGTGTGTCGCGGGCGCGCCACACCACGCCCATGCCGCCCTCTCCGAGCTTTTCCAGGATCTCGTAGTGCGACAGCGTCCGGCCGAGCATGGTGATCACCCGATGATACACTCATTTGTCGGCGCGGCGCTTCCGAAACTGCCCTCGATCCGGACCTCCTGGCCGAATCAGTCTGCTCCTGAACTTACGATCCCCTGAGCAACTCAAAATACCGCTCCCGGCTCATGCCGGCGGTCCGGAGGAGGTTTTTGATGATGAACACCGGAACGGCCCGGTACGTCGGGATCACGATCGGGCGCCTCACGGTAGTGGGTCAACTGACCCACTACCCGCCTCACGCCCGCCTTGACATAGATGCGGTGGTCGCCCTCCTGGCGGTCGAAGCGGAATCCGTCCTGCTCGAATACCCGGATGACGTCTTGGAAATGAACCGGCGGGATGGCGGCCATCGCGGTTATTTGATGCTCATAGTGAGGCGGTCAATCGACACGAATTCCGGGGCGCGCCAGCCCTCCCCTTCCGGTTCGTAGCCGGCCTCCTGCAAGATCTCGTCCAGGGTGCCCATGTCGGCGCTTGCGGCAAGAAACCCTCGCACCGCGTCGCGGATGTTACGGCGGGCTTCCTCATCGGTCGCACCACAACTCGAAACATCCAGCGCCGGCACGTAAGCAACGTAGGTGTCCCCTTCCTTGAAGATGTGGGTGTCGAATGAAAAATCCCGCATGGGCTGATCCTCCCGTCTCCCGTGACTTTCAGTGTAGGGCGGCGGGGGTTCGTCAATAAACGTCGGCCTGGTCGGGCTCGCTGTCACTACTCCTCCCGCAGCGCCGCGGTCGGATCGAGGCCCGCGGCGCGCCGCGCCGGCAGCCAGCAGGCGAATGCCGCGATGGCGAAGAACAGCACGGCAATCGAACTGAAAGTGACCAGATCGTGCGGCGCCACGCCCACCAGCATACTGGCCATCACCCGCGTGAGACTCAGCGCCGCCAGAATGCCGCAGACGATTCCCGCCGCGCTCAGGCGCAGCCCCTGCCCCACCACCAGTTGCAGGATGCTCATCGGCGCCGCGCCCAGGGCCATGCGCAGCCCGATCTCCGCGGTCCTCTGTCTCACCGAATCGGAAAGTACCCCATACAGTCCCACGGCGGCGAGGATCACCGCGATCGCGCCAAAGATGCCGATGAGGATCAGGGCGAAACGCGTCTGCGCCTGCGCGCGGTCGATGAACGTCTGCATGGGTGTCAGCTCGGAAACCGCCACTCGCTTGTCGAACTTCGCGATCTCGGCCCTGACCAGCGGCACGAGGCGCGAGGGATCGCCATCCGTGCGCAACAACCAGCGATTGACCGCGCCGAAGCCCCCAAAACCATCGGTGAAAAACATGCCTTCACGGCCGTCCGCCGCCAGCGTGTCGTGACGCTGGTGCGCCACCACCCCGATCACCTGGTACCATTCCGCCTCGGGGGTGTTGATGCGGGCGAGCATGCGCTTCCCCACCGCCGATTCATGCGGAAAGGCTTTGGCGGCCATGTTCTGGTCGATGATCAGGATCTTGGCTTCGGGCGCGTTGTCGGCCTCCGTGAAAGCCCGGCCGGCAATCAGCCGCGTTCCCATCGCCTCAAAGTAACCTGGGAGCACGAAGAACGCGTTCCCCTGGTTGTACTTGTTGGGATCGGCCAGCGCCTCCTCGGTGCCCCAACGCGCCAGCGGCGAAAAGCCGTCCAGGGGGGATGACGAGGTCGCGGTCACGGCGTTGACTCCCGGCAGCGCGGACAAGCGGTCGCGAAGGTCCTTGACCTTGACCTTGGCTTCTTCGGGCGACCTGGCCGTGGTGATCGGCAGCAGGAACGTCAGGATCCCCCGTGGCTTGTAGCCCGGGTCCACGTTCTGCAGCGCGATGAAGCTGCGAATCATGAGGCCGCAGCCGATCAGCAGCACGAACGACAACGCCACTTCGGCGACCACCACCACGCTGCGCAGAATACGGCCCGACCCGAGGCCGCTGGTGCGCCCGCTGGAACGCAGGATGTCCATGACGTCCGGCCGCGAAGCCCGCAGCGCCGGCAGAAGACCGAACACCGCGGCAGCGGCCAGCGCCGCCAGCGCGGTAAACCAGAGCACCGGCTGGTCGATCTCGACCGCGTCCAGACGGGGCAGGTTCTTCGGCCCGAGCGAGATGAGCAGGTCGATGCCCAGCCGCGCCAGGAGGAGGCCCAGCAGTGCGCCGCCGCCCGCCAGCAGCAGGGTCTCGGCCAGCATCTGGCGCATCAGGTCCCATTGGTTTCCGCCCAGCGCGGCGCGCAATGCCAGCTCGCGTCCGCGCGCCGAGGCGCGCAGGAGCAGCAGGTTGGCCACGTTGGCGCAGGCGATGAGCAGCAGGAAGATCACCGCGCCCATGAGAGCCAGAATCGCCGGACGCACTTCCTCCACCAGGTTCTTTTGCATGGGCTCGAGGCGCAGGTAAAAGCCGGAGGTGGCCTTGATGGGGAAGCGCTGCCGCAACTCCGCGGCGATTCCGTCCAACTGCGCCTGCGCGCGTTCGAACGAGATGCCCGGCTTGACCCGCGCCACCACGCGCAACCCGACGTTATTGCGATTGGCGCCCTGGATTTGCAGGCGCATCGCGGTCCAGATCTGGGGCATCCGCTCCAGACCCGCTTTGGGCGGAAAGAGCAGTTCGAAACCCGGCGCCAGGACTCCGGCGATTTGCGCCTTGCCGTTGCCGAAGTCGATGCTGCGGCCCACCACGTTGGGGTCGGCTGCAAAGTGCTTCTTCCAATACTCGTCGGTCAGGATGGCGATCGCCGGCAGCCGTGGCCGCTGCGCGGCTTGCGGCTGCCCCGGCGCCGGTTGGGGAGGAGGCGGCGCCGGAACACCGTCCTGCTCGATGAAATCGCGCCCCAGTTCGATGCGCGCTCCCAGCAGGCGGAAGAAGTTCGGCGTGGCCGCGCCGGTGCGAATCATCTCCGGTTCGGCGTTGTCGCCCGTGATGGTGGCGCGTCCGGTGTTCACCGCCGCGAAATCGTCGAACAGGTTCGCGCCGTGCCGCAGATCGTCGAAATCGGGGGGCGAGAAAGGCCAATCGACCACGTGGCGCGTACGCAGGTCGCCCCACACCAGCACCAGCCGCTGCGGATCCGCATAGGGCAGCGGCCGCAGCAGTACGGCGTTCACCACACTGAAAATGGCAGTGCTCGCGCCGATTCCCAGGGCGATCGTGGCCACCGCCGTGAGTGTGAATGCGGGGCTCTTCCGCAGCGATCGCAATGCGTAGACGAAGTCCTTTAGCGGCATGAGGCTATCCCGATGCACGCGCCGTGCCCGATAGGATGGTCTAGCGGGTGCTGAAGAGAAAGACGTTGGAGTCGGGGCGGCGTTAGAAGGTGACCGGTCGTGGGATTGCCGTCCCGAAATCGGACCGCCGGATATAATGGACAACGCATGCAGGCACTCGCGGATCGCATTGTCATTGTCACGGGGGCCAAGGGCGGCCTCGGCGCGCACGTTACCCGGGCCTTCCTGGGCGCGGGAGCGTGGGTGGCCGGATCGTCGAGAACCATCCACGATTCCGAGTTCGATCACCCCCGGTTCATGGGAATCCCGGCGGACCTCACCCAGACCGGCGACGCCGGGCGTCTCGCGGACACGGTCATCCAGCGATTCGGAAAGATCGACGCGCTGGTACACGTGGCGGGCGGCTTTGCCGGCGGCAGCCCCCTCCACGAAACCGACGATGCCACCTGGGACGGGATGATGGACCTCAACCTGCGCGCCGCGTTCCACATTCTGCGGGCGGTGATTCCGCCTATGCGGAAAGAACGCCGCGGAAGGATCGTGGCGATCGGCAGTCGCGCGGCCGTGGAACCGGCGGCCAATATCGGCGCGTACAGCGCGTCCAAGGCCGCGCTGGTTTCGCTCGTGCGGACGGCCGCCCTGGAGAATCGCGACCTCGGCATCACGGCCAACGCGATTCTCCCGGGCACGATCGATACCGAGGCGAATCGTAAATCGGACCCGAATGCCGACCGTTCGCGCTGGGTATCCCCCGAGCGGCTGGCCGAACTGGCGTTGTTCCTGGTGTCGGACGCGGGCGAGCAAATCACCGGAGCGGCGATTCCGTTCTACGGCGCGGGACTGTAACCGGCCTCGTCGCGCGGTCGCGGCTCAGTGTCGCGCGCCGGCGCGTGTGACGCGCCTTCGGAGCCGCGAACGTCAGGGAGCGTCCGATCTGGAGGCGGCCGGCAGCATCGCCGCGCCGGACACCCTTCCCGGCCCCGGCTCCTGCACGAAAACAATCGCGCGTTGCGCCGCGGCGCCGCGGGGCAACTCCACCAGGCGGCTAAAACCGCCGCCCCGTTTTACCGAGCCGATCTTCTGCAGGCTTCGCAGGACCGCCACATGATGCAGACGGCGGCCGCTGTTCTCGCCGGCGGAGACTTGCGAGGTTGCGCCCTCCTCCGCCAGGGCGAGGAAAACCTCCGCCGATCCCGGGGCCGCATTCACTTCCACCTGAAGGCCCGCATCGGTTCGCAAAAGGCGCACCTCGGCCTTCTTGCGGTGGACCGCCCTGGCGATCGCCTGGCTGGCCTGGCTGCCGTCGCTGCCCACGAACTGCTTGTCGCCATCGATCACCATCTGCGGCGTGTAGACGCCTTCGAGGTTGAGCATCCGGCCGTAGGCCTGCTGGCGCGCGGTGAAGGCGTGCGCCGCAAACGGATCCTTCCAGCCCTGGTGGTCCCAGTAATCCACGTGCTCGCTGAGGACGATCGCCTGGGTATCCAGCTTCTCCAGCAACCGGTCGGCCGGGGGACAACTCGAACATCCCTCCGAAGTGAAGAGCTCCACCAGGACCGGCACGCGGGACTGGGCGGAGCACATCGTCGCCAATGCGCCGCCGAGAGCCGCGAGCACGAGATTGCGTCCGGCAGCCATCGTGCCATTATACATTCGGGGGCTAACCCGGATATTCGGCTCCGGAGAGTGAGACCGGGTTGTAATCTACGGTACGTTCCGCTAGAGTCGAGTTACCCATATGACCGCAATTGTTCGCGCCCTGCTCCTTGCGGCCTGCACGGTGGGAGTCTCCGTGCCAGGCCTCGCTCAATCGCAGTTGAGTGTGGCTCCCAACCCCGTGGCGCTTACCGGGACAACCTTGAATGTGCAGGTCTCCGTCTCGGGTTCCGGGCCTTTCACGATCCAATCCAGCGGCGCTTTCTTCAATGTCAGTACTACCGCTGACACCGCGCCCACCAGTTTCACGGTGTCGCTTTCGAATACCAGTTGCTCGAACGGCAACGTCACCTGCAACGGTTCGATCACGGTGCATCCCACCGGCTCGGGCGGTGGCGCCGACGTGCCGGTCGCGGTGACCTTCACGCCGGGCCCAGGCGGAGGCGGGGGCGGCGCCGTCATATCGGCGAACCCCAGCTCCTTGACCCTCAGTACTTTCAGCAACCAAAGTGTGGCCACCACCGTGGCTCTTTCCACCACCAGCGTATCGCCCGTCTCGTTCAGCGTGACCACCAGCCCGCAAAACAGTTGGCTGTCGGTGTCGCTCAGCAGCTTTCAGGTAAGCACCAACTCCACCAGCCCCGGCCCGGCAAACATGACGGTCTTCGCTAACGCCAGCCGGATCGCGACCTCCCAGACCGGGACGATCACCATCACGCCCAGCAGCGGCGGCGCGCAGACGGTCATCCAGGTAACGCTGAACATCAACGGCGGCTCCGGCTCCACTTATACGGTAAACCCAGCCAACGTGGCGCTAGTCTACCCGGGCAGCCCGCAGACCCAGCAGGTCACGCTGACAACCAACAACTCCAACGTGACCACGTTCAACGTCCAGGTTACCAATTGCACGGGCGCGAACTTCCTGCTGGTGACCGGCGGGTCGGGGACCGGCACCCAGCTATTCAACCAGCCGGTGGCCAACGGCATCAACCTCTCGCTGAACAATCCTCAAAACTTTGCGGCCGGCATCTATTCGTGCCAGGCGCTGGTGAGTAACCCCGGCAACGCGTCCGACCAGATCGCCATTCCCGTCTTTCTGACAGTGAACGGCGGCGGCGGAGCGTGTACGCCGCCGTTGTGCGTGAACCGCACTGACGACAGCGCCGCGGCGCCCATCAGCGGGATGCTGCGTTACGCCGTGCTGAACGCACCCAAGGGAGCCGCAATCACTTTCGATCCCGCGCTGAACGGGCAAACCATCCGGCTGGACACCGGCTCTGCAAACAACCACATCAAGATCAGCCAGGATGTCGCGATCCAAGGTCCCGGACCGCTGACCATCAGCGGCGGCAACATCACCCGGATCTTCTTCATCGCCGGCGGAAATGTGACGATCAGCGGGCTGACGCTGGCCAACGGGCTCGCCAGGGGCTTCGACGGCGCGAGCGGCGGCAACGGCGGCGGCGGCGCCGCGGGAATGGGTGGAGCGATTTTCGTGAATGGCGGATTTCTGACCCTCAATGGAGTGGTTCTCAGCGGCAATCGCGCCCAGGGCGGAAATGGCGGCCAGGGATCCGGCGGCGGTGGCAACGCCGGCGGTGGCGGCGGATTCTTCTCGAGCGCTTCCGGCGGGCAGGGCGGCAACGGCGGTGACTTGGGCGGCAGCGGCGGGTTTGCGGGCGCCAGCGGCACGTTTGGCCAGCCAGGCGGAAACGGCGGAAACGGCGCCGGCGGGGGAGGCGGCGGAAATAGCGGCGGCGGCACTCCGGGCGCCGGCGGTACCGCTGGGTTCGCGGGCGGCGGCGGTGGCGGCGGCATCGGCTGCTTCGCGGTGTCGGGTGGTTCCAATGGCGGCAGTGGCGCCGGCGGCAGCGGCGGCGTTGGCGGCGGCAGCGGCGCCGGCAGTTCCAGTTCGGCGAGTTTCGGCGGTGGCAGCGGCGCCGTGGTTGCCACCACCGGCAACTGTGGCGCGATCCCCGGCGGCGGCGGCGGTGGGGGCGCGGGTTTTGGCGGCGCGGTTTTCGTCAGTGGCGGTTCGCTGCTCACCATCAATACCACGTTCCTGAGCAATCTCAGCCTTGCCGGCACGGCCGGAAACGGGGCCGCCAACGGTCAGGCGAAGGGCGCCGCGCTGTTTGTCTGCTCCGTGTCCTCCTGCGGCGCCGGCCACGATGCCAAGGCCACTCTCACCGGCGCGACGCTGTTCCAGGGGAGTTCGGCGGGGAACGCGGGCGCGGGCCCGCTGTGTCCGGGTAGAGACGACGCCGATGTGTGCGGCAGCCTGGCGGCGTCCGTGCCGACTCACTTTTCGATTTCCACGCCGGCATCGGTTGCACCCGGCGGACCCTTCAGCTATACCGTGACCGCGTTGGACGGCGGCAATAACACGGTCTTCACCTACGCGGGATTCGTGCATTTCACCAGCAGCGACCCGAAAGCGTCTCTGCCCGCCGACTCGACCATGGCGGCGGGAGTGGGCGCGTTCTCGGCGGTGCTGAGCACCGTGGGGACGCAGACGATCGCCGCCACGGACACCTCCACGCCTTCCATTACCGGAACTTCCGCGGGAATTGCGGTGGCGAATTCCGCGGCCTTCTCCGCCGTCAGCGTGAACCCCAGCGCCGGCAGCGGATCCAACCAGCCCTTTACTTTCGTCTTCAGCGATTCGAACGGCACGCAGGACCTCGACGTGGTCAACATCCTGATCAATAATTTCCTGGATGCGCGGCAAGCCTGTTACCTGGCTTACAGCGTGCCGCAACACGTGCTGTACCTGGTGGACGACGCGGGAACGGGTCTGCTGACGGGATTGGTGTTGAACGGGACAGGGGCCGTCAGCAACAGCCAGTGCAACGTGAGTGGCTTTGGCTCATCGGCGCAAGGCAGCGGGAGCCTCTTGAGCCTCACCTTGAACCTGAGCTTCAGCGCAGCATTTGGCGGAAACAAGGTGGTGTATATGGCGGCCCGCAGCCTCACCCAGAACACCGGTTGGCAGGCGTTGGGAATCTGGTCCGTTCCCGGCGCCGCTCCCACCTCGCTGGGCGTGCTCGTAGCGGGCCCGGCCCGTGGCAGCGGGTTGAACCAGTCGTTCACGTTCACCTTTACGGACACCAAGGGCTACCAGGATCTCGGCGTGTTGAACATCCTCATCAACAACTCCCTCGATGCGCGGCAGGCCTGTTACCTGGGATATAGCCGCCCGTTGAATACGTTGTACCTGGTGAACGACGCCGGCAGCGGCCTGCTCACCGGCCTCCCTCTCAACGGATTGGGCAGCACCGCCAACAGCCAGTGTGCCATCAACGGCGCGTTCTCATCGGTCAGCGGCGTCGGCACTGTCCTGACGCTGACGCTGTACGTGACGTTTGCCCCGACGTTCGGTGGCAACCGCATCGTGTTCCTGGCTGCGCGTGACCTTACCGACTCCAGCAGCTCGGGATGGCAGGCGGCCGGGACCTGGGCCGTGCAATAGACGGGAGCGGACGTGGGGCGGACGCCCCCGTCCGCGCGCGACCCCCGCCCTTGCTACTGAAGCTGCACCAGCCCCTGCGGCTGGCTCTCGCGGACCCCCGGCCCCGCCTGGAGATCCTGGGGTCCGCGCCAGAAATCGAGGTAGGATACCTGGTGTACGCAGGCCACCGTGCAACGGGGCGCGCAATCCTTGACCGTGCGATATTCGCGGCGAATGTCTTCGATGCCGTACTCCAGCAGCGGCTTGGCGGGGTAGCCGCGCTGCTGCGAGCAGTAATGCACCAGGCCGTCCTCGCAGATGTAGAGATACCGCGAGCCCGCGCGGCACCGCCAGCGGTTCTCCTTGCCGTGCGCAATGTTGTCCTGGAAATAGTTGATGCGCGCGTAGCTGCTCTTCTCCATCGAACGCATGGCCGTGTAAACCTCGCGCTCTTCATCGCGCAGGGGCTGCAACTGGCCATCGCCATCGTGGATGATCCCCACCGTCGAGGTGAAGCCCAGCTCCAGGGCGCGCCGCCCGATCTCCAGCGCGTCCTGCGGGTGGTGGATGCCGCCGCCCACCACGGAGTTGATGTTCACGTGAAACAGGGCGTGCTCCGCCAGGAGTTGCAGCTTCTTGTCGAGCACCTTGAGGCTCTTCTTCGACACGTCGTCGGGCATCACGTTGTCGATGGAGATTTGCAGGTGATCGAGCCCCGCGCGGTTGAGCCGCTTGATGCGGTCGGCGGTCAGCAGGTAGCCGTTGGTGATCATCCCGGCGATCATGCCGTGCGACCGAACGCGGGCGATGATGGCGTCCAGATCGGGATGCAGCAGCGGCTCGCCGCCCGAAATGGTGATGATCGTAGTGCCCAGCTCCGCCAGGCGATCGAGCCGCTGGTACATCTTTTCGAGCGGCACCGGCTTGGAATGGTCGTCGTATTCGTTGCAGTAGGCGCACGCCAGGTTGCAGCGCCGCATGGGGATGATGTGGGCATCCACGGGATGGTCCTTGGAGGCCAGCCCCTTGGCGATCATGCGGATCTCCCGGATGCGCAGATGGAAGTGCTTCCAGGCCCTCCGAAGACGTTTGGCGGAATCCGGCATACGGGAAAGTGTTTCTCATTAAAGCACATTCCCGGGCGCTTGCCGAGAGCGGCGGACCGACCGGGGCCTATCGGGGGTTAAACGGTCGAGAAGGCCAATCCAGCGTTCTACCGGCTCGGCAGGAGGTTAGCGCGCGCGCAAAAATAACTTGACCGTTTCGCCCTGGGACACTTGCCGCGCCCAGGACTGCGCTCCTCCCCTCGCTCCGCGTTCTCGAACCCGACTGCGAGTCGCGACCGCCAATTCACCCTTGCTCTCCTCTCCCTGTTTTTCTCTCCGCGCAAATCTCCGCGTCTCCGTTTCTCTCCGGTGAGATCTGGTTACTGTCCAGGTTATTCTTCCGTGACGCCTAATTAAGGTAGCGTTCTTACGGAAAATACGTGGCCGAGTTGCGGCCGCGCAACCCCGGATGGAGGATCGACGGCAGACAACCGGGCGGGACGCGGTTGCGGCGGCACAACGCCGGTACGCCACGGCCTCATTGTATTTGTATAGTTCGGGAAAGAGGATAGTGAATTGTGGGGGCAGTTATGGATTGCCCCCCGCCGATGGCGTTGGTGCGTGCGCCTTTGAGGCGCGTCCGATTAGCGGTCGCCCATGAAATTGACGACGACCTGGGTTTGCGCTTCCACCGGGATGCCGTTCAGGATCGTGGGCTTGTAGGTCCACTGCATGACGGCGTCGCTGGCGGCTTTCACCAGCATGGGATGGCCCTTGACCACCGTGACCTTCTTGACCTTGCCATCGGTGCCGATGGTGGCCGTCAGTTCCACGACTCCCTTGGCGCCGGTTTCACGGGCGAGCCTGGGATAATCGGGCTCTTTCCTGTGAATCAGCACGGCTGGCTGGATTTGCCCGCCGGTGGAAGCCGGCTTCTTCTCGGGCGTAGCGGACGCGGAGGGTGCGGCCGCTGCCGGCGCGGCCTTTGCCGGCGCCACGGGAGGCGCGACGGCGTTCATGTTGAGAGCGGAGACGGCCACACCGGGCGCATCGGCGCGGCCCAGGCTGGGAGCGTCCGGCAGGTCGGTGGACGCCGCCGGCGCGGGATGCAGCCGCTCCGAGAGTGTTTCCGCGGGGAACGGCTTGAGGGTCCGGTGCGGCGTCTTGGCCTGTTCTTCTTCCGGGGGTGGCGGTTCAGTAGCTGCCGCGGCGGGAGCGTCCGCGGTGTTGTCCGGCGCCTTGGCCGGAAGGGCGCCGGGCTTGGCAGCCAGCGGGTCGACATCCGACAAGGGCGAAGGCCGTGTGCTGAGTGCGCGGACCATCTCGCTGGCCAGCTTGGACTGGCCCTTGGCGGTCACTTCCATGCGAAACACGACATCGCCGGATACCGGAGTATAAGCGATGCTGCCCTTTTGCAGTTGCGCCAGGTCCAGTTCCACATCCTGGTGCTGGCTTCCATCGGAGATGGACAACACACCCTTGGTGGCGCTGCGGATCGGGTCGGAATCGCGATTCCAGTTCAGTTGGAGCTCTCCGCCGGTCCGTTCCACGCGCAGGGACAGGGCGGAGGAGTCCACTCCGGGCGTGGTGGAGGGCCGGTTGCCGCGGCGCAGAAGCGCGGGATAAATGAAGAGCACCACCATCAGGATCAGTGGGACAATGGCTCCGACCGCAATCCAGATGAGCCTGTTGCTGCGTACCGGCCCCGCCGCGGCAGCGGGTTCTTCTGCCGGCTTCTCCACCGTTTTTCCGGTGGTCTCTGGGGCGGGTTTCTCGATCGCTTCGGCGGCGGATTTGACTGCCGGTTCGGCGGTGGCTTTGGCTGCCTTCCGGGACGACGTCTTGTTCCAAGGCGGATTCACGGTTTTGGCCGGGGGCGCTTCGACTCTGGCTGCCGGCGCATCCGCGGGTGCGACGGAACTCTCGGGAGCGGCACTCTTCGAAGCCGGTTCCGGAGCTGCGGCGGGCGGCGGAGGCGGGCTGCTAATATCCGGCGCGGCTATCCTTACCGAAGCCGCGGGCGGGGCCGAAGCCGCGGGCGGGGCCGAAGCCGCGGGCGGGGCCGAAGCCGCGGGCGCGGACGGTTCGGCCGCTTCCACCGGGATGCTGGACGCGGCGGGCGATCCCGTTACCAGGGCCGGGACGGCGGCCGAGACTTCGCGGCGCGAGGCGATGGGCACGATCTGCGCGCGGGCCGCGGTCTTCGGAACCGACGGCGCGGGCAGGGCAGCGCCGCCCAAGCCGTTGGCGGCCAGGCCCGGATCTGCTGCCTCGGCCGGCTTAAAGGTCGCGAGCTGGGATGAACGGAACGGAAACTCCAGATAGCTGGCCTCGCCGCGAACCGCGCCGCCCTCCCATATAAAGAAGCCGGCCGTGCTGGCCTTGGTGGCGAAGGGGCGGACGACCAGAGCGATTTTACGGGGATCCTTGAAGCGCGACTCGAACAGGATCATGTCCTCGGCATCGAGTGCCAGTCCTTTCCGGGTGTGGCTGCGAAAGAAGCCAACTACCGGCAAGGCGCCCGCGGCGGCGTGCTGCGCGATTACGCGATCGAACTTTCCCAGATCGGCATCCGAGAGGCGGTACAGCGGACCACGACTGTAATCGCAGGCGATCAGCTCGTAGTCTTCGACTGAAACGAGGACTGGTTCTCCGTTTGAGGCTTTGCCGAACAGCACGCCGCCAATCTCCGATCCGCGGGAGTTGAGCGAGCGGAAAGTCTCGACGGCATCTCCTTCCAGCTTGTCAATCACGGCGTATGGGATGCGCACGATGATGGGCCGTTGCGGGACCTCCCAGGAATAAGCCGGCAATGCGGCGGACTGCAGCTCGAATCGTTCTGCGCGTGCGGTCGACTCCATAAGTCAGTGGTCCTCCAATTTTCACCGACGATTTTACACGAATTTTTTCCGCTTTTCCTACTAACTCTGGAGAAAATTATCTAAAATTAGCAGCGAAATCAGTAACTTCCTTCCCATTGATAACATTGGTATCCAAAGAGTATTTACTTTGGATATTACCGGGATACTCCCGGCATGCGATCTAGCATTTTCGCAACAAACCACATACAATTAGCCCGAAATGAACGCGAGAACCTGCTTGCTCTGCGGCAAGCCGCTGAGCCGAATCTGGGTGGGAGCCGGCGAAGACTTCTGTTCGCGCGAGCATCGCAACCAGTACCGCTTGCGGAAGGGGATGGACCGGCTGCAGGAAGCCAATAAGGTGGCCACGCTCCTGCGGCGGCGCGAGCAGCCAAAACCGATTTCGTCGGCGCTACAGCCGGGAACCTCCGACCCCCGGCTCCCGGATTCCTCGTCGATTCGTTTCCAGGAACGCGGCAAGTCACCGGCTTTTCCATCCACCAAGTGGTCCCCTCCGGCACGCATTCCGGGAGCCCGGGGCGCGGCGGAGACGCGCTCGAGCCCACCGGCGGAGGTCCCACCGCGGGACTACGGAATCCTCCACGTCCAATCCTTGCAGAACTCCGGAGCGCCGCGGGTGATGCTGAGTAAAGGCTCGCGACAGATCGATCCTCCGGGCGCCGACTACCTGGAGAGAACGCGCCGGCCACAGTCCATCCGGGTGTCGGGGCGGCACGGCAGCGCCTTGCGTGTTTCCGCCGGGGCCGGATTTCGGCTGCCCGCCAAACGCGGACGCCATTTTCCAACCCCGCGGCACACGTTTGCGGCCATGCGATGGCCCGACCGGCTGATGGGGCGCGGCGTGAGCTCATTCAACCGTCCGGCCGACTCCACGATTGTGAGAGTGAAGATCCCGCCGCCCGAGCTCCCGTGCCGGCTTTCTTCGGTGCCGATTTTGGATTCCGGCATGCAATGGCCGGAGGCGATCGCCCCGGACAGGCATCTTGCGGATTGTAACGGGCTGACAGGGCGATCCTGGGAGGCGATCTGGTCGAAGGCCGAAGCAGCCATGCCCCGCCCGATCGCGCCCGGCCCGCAAGAGAGGGCGGCGGCGCCGTTGGCCCGCTTGCCGCAGAGACTGGCCTACGGGTCCGCCGCGAAGCAGATCGCCCTGGTGCCGTGGACCGCGCCCGAATCGCCCTTTGGCTATTCGGCGCCGAAGCAGGGCGCCGCGGAGCGAGCCAACGGCACGGGCCAATCGAAGATGGAAGAGCACTTCGAAAACGGATTCCAAGACTGGACCGGCGGCGTGGACGACTGGTGCGTGGACGCGGCGGGCGTGCGCACGGGCTCGCTGGCGCTGTTTCGTCCTTCCATGGATATGCGCGACTACGAAATGGAGTTTCTGGCGCGCATCGAAAACCAGAGTGTTACGTGGGTGTTCCGCGCAGCGAACCTGAACGACTATTACATCGCCTCGATCGGGACTGCGCCGGGCGGCGGTTATGAATTCTGGCGCGGCACAGTCACTGGAGGAATACAAGGGTCCATCGAGGCCGTGCCGCTGCGCAACTCGCCTAAAGGCAAGACCGCGGTCACCGTCCGTCTGCGCGCGGCGGGAAAAGAATTCTCGGTGTGGGTGGACGGCCAGCGCATCGGCGCCTGGACCGAGAGCCGCTTCTCCAGCGGCGGGATCGGGTTCATAGGCGCCCCCGACGATCGGGCGCGAATTTATTGGGTAAGGCTTTCCCCCGTGGGAAGCCCAGGTAAGGAGTGAGCAAAAACATGAGCAGCACCACAGCGATCAAGACTTCAAAGATACAACCTATGCGGACTCCCGAAGCACAGCCCGCCGAGAAGACCACCGGGCCGGGATACCTGGCGCGGGCGGTAGCACTGCACCTGGCGGGCAACCGGGAAGAAGCGCTCAAGCAATTGCAGAAGGCGGTGTCCAGCAACCAGGCCTCGGCCGAGATTTACCGCGCCATGGCTCACATCCAATTCGAGATGGGGGACTTCCGCGAATCGGGCAAGAGCTACAAGCTGCTGACTCAGGTGAAGCCGCAATACGCCATGGGCTGGTTCAACCTGGCGGTCTGCCTGGAGCGGCAGGGGAGTTGGGACGACGCTTCGGAAGCGTTCCACAAAGCGTGTACGCTCGACTCCAAGCACCTGGATGCGCACCTGGGGCTGGGCGTCTGCCACCTTCGGCTGGAAGATCCGAAGTCCGCGCTGTTCTCGTTCGAGCGATGCCTGGAACTATCGCCCGAGCACGAGGACGCTTTGTTCGGCAAGGCCGCGGCGCTGCAATCGCTGGGGCATGCCGAGGAGGCATCCAAGCTGTACCAGCACATTCTGGAGCGCAATCCGGAATCCGAAGAGTCGCTTTCGAACCTGATCCTGATCGGCATGGCGAAGGAAGACTTCGACATGGTGCGCGAGTACTCGGAGCGGCTGCTGGAACAGCATCCGGAATCGACCGTGGCGCTGGAGGGCCTGGCTGCGTGGGCTTGTGCCGCGGGCGATCACGCGCTCACCGCCAAGTTCTGCACGCTGCTGGTCTCGGCCGTTCCAGGCCATTTCGAAGGCTGGTTCAACCTGGCGCTGGCGCACCAGAAATCGGGCCGGTGGCAGCCGGCCATCGAGGCGTACGAGGAAGCCATCAAGCAGCGGACGCAATCTTCGGAAGCGTACACCAACCTGGGCATCGTGCGCGAACAAATGGGGGACTTGCACGGCGCTCGCGCCGCATACGACCGCGCCATCCAAGCCAACCCGGACGCGCTGCCGCCGATCTGGAACGTGGCCCTGCTGCTGGAACACTCGGGACAAACGGAAGAGGCGGAGCGCTGGTACAAGATAGTCCTGGAAAAGGCTCCCAAGGAGGAAGAGGCGCGTTTCCGGCTGGGCTACCTGCGGCTGCAGCGAGAGGATTTCCGCGGCGCCGTGGAAGCCTTCGAGGGCTGCTTGAAGTATCGGCCGCAATGGCCGGAGGCGTACTCCAACCTGGCGCTGGCTTACAACGGACTGGGCGAGCGCGACCGGGCCGAGCGCCTGTACGAGAAGATGCTCGAAGCCGATCCGAAGTGCCTGGATGCGCTGCGCGGCCTGGCCGGCCTGGCGATCCAAGGCTCGGATTTCGACGCTGCTCTGGAGCTGCACGTTCGCCTGATCGATCTCGGGGAGCGATCGGCAGAGGTGCTGTACAACGCCGGGCTGATGTACGAGAAGGCGAGCCAGATCGATAAAGCCGTGCGGCTGTATCGCGACGCCCTGGCGCAGAACCCCGACATGCCGGAAGCCCTGCTGAATCTGGGACGGAATCTGGAAGCGGCCGGCAAGTCGGACGAGGCGCGCACCTGCTGGACCAAGGCGCTCGAGTCGGAGCCGGCGCTGGCGCAGGGGTACTTCGGGCCGGCGATCGATTGAGGAGACGACGCCACTCGTAGGGACCGCAGGTACCCCGATTCAATCGGCGATGCGGCCCCATGACGAACCTGAAAGGCCATCAGCGGTGGCGTGTAAAGCGTCCAGATGCGATCGGCAGCAGGCGCTCGGCAACTCGCTTATCCAGGTTGAACTTGAGCAGTCGAGCCGTGACTTCCGCTTCCTCCGTGAGCGGCTCGATAACTGCGCCCCGAATCACGAAGTGATCGTTCCAGCTTTGCCGTCGAAGCCAAGTTCTCTGGTTCGGAAAGCCCGCCGTGTTTCCTGCCGATGATGTGGTCTATTTGATGCGGCAAGTAGGAGTCGTCTTCGTGAAGGCGGCAGTACTCGCATAGCCGGCCGGCTCGCTCGGCGACAAGCCGCCGGACTGCCTCGCTGATATCACTGCCCAAGACGGGTGTATTGCCGAGCTCGGGCCTTAGCCATGATCAGGATGTGCTCGAGCTGCAAGTAGTCTTCGAGTTCCGAGCGTTCCTCGGCTGAGATGAGGCCGTCCTCCGATCGTCCGATCAGCTCCGCCACGCGCTGCTGGACCGCCTCTGACGGGCGGAACGCTACCACCGCCTCGGGGGTCGTACCAGCCGCGATGAAATCGATGATTTCTTCGTAGGTCTTGACTGCGTTTATCATCTGCCTGATAGCACCGCTGTTCCTATTAGAATTGGAGCATACGGCCGACGGCTCCCGGATCAGGGGCGATCTGTAGGTTGATTATCGTTTAGGCCCGCCTGCCAGTTGAGCACTACGGTGAACGGGCGGGCCCTCAGCTCGGCATGCTTCAGGTGTGGCGGCGCTTATCGTTTGCCGAAACGCCGCGGGGGACTGGATGGGCGGGGGCTGGGGCGCGGCGAGGGACGCGACGGGGGCGGGCTGGCGTGGCGCTCCTCGGGACGGCTGCCGCCGCTGCCGAACTTTCGCGGAGCGCGGTCGCCGCCGGGAGTGGCGTACTTCGAGTCGCTGTAGGAGCCGCCCTTGGCCGCGAACTTCGAATCGCGGAAGCCGCCGCCTTGGGAGAACTTGCTCCCGGAGTAGCGCTCCTGCGTGGAAGTGCCCTGCGTGCCGTAGCGCGGGGCACTCGAGCTCGCGCCGCCGCTGCCGCCGTAATAGGTCTCGCGGCGCGTCTGGTAGGTACGGTAGCCTTCCCAATCGTAGCGGTCGATGGGCTGATACTGGTGGTTGAACAGCAGGTCGCGCATCAGCGCGTACTGACCGTAGAAGACCCAGAAATCGCGGCCACCGCTGTGGTCCCAGTAGCCGTATTGATTGGAGCCCTGCGAGGGCGGCGCCACGTAGGCGAACCCCGCGGGCTGCGCCACCCGCTCGGCTTCGACGTCGTACTTGCCCGCGGCCTTGTGGGCGATGGCCATGCCGAGGTGGTTCTTCCCGGAGTCGTAGGCGGCCTGGGAGACTTCCACCCATTTTTCGTCCGAGCCGATCTCGCCGCTCTTGGCGGCGGAGTCGGCGAAGCGGGTCTGGACGGTGCGGATCTTCTGCTGGGGCTGGCCGCTGCGAACCTCCATGTCGACCAGCACCTTGTCCCACGCGTTATAGATCTGGGCGTCGAGCGATTTCAACTCCTCGCCCCGCCTGGGGAGCTCGGCGGCGGAGTTCTGGAGCCAGTCGGCGGCGGCGATCAGGGCGCCGATATCCAGGTGCGCGATATCGCTTGCCGCGGCCTGGCGCCGGGCTTCGGCGGTGGATTGCCAAAGGGAATCGCCCTGAGCTACGGTGTCGCGGAGACTGGCCAGGCGGGAATTGAGATCCGCCTGCTTCTCCGGCCAATCGGCCGCGGCCTTCCGGCTCGCGGCGGTCAGCGACGCGAGATCGAAGGTATGGATGGCAGCGTAGTCGCGCTCCATCTGGCGGACTTCGCCGGGCAGGTGGCGCTTGGCGTCGATCCAGTGCGCGGCCTCCTTCTGGATGCCGGCCGCCTGGGTGATCGCGCCGCTGCGCAGGCTGCGCGTCCTGGCGAGGAGAGACTCCACCTGCTGGCGGTCCTGGCGGCGGTTCTGCTTCTCGATCGTGGTGAGCCGCTCCATGTCGTGGGCGGCGAGTTGCAGGTCGCCCAGATCTTTGGAGAGCTGTTCGGGCCACGTCTGGCTGGCGGAAACGCCACGGAACAGGTCGGCGTCCGTCTGAAGATCGCGGAGAACTTCGTCCTGCGCGGCGCGGAGCTGCGTTTGGGCCGCGGCGAGCGCGCGGCGTTCGGAATCGATCTGCGAACGCAGGCTGCGCGGGAGGCTGTCGAAGCCCGCGAAGTAAACGACGACAATGAGAACGCCGAGCAGAACGGCGAGAAACTTAAGTGACGGTCGGCTCATGGTGATCCGCCCCCGGGCGGGGTGTTACGGCTGGCTGGGCCGGTAAACGGTGACATTTCCCGGCGCAACCGCGGTGTACACAGTGGCCACGAAGGGTTCTCCTTCGGCTTTGCGGATGGCCAGCAGGCCCGGACCATCCTTCTCCTGAAACTCCCAGTAGTAGAACGCCGCGGGCTGTCCGGTTCCGCTGGCCTGCGCTTCACGGCTCAGGCGATACATCCAGACCTTGTTCTCGAATTCGAAGAAGTCGCCGGTGTTCTGGCGTTCGTCGAGATCGGCCAGGTCGGGTTCGGAGAGCCCGAAGTCTTCGATGGTGAGCTTACGCCCGTCGCTGTGGATGGCGACTTCGACATCGCCATCGGAATTGGCGCCCGCCCGCATGGCGACGCGGCGCTCGCGGTACGGGCCGCTGAGCTCGGTCCAGTGGCGCGTGCCGGCCTGGACCCAGGAGCAGCGGTCGGCGGTGAAGTCGAGGTCGCGGAAGTCGTCGCCGGCTCCGGAGACCGAGACGATGTCCCCGGAGCGGGCGTCGGTGGGTTTCAGGTTCGCGAGGTCCGGCAGCGGATCCGCGGATGGCGTCGGTTGGCGCTTCTTGAATAGATTCATGAGAACGATTCCTAGTAGAACCACCAGCAGGAGTTCTACCGTCAGGGTGATCATCGAGAGGCGCCAGGAGCCGGCAGTTCCCTGGGCAGCGTGGGCTTCTGGCGCTCCTTCTTCAACGCTTCCAATTCCGCGTCGACACTGTGGCTGCCGAGAGCGGCGAACTGCTTCTCGAGATCGTCGTCCTTGCCGGCGGAAGCCAGTTGGTCGAATGCCTTGGCGGTGGCCTCTTCGCGCGATACGGATTCTTCGAAGCGGTTGAGGGCGGAGAAGGCGTTGTCGGCGTTGCCCACGCCGGACATGGCTTCGGCGACCTTGCGCTGTGCGGAGGCGGCGTTCTTGCGGGCGACGAGGGTGGTGGCGGTGCGCTCGCCTTCCTCGATTTTGCGCTTGAGCTCCATGACCTGCTGCTTCAGCTTGTCGCTGGCCTGCTGCGCGCTCTCGACCGCCTGCTGCATCGCGGTGACCTGCTGGTCGCTCTCGGCTTTCTTGGCGAGCGCCTTGCGGGCGAGGTCTTCGTTGCCGGCGTCGAGCGCCACACCGGCGCGGTCCTTCCACTCCTGGGACTGGCGGACGTACTTCTGGTATTCCGCGTCCAGGCGGTTGTAGTTGCTCAGGGCCACGGCGGAGGCCTGGATCACCTTGTTCAACTCGCCCTTCATGTCGGCCACGGTCTGCTTGACCGTGGTTTCGAAGGTGGCGTCTTCGAGGGCGTCGACGCCCTGATTGGCGGTGCCGCGGGCAATGCGGCCCATGCGGCCGAAAACATCGGAAAGAAATGGCATAGTCGATTCTCCGTTACGTTACGAGGCCGGCGAGAAGGCTTCGCGCGGTGATGACATCCACGAACAGGAAGTGCACGCAGGAGAGGATGTCGTCCTCGTCGTCGGGGCCCATCTCCTGGAGCTTACAGAAATTGTTCAAGGTAACCGCGACGTTGCCGCCGCCGGCTTGATAGAGCTGGAAGGAGGAGGTCGAAATGCCGTTTTCGGCGTCCAGCATCCTGGCCATGATTTCGGCGGTGACCTTGGCGCGCGGCACGACAATGCAGGGGAGGGTGAAGAACAGGATCCCGCCCTGGAGGGCCGCCTGAATGGCGACCCCGCTGGCCACATCGCGGATGGTGATGGCGTCAGGCGTGGTCTCGGAGACTTCGTAGCCCTTCTCGGCGAGGAGGGCATGGATCTGCCCCAGCGTGGGGGCGTTAGTGGGTGTCATAGGCTCAGGCAAGCACTCCTTCATACGTACGCAGTCCGCGGCGCTGGTGTTCCGGACTGCCGGAAAACTCCATTGTACGTGAGAGGCGGGGGTTGGGGGTCGGGGATTGGGGGCCGGGGGGGGCCGGGGGCCAAGCCGGCACGCCGCTACTCTGGGGCCAAGAAGTCGCCGGATTGTGCCCCCCGCACCGCGAGACGCCGAGGCCTCTCGGAGATCGTCAACACCGTTTCTGTCCCCAAAAACCTCTTGACTTGTATCAATTAACTAGTACACTATATATCTAGATGAGCACCACGGTCCAATCCGGCAAAAAGCCGTTCGACTTTCGGCTGGATCTCCACAGCGGCGTTCCAGTCTACCGGCAAATTATCGACCAGGTGATGGGCGGCATCGCGGCTGGGGCGCTCGCGGGGGGCGATCAACTGCCCACCGTGCGCCAGGTAGCGGTGGACCTGTCCATCAATCCCAACACAGTGGTGCGGGCCTACCGGGAGCTCGAAATCCGCGGCGTCCTGGAGACCCAGCAAGGAACCGGCACATTTGTGAGCTATCAAGAGGTGAGGCGCGACGACGTGGAGCGGCAGCGGCAGCTCAACCAGTTGGTGAGTGAATTCGTTTCGCGCGCGGGAGCCGCCGGTTTCACTATCGAGCACCTGCAGGAGCAATTACGTGATCGTCAAAACGATACTCAGAAAAATAGGAGATGACGCCATGAAGCCCGATCAGTTGCAGTTGCGGTTCAGCAGCATCGGAATCACCCTGTTGGTCGTTTCGCTCGCAGCCGGCCTCGCGGTATCGGCCGCCATCAACCACCCGGCGCCTGTCGTCGCCGGAGGTCTGTTGGGTCTCTACTTCCTCTACGCGATTCGCGTGGCCGACCAGTGGGAGAAGGTCGCGGTCCTCAGGCTCGGGAAATACGTCGGGCTGCGTGGTCCGGGAGTCTTCCACGTCATCCCAATCGTGGATCGCCTCAGCCGCTACGTGGACCAGCGTGTGCGCGTGGTCAACGTTACGGCGGAGTCCACGCTCACGCGCGACACGGTGCCGGTGAACGTCGATGCCATCGTCTTCTGGATGGTGTGGAACGCCGAGAAAGCGATTCTGGAGGTACAGGATTTTGTGCAGGCAGCCACGCTCGGCGCGCAGACGGCGCTACGCGAATCGATTGGGCGGCACATGCTGGCACAGATGGTGACGGAGCGCGAGCTGATGGGCCAGGAATTGCAAAAGATCCTGGACGAGAAGGCCAACCCGTGGGGCATCACCGTGCAGTCGGTGGAGATTCGCGACGTGCAGATTCCAACGGCACTTCAGGACGCCATGTCGCGGCAGGCGCAGGCGGAGCGCGAACGGCAGGCCAGGATCATCCTGGGGCAGGCCGAAACCGAGATCGCCGACAAGTTCCAGAAGGCGTCGCTGGTCTACCAGACCAACCCGACGGCGCTGCATCTGCGCGCCATGAACATGCTGTACGAGGCCATCAAGGAGCGCGGCTCGATGGTCATCGTACCCTCCTCGGTTGTCGAGACCATGGGGCTGGGCGGCATGCTGGCGACGGCCTCGCTCCGCGGCGCCAAGGTGGAGTAACGCATGCAAGACCTGCTCTACGCCGTGCGCGGCCTGCGCCGCAATCCGCTGCTGGCGCAGGCCGCCACGCTCACGCTGGCGATCGCGATCTGCGCCAACACCACGGTCTTCAGCCTGGTGAATTCGATCCTGCTGCGGCCGCTTCCGTACCCCGGCTCGGATCGGATCTACTGGATCAGCGAACGCATGGGCCGAGACCAGATGGAGGTCGCCCTCGGGTCCGACTACTACAGTCTTGGCGAGCAGAACCGGACCTTTGAGGATGTTGCCGCGTTCTACGACCGGCTGACCCTCAACTGGAGTGGTCCGGAGAAGCCGGAGCAGGTGCAGGGGGCCCTGACCACCCCGTCCTTCTTCGGCGTGATGGGCACGCAGCCGATGTTGGGCCGGGTTCTGGCGGCAGGAGAAGAAGGACGGAAGGCGCCCGATGTGGCAATTCTGAGCTACACCTTCTGGCGGGGCAGGCTGGGCAGCGATCCTCTGGCGGTGGGAAAGACGATCTCGCTCGACGGTCTGCCGCACACCGTAATCGGCGTCATGCCGCAGGGATTCGATTACCCGAGGGGCACGCAGGTCTGGCGGCCGCTGCGCATGGATGAATCTTCGCAGAGGCCGCGATCGGTGATGCGGCCGATGCAGATGGTGAACATGGTGGCACGGGTGAAGCCAGGGGTAGGGCCGGCGCAACTCGACGCGGAAATGGTCCGGCTTACCGGCACGATCCGCGCCGAGTACCCGAAGGATTTCGAAACGGCCGGCTTCCTCAGCGGAATGAAAATCCTCGCGACGCCCTTGCAGCGGCGGCTCACCGGAGACTTGCAGCCGGCGCTGCTGGTGCTGACCGGCGCCGTGGGATTGGTGCTGCTGATCGCGTGTACCAACCTGGCCAACCTGCTGCTGGCCCGCACGGCGTCGCGGCAGCGCGAGATCGCGGTGCGGATGGCG
>JBGPKH010000041.1:0-25520 GCA_041485845.1 Bryobacteraceae bacterium
CAACTGGCCGGCAAGGGCTACTCGATCTGCGTGGTCTTCCTCAAGCTCTTCGAAAAGGTCTATGCACCCCTCACGGCGGGCCTGTTGGCGCCATTTCGCGGCGACCGCATCCTGGCCGAAGAGAAGCGCTGCCAACTTGATCGCCTGTACCAATGCATCTGCGACAACCTGGACGCGCTCCTACGAGCCGTCGGACTCAAGGCCGCCGCTTAATCTCACGCAACGAGAACAAAATTCTCGTTGGGGCCCCTATAACGGGAACTAATTCCACCGCCTTTCGGGTGGGGCGTCACCACAATTCTTCGTCGTGAAACTGGCCATAGACAATATGGCTCAACATTACGTCGTCCCCGGCAAGCTTCATGTCGGCGGCATTTCGCCAGTTTGCGGCTGAAACAAACCCTCACAAACCAGGGCCGAGTTCGTAGGTTTGACCCGCTTTCGCCTGGATCTCTTTCTCGCGCCCCGCGTAGCGCACTCTGACCACCTTCGATTCTTTCGCGGTGAAGGTCGCCTTTACCAGCTTCCCGTTCTCCCAGGCGATCGACACTTCCAGGCCGCCGCGCGCGAGTAACCCGCTCACCTTGCCGTTGGGCAACGCCGAAGGCAGCGCCGGCAATAAATGCAGGAAAGCCGCATCGCCACTTTCGACCGCAGTCAGGCTGGTGGGGGTGGCGTAGGGATCGTCGCTTTGCAGCAGCATCTCGGCGATGCCGGCGGTGGCGCCGAAGTTGCCATCGATCTGGAATGGCGGATGCGCGTCGAACAGGTTGGCGTACACGCCGGCGTGCGCAGGCTTATCCGACGCGGGCGCGATCAAATTCTGCAGGATCTTGTAGGCGTGGTCGCCATCCAGGAAGCGCGCCCAGAGGTTGAGCTTCCATCCCATCGACCAGCCGGTGGCGGCGTCGCCGCGGTAGATCAGGGATTGCATCGCAGCCTTGAAGAGATCGGGCGTGCCGTAGGGGGTGATCTCGGCGCCCGGGTAGACGGCCCACAGGTGGGAGACGTGGCGGTGCTGGTTCTTGGGGTCGTCCTTGTCTTCCATCCACTCCTGCAACTGGCCGTGTTGGCCGATCTGGTGCGGCGCGATCTGCTTCCGCAAGCCGGCCAACTGGTCGCCGAGGGGGGCGTCCACGTTCAGGATGCGGCCGGCGGCGATGACCTGGCCGAAAAGCGTGCGCACGATCTCGCGGTCCATGGTGGGGCCCATCACCAGGCCGCCCTGCTCGGGGGAGTTGCTGGGGCCGGTGATCAGGTATCCGGTCTTGGGATCCTTGACCAGCGCGTCGGCGAAGAACAGCGCGGCGCCCTTCATGAGCGGGTAAGCCGTATCGCGTAGGAAGGACTTGTCGCCGGTGAAGAGGTAGTGCTCCCAGAGGTGCGTGGAGAGCCATGCGCCGCCAGTCTGCCAGATGCCGTGATTGGAGGCGTTGATAGGCGCGGTGCCGCGCCACAGGTCGAAGTTGTGGTGCAGCACCCAGCCGCGCGCGCCGTAGTGCTCTTTGGCGGTGATGGCCCCGGACGCCGCGAGTTCCTTCAAAGCGTCGAAGAGCGGTAACTGGCACTCGGAGAGGTTGGCGACCTCGGCCGGCCAGTAGTTCATCTCGGTGTTGATGTTGTCGGTGTACTTGCTGTCCCAGGGCGGATTGAGCGACTCGTTCCACAGGCCCTGCAAATTAGCGGGCTGGCCGCCGGGACGGCTGGAGCCGATCATGAGATACCGGCCGTACTGGAAGAGCAGCGCGACCAGCGCCGGATCGCTGCCCGCGGCGAAGGCCTTGATGCGCTCGTCGGTGGGGAGCTGGGCGGCCGCTGTTGTGCCGAGATCCAGCAACACGCGACGGAAGAGGCGCTGATAGTCGGCGAGGTGCTCCGCGCGGAGGGCGTCGTAAGACTTGTTACGAATGGCGGAGAGGATGTCGGCGTTGCGGGCCGCAGGGTCCGCGGAAACGTCGGTGTAAGTTTTGAAATTGGTGGCGGCGGTGAGGATGAGGGTGGCGGAATCGGCGGCGGTGACAAAAACCTTGCCATCGCGCGCGGTGACCTTGCCGCCCTCGGCGTTGACCAGAACGCGGGCTTCAAACCGGATGGCGCCGTCTTTGACTCTGCCGGTCATCGAAAGGGCGCCGCCGGCCGATTGGATTCCGGCGGCCTCGTGCGCGGATTTGAGGCTGGCTTCGAACGAGAGGCTGCCCGGTTTGCCGGCGGTGAGCCGGACGACCACTACTTTGCCGGGCCAGGTCGCGAACACTTCGCAGCGGTAGGCGACGCCCTGATCGGAGAATTGAGTAGCGGCGATCCCCGTTTCGAGATTAAGCTCGCGGCGATAGTCCTTCGCCTCGTGGATATCCGGGAAGTCCAGGAGCAGATCGCCCAAAGGCTGGTAGGCCCTCTGCCGGACCGGCACGCTCATGAACTCCTGCATGGCGAGGTCCTCGGCTTCCTTCTGCTTGCCGGCGAATAGGAGGTCGCGGATTTTGCCGAGGGATTGGACGGCGCCCTTGTGGGCGTAGTCGTGCGGTTCGCCGGTCCAGACGGTCTGTTCGTTGAACTGGATGCGTTCGTGGGACGGGCCCCCGAAGACCATGGCGCCGAGGCGGCCGTTGCCCACGGGGAGGGCTTCCACCCACAGGTTCGCGGGCTGGCGATACCAGAGGGAGTCTTGCGCGAGCGAGCCCGGCGCCGCGGCCCAAGCCGCGAGCGCCAGCGCTACCAGGCGGTTCATCCTTTTACGACGACCGGGGTGAGATCGCGGCTGGTGATCACCCGGTCGATCATGCCGTAATTGACGGCCTGGTCGGGCTCCATGATGTAGTCGCGATCCACGTCCTTGGCCACGCGTTCGATGGGCTGGCCGGTGGCGTCCGCGAGCATGCCGTTCAGAATCTCACGCATGCGCAGGATTTCGCGGGCGTAGATGTCGATGTCCGCGGCTTGGCCGGCCAAGCCCTGCATGGAAGGCTGGTGGATCATGATGCGGGAATTGGGGAGGCTGAAACGCTTGCCCTTGGCCCCCTTCGCAAGCAGTACGGCAGCCATCGACGCCGCCTGTCCTACGCAGATGGTCACGATGTCCGGGCGAATGAACGCCATGGTGTCGAGAATCGCCAGTCCGGCGGTGATGGAGCCGCCGGGAGAGTTGATGTAGATGGAGATATCCTTCTCGGGATCCTCCGCTTCGAGGAAGAGCAACTGGGCGATGATCAGATTGGCGACCTGGTCGTCAATCGGGGTGCCCAGGAAAATGATATTCTCTTTCAACAGCCGGGAATAAATGTCGTAAGCGCGTTCCCCGCGGGAGGTCTGTTCGACCACCATGGGGACCAGCACGGAGTTACCCATTGTGCCTCCGGAATCGTGTAATGACAGACGCAGGACTCGGAGATTTCCCCCCGGCCGGCCTCTATCAGGCTCGTTTTGCGGTGACCGGACGCCTGGATTTGCGCTGCTTGGTGACGGCTATAGCCTTTTTCTTCTGCTCCAGCGCCTTGGCCAGGTCGGCGATCGTGTTCCGCCCCAGATAATCCATGATACGCGAACGGAGGGCTACCCAGCTATCGTGCATGGAGCAGGGCATGTCGTCGTTACACTCCGACAGGCCGCTGGCGCACTGCTGGTAGGGCGCCAGACCATCCAGGGATTCCACGATATCCAATAATCGGATCTCATTGGGCTCGACGCGGAGGGCGAAGCCGCCGGTCGGTCCCTTGCTGGAACGAAGCAGACCCTTGCGAGCAAGCTGCTGCAGGATCTTGGCCAGGAAGTGCGCTGGAATGTCTTCCTGTTCCGCGATGTTCTTCACCATGGCGTATTTGCCTTCGGGCACCTGGGCGAGATGCACGAATGCGCGAATGGCATATTCGGCCGATCGAGAGTAAATCATCCTGTGTCCCCCGCAATATTTCGGAGTAAGGTTACTCCGTTATCTTAAAATGTTCCGCGCCCGTGCGCAAGCCCGTTGTTTTTCTGCCGAAATTGGGTTTCGCCAGAAGTCCCACAGTGGTAGGGATAATGACCGAGGCGGCTGGTACACTTTCGGGCCTGGAACACCTGTTCGGTTCCATAGACGCTGGTGGAGTGAAAAAGGATACAGGAAAGCAGGACGGCTTCGGCGCGCCCGGCGATCGGCGATCTCGATGGCAACCGAGCAGCGTGTTACGCTAATCCGAACAATGCTGTTCCCTTTGCAGCGACGTGTGGGGCAGGTTGTCAACCTGCGGCCGATTGTCAATCGGCCTGCTGCCCCTGTGTGTGCACACCAACTCAAAGTGAACGGTTGAACGGTATTGAACGCTAATTATGTTTGGAGCGATCGAAGCCGGCGGTACGAAATTTGTGTGCGCGGTAGGGACCGGTCCCAGCGATCTGGAGACCGTGCAGATTCCCACCACCTCGCCCCAAGACACGATCGCCGCCGCCGTAACGTTCCTGCGCATTCGCGCAGGCGGCCAATTGCAGGCGGTGGGGATCGCTTCGTTCGGGCCGATCGACTTGCACGCGGGTTCGCCCACCTTCGGCCACATCACTTCGACGCCCAAGCGGGAATGGCGGAATTTCGATCTCGCCGGAACCGTTCGCCAGGCTCTCGGAGTGCCGGTGGGTTTCGATACCGATGTCAACGGCGCGGCACTGGGAGAAGCCCGGTGGGGCGCCGGCCGCGGACTATCGGACTTCGTCTATCTGACGGTGGGGACCGGGATCGGCGGCGGAGCCGTCGCCGGCGGCCGCATGGTGCATGGGCTGATCCATCCCGAGATGGGACACGTTCGCGTCCCGCACGACACGGCGCGCGATCCCTACGCGGGCGTCTGTCCTTATCATGGCGATTGCCTGGAGGGGCTGGCCTCGGGTCCGGCGCTCGAGGCGCGATGGGGAAGGCCCGCGGGCGAGTTGCCGCCCGACCATCCGGCGTGGGCGCTCGAGGCGCACTACCTGGCACTGGGGCTGGCGAATTATGTGTGCATCCTGTCGCCGCAGCGTATTGTCTTGGGCGGCGGGGTGATGCAGCAGCCCCACCTGTTCGCCCCCATTCGCAAGGAACTGGTGCGGCTTCTGAACGGGTACATACAGGCGCCCGAGATCCTCGAGCGGACCGAGGAGTTCATCGTGCCGCCCCTGCTGGGGTCGCGTGCGGGGGTGCTGGGCGGGCTGGTTCTGGCGGAGCAGGCGGCTGCGGGAAAGGCCACATTCGCATACACACTTTCGCCGCCGGCCGAGTCTTCCAGGTAAGATACTGTCCGACTTCCGATATGCCGGGCGCACCTTGCGCCGTGTTCGGTCTTTTGCTGGAAACGGTGTGCAAGGGCAACTCGTTGACGGTCGCGACCGAGTGGAAAGGGCAATCGGGTTCAGCGGCGACGCCCTATTGCATCGTTCTTGCTATGACGGGCGGCTTCGGCGCCACGTATTCTTGCAGAGTAGATGTTGCTAACCGTAAAACCGTACATCATCGCAGATATTGCAGATCAAGTGTGCCAGCGGCCCGGAGAAGGAAGCGCGCCTTCCTTGCCCTTTACGCCGTCACTTCGTGCGCCGACGCTTTCAGCGCGCCGCACCCGGACTTTCGCTTCCACGCGAGAGCCCAGCCGGTTAAGGATTGACATGAGCCGATCGGCGGTGAACCGCCCGAGGTCCGCGTTGCGGATGCGCGAGAAGTCGGCAGCCGCAATCCCGGTGCGTCCGTGCGCGGCGCGCACGGTCAGGCGTTCCCGGTCGAGCGCCTTGATGATTTCGGCCGCGAGGATCGCCTTGAACTGTTCCAGATCCGCGTTTTTGTGCCCGAGGTCGCGGAAAACATTCCCGCACCCGCGCACTACTTCCAGTTTTTCGCTTTTCATCGCAACATCTCCTTCAGTCTTTTCAAACGGTCCTTTATCGGGTCGATCTCGCGTTTGGGCGTCTTGATGCCCTGCGTCGATTTCTTCTGGAACGCGTGGACCACCCAGATGTCGTCGCCGAGCTGCACCGCGTAGACCACGCGGAACGCATCGCCCTTCCCTTAAACGCCAGCGCGATCTCGAACACGCCGGACCCCATGCCGTGCATGGGCTTCGCGATATCCGCCTTCCCGCCTTCGGCGGCGATGGTCAGGGCCGCGAGGCAGATCGGCCTGGCCCCTTCGGGGAACGTCCCGAATTCCTTTAAGGCCGCCCTGATCCATGAAACGGGCCGTGTTCTTGGGGTCATCGCTTCTCGCTGATTCCTGCTGCCTTATATAGTTATGTTGTCATATCTGACAACACTTGTCGAGGAAGCCCGCCTCGTTGCGGCAAACCCGCTGCGCCGACCGGGATCTGTGCGCTCCGCTTACCGGGCCCCCATAGGGGTCTCGGCCCATGCGGGTAACGATCCCGTTTCGCAAGAGCGAAAAAGAACCGGTTGCTATGGGGCGTCCGCCCCTTGCGCTTGCTACCCCCGCTCTCGCCCAAGGGCAGGTGTGCATGAGCACAGCATACCCAACCCAAGAAAGGAAACCGAACATGACCCAGACCGCATCGACCCCCGGCATCGAGCCGCGCTTTTCCCCCGGCCAGATTGTCTCCACCCCCGGCCGGAGGGGACCCCGAGCCAGGATATGCCCCACGGTAATCTTTGCCAACTTTTCCCCGCGATTTACGTAATAAGGTTAATGACCCGCTTCCTCCACGATGTTTCCTTTGCCTTTCGGAACCTGCGCCGCAGCCCGCTGTTCACCCTGGTGGCGGTTTCCTCGCTGGCTCTCGGCATTGGCGCCAATACCGCCATTTTCACGTTGATCGACCAGTTGATGCTACGGCTTCTACCCGTCCAGAATCCGCAACAGCTCGTAATGATCTGGTCCACCGGCCCACACATGGGGAGCAATCGCGGCAGCCGCATGGCCTCCTATCCGATGTACCAGGATTTCCAGCAGAAGGCCCAGGCCTTCTCCTACGTCTTCTGCCGCTACGAAGGCGCCACCTCCCTCAGTTTCGGAGGCCAGACGGAGCGCGTCCAGGCCGAGCTCGTGTCTGGGAATTTCTTCCAGGCCCTGGGCGTCAAGGCCGCCGCCGGGCGTGTCTTCTCTCCCGAGGAAGACGACCGCGTCTACAAAGGGCACCCTTTCGTGGTGCTGAGCCACCAATACTGGGTCACGCGCTTTGCCGCCGATACCAGCGTGATCGGGCAGAAGATCATCGTCGACAATTACCCCATGACCATCGTCGGCGTGTCCGCCGCGGGATTCACGGGGCTCGACCCGTCGCGCTCGCCGCAGATCCGCGTGCCCATCCAGATGAAGCCCCTCATGACCCCCGGATGGGACGATATAGGCGACCGCCGCAGCCAGTGGATCCAGGTGTTCGGACGCATGAAGCCCGCCTTCACCATGGAATCGGCGCAAGCTTCGCTGCAGCCGCTGTTCCTCCAGATTCTGCGTGACGAGCTCACCCGGCCGGAGCTGCGCGACACCTCGGAATACTCTCGCAACCGTTTTCTGGCCCGGAAAATCCAGATGGCCCCGGCGGCCAACGGCTACTCGCAAATGCGGCGCGACTATTCGACCGCGCTGATCGTGCTCATGTGCATGGTAGGACTGGTGCTGCTGATCGCCTGCTTCAACGTGGCGAATCTGCTGATCGCGCAGGCCATGGCCCGGCAGAAGGAAGTGGCCGTGCGGCTGGCGATCGGGGCCTCGCGCCGCCAGCTCCTGGGGCAACTGCTCATCGAAAGCCTTCTGCTTTCCGCCGCCGGCGCCGTCGCGGGACTGTTCCTGGCGATCGCCATGATCCGCGCCTTGCTCAGCTTCCTGCCGGCCAGTAACATGCCGCTGATGCTGCGCGCGCAGCCGGACCTCCGCATCCTGGCCTTCAACGCGGCGCTGGCGCTGTTGACGGCCCTCCTGTTCGGACTGGCGCCGGCCTTGCAGGCTTTGCGCCTGGACCTTTGGAGCACGCTCAAGGACGTGGTCGGCGCGGTGGCCGGTACCGGCGGGTCAGTGAAACTTCGTAAGATTCTGGTAGTGGCGCAGGTGGCGTTCTCCTTCCTGCTGCTCGCGGGCGCAGGACTGTTCGTCAAAACGCTGGCTAATCTGAAGCAGACGAATTCCGGATTCCGCGACCTCGACAACCTGATCACCTTCCAGGTGGATCCCGCTTTGAACGGCTACTCGACGCCGCGGCTCCAGGCTTTCTACCAACAGGGCCTGGAGAACATCCGCGCTCTTCCCGGAGTGAAGTCGGCGGGCTACGGGATGGTCTCGGTGTTGTCCGGCTGGGAGTGGGACTCCAGCATGGGGGTGGAAGGGCACACAGTCAAGGATGGCGAAGACATGCAGGCGTTCATGAACGGGATCTCACCCGGATACTTCCAGACCATGGGCGTGCCTCTGCTGGAAGGCCGCGACTTCGACAGCCGCGATGCCGGCGGCGTCCGCTTCAGGACGGCGATCGTGAACCGCCAGTTCGCCACGCACTTCTTCGGAAACAGGAGCGCGATCGGCCGCCATATCGGGTTCGGCACCGGCCCGAAGTCCAAGCTCGATATCGAGATTGTCGGTGTGACCGAGAACACGCTCTATGAGGGTCCGCGCGAAGGCGTGCGACGCCAGGTCTTTGTGCCGTTCGCCGAATCCGACTTTCCCGCCTCCGCCACGTTCTATGTGCGCACTTCCGCCGGTTCGGCCGGCATGTTCTCCGCGGTGCGCCAGAAGGTGCAGGAGCTGGACCGTTCCATGCCGATCTACGATATGAAGACCGTCGAAAGCCGCCTCGACGAGACGCTCAGTACCGAACGGCTGATTGCCGTGTTGTCTGCGGCGTTCGGGGGGCTCGCCACCGTGCTGGCCGCGATCGGGCTCTACGGCGTGATGGCGTTTGTGGTGGCGCGGCGCACCAAGGAGATCGGGCTGCGCATGGCGCTGGGCGCGCCCCAGGGATCGGTGGTGTGGATGGTGATGCGCGAGTCGCTGCTGCTGCTGGGGATCGGGCTCGCGCTGGGCCTCCCGAGCGCGTATTTGCTGAGCCGGTACGTTTCTTCCCAACTGTTCGGCGTGAAACCGAACGACATCTGGACGGCAGTCTCCGCGCTCGCGATCCTGGCGGCCGTGGCGGCGGGCGCCGGCTTCCTGCCCGCGCGCCGCGCCAGCACAATCGACCCCATGCACGCCTTGCGCCACGAGTGAGTAGGACAGGCCTCCCGGCCTTCTGCCGTTCGGCGGGATCGGCGCCAGCGGCATGGGCCGCTATCACGGCTTCGACGGGTTCGAGACGCGCTGCGGCTCCATCCAGCGCTTCAGCGGCCGCAGCGCGTGGCGGATTTCGTTCAGCGCGTGAGCGTCTCCTCGGCCGGCCGGCCGATACACCACTTTCGCCCTGCCCGGCCAGAACTGCCACGCGGCCGGCCGCCGAAGTCCTCGGAGATCGCGTCGATGATGTCGTCCTTGTGCTGGAGCAACGCCCGTTCGAGCCGCCCCAGCGCACTCATGCGCTCCTGGTAGCCGGGGGGATTCTTGCGAAACGCCGTTCGCTGTGCCTCGCAGCGTTCCCGCAACTCTTCCATGCTTCGATTGTAGACGGCATCGCCGTGGCGCAAGCACGCGTGCCACAACCCCCGCCGCGCTATCATGATTCGAGAGGCCCCCAACATGGACAGCGCCTATGGCCGTGCGGTGAGTCTCGCGGTCCCGGTCTTCCTGGCGCTTATCACTCTCGAATTCATCGTGGACCGGGTACGGGGCACGCGCTACTACCGCCTGGCCGATGCCCTCAACAGCCTGAGCTGCGGCATTGTCAGCACCGGGATGCGCGTGTTCTTCGGCTTCCTCGGCATCTACGCCTACCAGTGGGTGCTGTCGCACTGGGCTTTCATTCACCTGCCCAACCACTGGGGCACGTGGATCTTCGCCTTCGCCCTCTACGACCTCTGCTACTACTGGCAGCATCGCTTCGGCCATACCGTGGGCCTGTTCTGGGCGTCGCACGTGGTGCATCACCAAAGCGAGGAGTTCAATCTCACGACCGCGCTGCGGCAGCCCGGCACCGGCTCGTTCACCAATTGGATCTTCTACCTGCCGATGGCGCTCTGCGGCGTTCCCTTCGTCGTCTTCCTGCTGGTGGGCGTGGCGCAGCTCTTCTACCAGTTCTGGCCGCACACGCGGCACATCGGACGCCTCGGCATCCTGGACCGCTGGATCCAGACTCCCTCGAATCACCGCGTCCACCACGCGCAGAACGACGTCTATCTCGACAAGAATTATGTCGGCGTGTTCCTGCTCTGGGACCACCTGTTCGGGAGTTTTCAGGAGGAGCTCGACGACCAGCCGTGCATCTACGGCATCCGCGGCCAACTGAAGAGCTGGAATCCGGTGTGGGCCAATCTGCACTACTACTGGGCCATGGCCAAAGACTGCTGGCACGCGCGCAGGTGGCGCGACAAGCTGTACGTCTGGATCGCTCCTCCGGGTTGGCATCCCGCGGATGTCGCGGAGCGTTTTCCCAGGCAGGACTACGACCCGCACCGCGACTTCACACGCTTCGATCCGCCGCGCAGCCTGGCGCTGAACCTCTACGCGCTCGTGCAGCTCGCCGCGCTCATCGGCGCCAACAGCCATTTCCTTCGCGTTCTTCCGGCCCAGGCGACGGGTCTGAGCGTGTTGTACTTCGCCTTCATCCTGGTAAGCCTGGTAACTTTGGGCGGCGTGCTGGAGAATCGCCGCGAGTTTCTGCTCTTCGAAGCGCTCCGCCTCGCCGTCACCGGAATCGCGGTGCTCTCGCTGGGGGCGTGGTTCGGCGGCGTCCACGATCCGCGCGTCGTGCTCTCCCTGGTATCGTTCGCCCTGACCTCGCTGGTGGGGCTGTCGCTGGCTGCCACCGTGGGCCAAACGGCACGGGCGCCGGGTACAATAGAGGGATGAGATTTCGACCTGTCGCCGGGTTCTGCCTGTTGGGCGCAGCCCTTCTGTTCGCCCAGGACTGGAAGACCGCGGCCACGCTCCCCGGAGTCGACGTGACAGGTCTCACCGCGGCCCAGAAGGCCACCGTGCTGAAAATTCTGCGCGCCCAGAACTGCACCTGCGGATGCGGTATGAAGTTGGCGCAATGCCGCGTGGAGGATCCCGGATGCACGTTCAGCCGCGGCCTGGCGGCGGTGATTACCGGCGCCATCAAGGAAGGCGAGAAGGAGAATGAGGCCCTGGCGGCCGCCGCAGCTTCCAAGTTCACGCCCAAGTTGTTGGACCCGCCGGTCTCCATCCCCACTGCCGGCGCGCCCGTCACCGGAGCGGCCGACGCCCGTCTCACGCTGGTGGAGTTCTCCGACTTCCAGTGCCCCTATTGCGCCAAAGCCGTCGAAAGGCTGGACGCGGTACTCAAGGCGTACCCCACCCAGGTGAAGCTGATCTTCAAGCAGTACCCGCTGTCGAACCATTCCCAGGCCGCCATTTCCGCGGCGGCGGCGCTGGCGGCGCACCAGCAGGGTAAGTTCTGGGAGATGCACAACGCCCTCTTCGCCAATCGCGCCAAGCTTTCCCGCAAAACGATTTTGGATCTGGCCGCGGGACTCCGGCTCGACATGAAGCGCTTCACCGCCGACCTGGATTCGCAGCCTGTCAAAGATATCGTCAAGCGCGACACGGACGATGGGGACAAGGCGGGCGTGGAAGCCACTCCCACGGTGTTTATCGATGGGCAAAAGTACAACGGTTCGCTCGAATTCGACGCCATCAAACCGGTGATCGATGCCGAATTGAAGAATCCCAAGAAGCCGTAGACTGCCGGCCCGCCCAGAGTGCCGTACACTAGCCCGGATTGAGCATCGCGACGGAGCTGAACCCGGCGAGTTTCAAGATATTTGATGTGCTGCTCCTGATGCTGGCCCGTCTCGCCGAGGAAGCCGATCGAATGAAGGCGGTCCCGCTCGGAGGAGTTCTCTCCGAGCATTTGGTCTAGAAACCCTACGCTGCCATCGCCGCCAAGTTCCGGGAAATCGCCCGCGAGCCCTTCCAGAACACCGATCGGGACCGCTTCGAGACGTCCTCCGGCGGGCCTCCGCCGCCCTTCACCGCATCGAGGTCGACCATGGCGTCGCCTAACCGGACCCCCGCGAATTTTGTGACGCAAACCTCCAGAAAAGTGCCGGATTTGCGTCACAAAATCCCGGCTCTCCTCTGTAACCAACAGAAACAAAGTTGCTTACCAATCGGCAGTTTTTCGTATGCACACAGCCCATTCTTGCGTCACTTGCGTCACACGGGCTTCCGTGGGCCGCCTTCGCCAACCCCCCAAACCCCAACCTAGGTTTTCAGAAGTTCAATCGCGCTTGCAGCACGATGATGCGGTAAGTGCTCGCCGTGCCGGTGATGCGTCCGAAATTCGCGCTGCCGATCGCCGTGGTGGGGGCGGAGAACTGCGGCGAGTTGCTGATGTTCTGCGCGGTCGCCCCGATCTGCGCGGTGAACCGCTCATTGATCTTGACGCGCTTCAGCAGATTCATGTCCAGCCTCCAGGTGCTGGGTGCGGTGCCTGTCCCGAAAGAAAGGCCGCCGAGCTGGCCGGGAAGCGCGTTGACCAGGATGGGCGTGCCATCCGCGCGGGCGATGGCCTTCAGGCCGGAGAGCCCACGCAGGTTGACGAGCGTAGTGATGTTGGCGACCGAGGGATCGGTGATCTGCGTAATGCCCGGGAAGTAGATCACGCCGTTGCCGACTTTCTGTATGGAGCCCTCCGGCAGCGGCCCGACCTGGGTAGCAGTGGAGGTTGCCAGCGAGGTATTGAGGCCGTTGGCGCCGGTGAAAGTGATGGGCGCCCCGGTGAACCAGGAGAAGATCGCGCCCGTCTGCCATCCGCCGATCACCCGCGCGAGCCCACCGTGCGAGCCGCGCCCGAGGAACTTGCCGGGCCCGAAGGGCAGTTCGTAGAGGCCGTTGACCTTGAAGACATGAGCATGGTTGAAAGCCACGCGCGCTTTGTCGAGGTTCCAGTTGCGTAGCGTACGGAAGTCCGAGAAGAACGTGGAGCTATCGCCGGCGCTGTCGCTGCCCAGCGCCTTGCTGAATACGTAGCTGCCCTGGACGGTCACGCCACTCGAGAGCCGCTTGTTCAACTCGGCTTGAAACGAGTGATACGAGGAATGGCCGGCGTTGTCCACGATGAACGCGCCGCCGCCGAGCGCCGAAGGACCGGTGGTGAACTGCGGGTTGACGGCGAAGAAATTCGCGGGCAGCCCCGCCAGCGTCAAGAGCCGGCCACCCACCGGCGACGTCAACGCCGAGCCGTGCAGCAGCGCGGCCAGGCCCGCCGGATTGTTGTTGGCAAAGTAACTCTGGAAGATCGAGCTGCTGCGTACGGTGGTGGAGTTCAGGCCGATGCCGGCCAGCAGAGAATCCATCAGGGGCGATGTGCCTCCCGTCTGGACCGCCTGGTAGGCCTGGAGGAAGCCGTTGTTGAGGATGTTGACTTCATTGACGTCGTAGGCGCGGACCAGCTTGTTGCTCGCGCTGCCAACGTAGCTCAGGCGCAGCGACAGGTTGTCCGAAAGGGCGCGCTGCACCGACAGGCTGAAGTTCTGGATGTAGGGATTGCGCAAGCCGCTGTTGAAGCCGTAAACGGCCTGGCTGCGTGTGCCGTCGATGGGCACCACGGCAAAGGGCGTCGCCGTGGTCGGAATGGGGAGCGCGATGTTGCCGACATTCAGCAGGCTGGTGGATTGCAGGATCGGCGACGTCGTCAGGCCGTTGGGCTCGAAGGCCGAGTTCATGTGCGCGATGTAGATGCTGTCGCGCTGGTAGGAGATGCCGTAGCCCGCGCGGATGACGGTCTTGTCCTTCCCGCCGGTGAGCCAGTGCCATGCCCCGCCGCCGGGCAGCGACCACGCGAAGCCCACGAACGGCGCGAAATTGTTGTTGTCGTTGTTGTAGAGCTTCAGATCGGGATGGTCGGTGGCGGGCCCCACGAGCTGCATCCGCGTGAGCGAGCCATTCAGGACGCCCGGCTGGAACAGCGCGCTGAGGTTGGTGCCCGAGACGCCGAATACCGCGGCGCCGCCGCCCACGGGCGCAACGGCACGGCCCACGCCGTCGTAGGGCACGCCGTACCACTCGTAGCGCAGGCCCAGGTTCAGCGTCAAGGAAGGGGTCACTTTGAAATCGTCCTTGAAGTACCCGCTGAATTCGTGCGTGATCAGGTCGCTATAACGGCTCTCGCCGGCCACAAATTGGGGATTCTTGCCGCCGGGTGAGTTGTAAGTCTGGGTGACGCTGGCAATCGAGCCGGTGAGATCGATCAGGAGATTCTGCGCACCCCCGGAGTTCGACCCAATGCCGGTGATGGTGTTGATGCCTTGCACAGCCACTGCGCCGGCGCCGGGGGTGCTGATGGGCAACACACCGCCGAGGTCGTAGCCGTCATTGGCGATCCAGCGCCCGATCACGCCGCCCTTGAACGCGTGGCGTCCGCGGATCCACGAGACGTCGTCGCCGAGCTGCCAGTTCTGCGTCATGCGATTGCTGGTGCCGGTGGCGCCGGGGCCGGCCAGCGGATTGGTCATTCCCGCGACGCCCGGATAGTACGGTACGCCGGTGGCTTTCGGCAGAAGCTCGCGGCCCGCGACCCCGCTGGGTCCCGCGTCGGGATCGTACTCGTTCCAGATGAGGACGCGCGGCCGGAAGACGCCGATGCGGACTTCGTTCAGCAGATTGGGACCGAGCGCGCTGGTAAACGAGAGCGCGAACTGCGAGGTCTCGGTGGGCGCCAGACCGATCGGCGACAGCGGGAATGGCTGCGCATTCGACACGTTCAGGCTGTAATAGGCCTGGTGATTCAAAGTCAGCGACCCGCGGTGCTTGTCGTTGAAGATGTGATCGATCCGGCCCTCGTAAAGCTGGAACTTGTTGATCACTGGACGGGCCCAGAGGAAGCCGGCGGTGTTCAAGCCATCTCCGGCGCGGTAATTGTTGGGCAGCGGCGCCAGGCTGAGGTACTTGGCCATGATGCCGGTGGGGTCGGCGACCATGCGGTTGGGGTCGCGGCCGAAGATGCTGACGGTCTGTAAAGGCCCGGTGGCGAGGGGCGGCTGCACCGGGTTGCCCGAGGTATCCACGGTGGGAACGATGGCGGCGGCGTTGGCGTTGACCGCGCCGGGGAAGAAGCGGAACTGGCCGGCGCGCGCCGTCGGCGTGTAGACCGTCTGGTTGACCGAAACGCGCTGGTTTTGGTGATCCTCCTCCCAAATGCCGTTGAAGAAGGTCTTGTTGTGTCTGACCGGGCCGCCCAGGCGCAGGCCGAATTGATTGCGGATCAGAACATTCCGCGGCGCCTGTTGCTCGTGGGTGATGGGGTTCAAGCCGGCCTGGTTGTTGAACCAATCGTTGGCGTTGAGCTTGGTATTGCGCAGCTCTTCCCAGGCACTGCCATGATATTGGTTGGTGCCGCCGCGGGTGATCAACTGCACCTGCCCCGAGCCGCGGCCGTACTCGGCATCGGCGGGCGAGGTCACGATGCGGAACTCCTGCACGCGATCCACGCTGACCGTATTGGACACCAGGGTGTTGAATGCTCCGTTGAGCAGGTTGTCCTGGGTGTTGATGCCGTCGGTGGTGTAGTTGATGGCGCCGGTCTGGGCGCCGTTGATGTTCACGCCGTTGGTGCCGTTGATCACCACGCCGGGCTGCGTGCCAAGCAGGTCGTAGGCGTTGCGGCCCACCAGCGGAAGGTCGAGAATCCGGCGCGATTCCACCACGCTGCCCACCGAGGCGCTGCTGGCAGTCACCTCCGCGGCGGCGGCCCGCACCTCGACCGACTCCGTGGTCTGGCCGAGATCGAGCGACACGTTGACTGCGATCTTGGATCCCACCGCCAGGTTCACGTCATTGATGACCGCCCTTCGGAAACCGGGATGCTCCGCAGTGAGGCGGTACTTGCCGGGAGGCAATGCCGGAAACACATAGACGCCAGCGCCGTTGGTGACAGTGGAAGTGGTAACCCCCGTGTCCAGGTTAAGGACCGTGACGGCGGCGACGACTACATTCGCGCCGGACGGATCCGTTACGGTACCCGAAACTGTCGCTTCAGTGGTCTGTGCCCAAACCGCGGAAGCGAAGAGAAGCATTCCCAGCAGCGCTAGAACGTGGCGCTTGCTACCCATGTAAACCTCCCCGAGCCAATCAGGATGGAACCTGTTGGGGCAAGTGTACAGGTGGCGGGGGCTGGTGTCAATGGTGTGTCGTCTCGGTGTAACTACTGTTAAGACGTGGACGCTCCCGGCCGGACCCAGGCCGGACCGGGCGGACCGTTTCGACCCGAGCATCCGCTACGACCGGCGGACCGGGCGGACCGGCCTCCACTTGTATTCGGGACGTGGCGTGTAATAGAATTCCCCCACACGTCACAAAAGGAGAGACACGAAATGATTGGAGACTCGAAACGCCTGCCGATCGGGCTCGCCACAGTGGTCCTTTTGTCGCTGGCGATGCCCGCGCCGGGCCAGTGGAAGCCCAAGGACACCGAATGGCCCACCTACACGGCGGACCTGGCGGGCACCAAGTATCGGCCGCTCGACCAGATCAACGCATCGAACTTCGGCAAGCTCGAAGTGGCCTGGCGCTTCAAGACCGACAATCTGGGCACGCGCCCCGAGTTCAAGCTGGAAGGCACGCCGCTGATGGTCAACGGCGTCATCTATGCGACGGCCGGCACTCGCCGCGCGGTGGTCGCGCTGGATGCCAGGAACGGCGAGATGATCTGGATGCACAGCTTGCGGGAAGGCATGCGGGCGGCCATTTCCCCACGCCAACTCTCAGGGCGGGGGCTGTCCTATTGGAGCGATGGCAAAGGAGACGACCGCATCCTCTACGTGAGCACCGGGTATCGGCTGGTAGCTCTGAATGCCAAGAACGGGCAGGTGATTCCGTCATTCGGCAAGGATGGCATCGTGGACCTGAAAGTCGGGATGGTCACCGGGACCGGCCAGCAGATCGATCTCGAAACCGGCGAGGCGGGCCTGCATTCGGCGCCCACCGTGGTCAACGACGTGGCGATCGTGGGATCGGCTTTCAAGGAAGGCATGACGGTGGCCACCCACAACAACACCAAGGGCCTGGCGCGCGCGTTTGACGTGCGGACCGGCAAGCTCCTGTGGACCTTCCACACGATCCCGAAGCCCGGCGAGTTCGGCAACGAGACGTGGGAGAACGGCTCCTGGGCGACCAATGGCAACACAGGCGTATGGACGCAGATCACCGTGGACGCGCAACTCGGGCTGGTGTATCTGCCGGTGGAATCGCCCTCGTCGGATTTCTACGGGGGCGAGCGGCCCGGAGACAACCTGTTTGGCGAGAGCCTGGTGTGCGTCGATCTGAAGACCGGGCAGCGCAAGTGGCATTTCCAGATGGTGCATCATCCGATCTGGGACTACGATCTCTCCTCGGCTCCGATTCTGGCGGACATCAACGTGGGCGGCAGGGCGATCAAAGCCGTGGCGGTGCCGACGAAGGAGTCCTTCCTGTACGTGTTCGACCGCGTGACGGGCAAGCCCGTCTGGCCGATCGAGGAGCGCGCGGTGCCGAAGAGCGACGTGCCGGGCGAGAGGTCCGCACCCACCCAGCCGTTTCCCACCAAGCCGCCGACCTATTCCCGCAACTTCCTCAAGATCCCCGATGACCTGATCGATTTCACTCCCGAGATGCGCAACGACGCCATCGACCGGCTGAAGCGCTACCGCGTGGAGGGAATGTTCACTCCGCCGGTGGTCGGCGATCCCAATCATTGGCTGGGCGGCATCAGCATGGGCAACGCCAGCGGCGGCACGAACTGGCCGGGGGCCGGGTACGATCCGGAAACGCACATCGTGTACGCGCAGGCGGCGCAGTCGTATGTCACGTCGGTCTCGGTGCGCCAGCCGCCCGAGGGATTCTCGGACATTCGCTACGTGGCGGGACGCAACGACCAGCCGTTCCGCGTAATGGAGGGGCCGGGATTCGGCTCCGCGGCGGATGCGCCCCAAGGGCGTGGCGGCCGTGGTGGGCGAGGCGCAGCCGGTGCGGCCGGCGGCCGTGGAGGGCGAGGCGCAGCGGCTGCCGCGCCGGCGCCTGCGGGTGACGCTCCGGCCGCCGCTGCCGCCCCGGCGGGAGGCGGCGCCGCGTTCGCAGGCGGCCTCGTCGTGCAGGGCCTGCCGATCGTCAAGCCGCCCTATGGGGTGATCTCGGCGATCAATCTCGATCGGGGCGACATCCAGTGGCAGGTGCCGTTCGGCGAGACGCCGGACAACATCCGCAACAGCCCGGCGCTTAAGGGAATGAACATCCCGAATACGGGCATGAACGGCAGCGTCGGCGTGCTGGTTACCAAGACGCTGGTGATCCTGGGCGACAGCCAGGTGACGTCGGTGACGCATCCGCGCGGCGCCATGATGCGCGCTTATGACAAGGCCACCGGAAAGGAGGTCGGTGCGGTCTGGATGCCGGCGCCGGTGAGCGGTTCGCCGATGACCTACTCGTGGCAAGGGAAGCAGTACATTGTGATCGCGGTCAGCGGCGGCAATTACTCGGGCGAGTACATCGCGTACGCGTTGCCGGACACGGAGTAGGACAGACGATCGGTTTTGGTCGTCTGTCACCCGCCCCATCTGTGGTATATCTACGTCGAGTGAGGTGAAATGAAGCTCAAGCTCGCGGCCGCGGCAATCTTCGCCTTTGCCGGAATCGCCGCGCAATCGCAGGCAGCGCGTTCGGTGTGGGACGGCGTGTATACCGCGGAGCAGGCGAAGCGCGGCCAGGCGATTTACAACGCGCAATGCGCCTCGTGCCACGGCGACACATTGGGCGGCGGCGAGTCGGCGCCCGCGCTGGCGGGCGGGGAGTTCCTGTCCAACTGGAACGGCTTGACCGTGGGGGACCTGTTCGACAGGACCCGCACCTCGATGCCGCAGAGCAAGCCGGGAAGCCTGAGCCGAGAGGTGAATGCCGACATTCTGGCCTACGTTCTGAGCGCCAACCAGTTCCCCGCGGGAAAGACCGAGCTTGCGCGCGCCACCGAGGTCCTGAAGGAGATTCGGATCGAGGCTGCCAAGCCCGATCTAAAGGAGTGAGCATTTTCAGGGCGCTCCTCACGGTTCTCGCTGGTCTGGCCGCGCTGTTCCCGTTCGTCGTGGCGCAGACGGTTCCGCAGCCCCCCTTGGATTATGTGTGCCCGATGGATCGCGACGTGCGATCCGCCGGTCCCGGCAAGTGCCCCCGGTGCGGCATGTCCCTGGTTGTGGGAGTTCCCGACCCGGTGGAATATCCCTTGGACCTGAATCTCAGTCCTCGCACCCCCAGGGCGGGCGATCGCCTGGAACTGACTTTCAAGATCCGTCACCCGAAGACCGGTGCTCCGGTGACTCAGTACCAGATTATACATGAGAAGTTATTCCATATGTTCGTGGTGAGTCAGGATCTCGAGTATTTCGTCCACGATCATCCAGTGCCGTTACCCAACGGGAGCTTTCGATACGCGGGCCGGCTGCCAAAGCCGGGGATGTATCGCGTGCTCGCGGATTACTATCCAACCGGCGGAACCCCGCAACTGACTGAGCGAACGATCCTTGTGCCGGGCGGCGGATTGCAGCCGGCGAAACTGGGTCCCGACCTGACGGGGAAACATACCGAAAATCTGGACGTGGAACTGGTGACGGAGCCGCCGCAGCCGCTTGCCGGTTTCAAGACGCTGCTGTTCTTTCGGGTGAGGCCCGCCGAAGGCCTGGAGCAGTATCTGGGTGCCTGGGGCCACATGCTGGTGGCCAGCGACGATCTGATCGACCTCATTCATACGCATCCCTTTCTGGCGGACGGCGGCCCGCAGATTCAGTTCAACGTAATCTTTCCGCGGGCACGGACTTATCGCGTGTGGGTGCAGTTTCAACGGAAGGGCGTCGTAAATACGGCCGTATTTACCGTGCCTGTATCGGTGCTGAAGTAACATGTCTCGAATCGTCAGAGTTACCCTGGCAGTTACTCTGGTCCTATTCCTGTGGCATTCGAGCGCTCACGATGTAATTACTACGCCCATCACCTTTTCGCGCGAGATATCCCGGCTGATCTACAGCCGTTGCGCCGGATGTCATCGCGAAGGCGGCAGCGCCTTCTCGCTTCTCACTTACCAGGAAGCGCGCCCGTGGGCCAAGGCAATCAAGGAGGAGGTTCTGGAGCGCCGTATGCCTCCCTGGGGCGCCGTCAAAGGCTTCGGGCAGTTTCGCGACGACCAGGGGCTCACCCAGGAACAGATCGAGCTGATCGCGAATTGGGTGGAGGGCGGCGCGCCGGAGGGCGATCCCGTGCTGTTGCCCAAGCGTCCGGATTTCGCGGAGAAGGCCGCCGTCGCGGCCCCTCCTGGAATCGCGGTGGAGGGAGCGATGGCTCTCAAGTCGCCGGTCACGCTGGCCGGCATACGCCCGGGGAACGTTGCCGAAGGGTCGTCCCTGATGGTGACGGCCACGCGCCCCGATGGCAGCATCGAGCCCCTGCTCTGGCTGTACAACTACAAGCCTCAATCCGGGCGGGCGTATTGGTACAGCGCCGCGCTGCGATTTCCCGCGGGGACGAGAATCGAAGTCAGTCCGCCGGGCGCCGGCACGATTGCGCTGCTGGTGAAGCAGGGGAGACCCAATCAGATTCGGCGATAAACCTGTCCGCGCCGCTCGACCTCTATCACGTTGACAATTCGGTCTTCCTCGTCCAGGAAGAAGATGATGCGCCAGCCGCCGGCGCGCGACTTTCAGGCCTCCTTGGTTGGTTAGCGTGCTGGAAAAGCGGTGTCATCGGGTGCGGCGGAGAGTTGCTCCAAACAATTGACGATGCGCGATTGGGTCTTACGGTCCAATCGGTCGAGGTCCTTCGCTGCCCGGTCGGACAACCGGACTTCGTATCTCACAGTCTTCGTGTTCGCCGATATTTCGTAAGCGAGATCGAGCGGCCATTACGGATATCGTCGAGACCTTCCAAGATAGCGTCTGTGGTTTCGGGGGGCGAGGGCGGCGTCCTCGTCCTGGAGGTCGGCCAAATAGTCGAGTACGTCAGCCAAGCGACCCTCGGTCATAAGGGGGTCGCGCGCGGACGAGGGCGTCTTAACACGGTAATGCACCGTGAATCACCGCCCCCCGGTGACGCGTTCTGGGGGACTTTGTGGCTCAGGCGCGGAATCCGCTCCTTACGGTCGCGGCTCTGTTTCGTTAATTAAGCAGCCCCCCGGTGGCGCATCTGACCGATTTTTCGCCTATGTGTGAGTATTATTTTCGTACGGCTTAAGTTATTAGTTTTCTCTTGGTTGCGGAGATGGAGCGAAATTCTGTGACGCCCCCGGCGGGCTTTTTCCACGCGATGCGACACAGAATCATGCCGCCCTTTAGCTCGATGCCTTACGGACGGCGGCGCCAAGATCGGCGGCGAGGGCCGGGACGTCGGTTTCGGGGGTGTTACCCTCGTACTCGAGGCCGACGTAGCCTCTGTAGCCAGCCTTGCCGAGCATGTTGAGGAGTCGGTTCCAGTCGGCAGGCTCCCTCTTGCCGTCGGGGCCAGCCATGTCGCGTTTGAGATGCACGCTGGTGGTGTACGGGAGCATGGTCTCGAACTGGGCGTAGCCGTTGTCGCGGAGATTGCCGGAATCGGCATTGATGCCTGCCCAGGGTGAGTCGGCCTGCCTGACGATCGCTACGGTTGGTCCGGCGGCGGTGGTGAGGCCGCCATCGTCCTCGACCCCGACCGAGATTCCGCGGCTGCCCGCGTACTCCGCGCCCCGGCGCATGACCTCGGCGGCCCAGGCGATGGCCTGCTGTTCGGTGGCGCCTTTCGGTATGGGACCACCGAAAACACGGATGTGGCCTGCGCCGAGGCGGTCGGCCACGTTCACCCACTGCTTGATCTTTTCGACCTCGGCGTCACGCAACTCCGGGGTGGGCTGGGAGAGGCTGACCCGCACGCCGGCGTTGTAGATCTGGACGCCGTTCTTGAAGGCGGTCCTACGCAGCTTGGCCAGGTACTCGTTGGAATTATCCGGGAACCAGTACACCGTGCAATCCAACCCGTCGAGGCCCCAGTCGGCGATCTTTCGGATCAAGTCCTCATAATTCATGGATTTATCGCCGAGGAGCTTGCGATAGGAATAGGCCACGAGGCCGGCGCGCAGGTGGTTCTTGGGTGCGGATTGGGCGTGGAGCTGGGTGACGGCCGGAAGTGCGGCAACGGCGGCGAGAAGCTGGCGGCGGTTCGGCCGGACATCCCAGGACCGAAGTGGATACATTGTGCCTCCAAAAAGCAGAAACCGTGCAAAGCATTGCACGGTATCGGGATCGCTTACCGATTCAGGGGAAGATCGGGCTGAATTCATGCCACGTTTCTTCCCTCCTGATTTCATTCTACCTCGACGATACCAAGAAACGGCCGTCACTCAGCGGCAAAAAACAGGCCTAACTAATGGGGCAATCGGTTCCTTCCCCGCCTTCGGATTTTAGGGTGACCCTAGCTTAGCTAAGCTAGCCGCCGCCCCTACGCCTCCGACTTCTTCCGAATCTTGATATCCAGCCGCTTGATCTTCTGATTCAAAGTCGAAAGCGGAACATGCAGATTCTCCGCGGCTTCCGTCTGGCTCCAACCGCACTGCTCCAGCCGCTCCATGATCACCCGCCGCTCGTAGTCGTTGACGATCTCGAACAGCGACGCATCCTGGGGCAGCGGAGCGCCCTCGCCGCGATTGATCCGGATGCCGTTGGCCTGCAACAGCGCGTCGGGCAGCACGTCCACCGGCACCGACGGCTCCGCCGCCAGCACCACCGCGCGCTCCACGACGTTCTCCAGCTCGCGCACGTTCCCCGGCCAGGTGTGTTCCATCAGCACCTGCAGCGCCTCCGGCTGGAAGTGCAGAATCGAGCGGCCCGATGAGTCGAGAAACTTGTTGTTCTCCCGGCAGTAGTAAGTGAAGAAGTGGTCGGCCAGCGGCGGGATGTCTTCTTTGCGCTCGCGCAGGGCGGGCAGGGCGATATTGATCACGTTCAGCCGGTAGTAGAGGTCCTCGCGGAACTTCCCCTCCTTCACGAGCTGGAACAGGTCGGCGTTGGTGGCCGCCAGAATGCGCACGTCCACCTTCACCGGGTCGGTGGCGCCCAAAGCCGTGAACTCCTTCTCCTGAATCACGCGCAGCAGCTTGATCTGGGTCTCGGGACCGAGGGTGCCGATCTCGTCGAAGAAGATCGTCCCGCGGTCGGCCACCTCGAAGTACCCTTTCTTGGTTTGAATCGCGCTGGTGAACGCGCCCTTCACGTGGCCGAACAGCGTCGATTCCAGCAGCTCGGGCGGCAGGGACCCGCTGTTCACCGCGACAAACATGTGGTCCGCGCGCGGCGAATTGGCATGGATCGCCTTGGCCACCAGCTCCTTGCCGGTGCCGGTCTCGCCGGTGATCAAAATGGTCGAGCGGCTGGATGCCACCTGGCTCACCAGGTCGAGCATGCGCACCATGCGCTCGCTCTTGCCGATGATATTGGGGAAGCTGTAGCGCTGTTTCAGGGCGCGCCGGAGGTGCGTGTTTTCGTACTCCAGACGCCGCTTGGCGATCATGCGGTCGATCTCGATGATCAGCTTCTGGTTGTCCCAGGGCTTGGAGAAATAGTCGTTGGCGCCCAGCTTGAGCGCCTCCACCGCGGCCTCGACGGACCCGTAGGCCGTGATCATGAAAATGGGAGTCTCACGGTCGCGATGGCGAACGTCTTCGAGCACTTCCATCCCGGACCGATCCGGCATCATGAGGTCGAGCAGCACCAGGTCGTAGGCGTGCGCCTCCATCTTCTGGAGTCCCTCGGTTCCGTTCTGGGCCAGTTCGACGGAATAGCCCTCCGTGGTCAGCAGCAGCTCCAGGCCCTCGCGGATATCCAACTCGTCATCGACGACCAGAACCTTGCCTTTGGTTTCGTGGCCTTTGGTCTCGTGCACGTTCGGTTGGGGGAAGGTCATTATTTCAAGCGGCATTTACCGGCTTGTCAGCCGCATCCAGCGGCTTGGCCGGCGCACGCAGCGGCTTGGCCGGGCCGGCCGCGGCCAACGGAAGCTCCAACCGGAACCGGGCTCCGCCGCTCGGCCGGTTGGAAACCTCGATCGAACCGCCATGCTCTTGAATGATACCGTACGTTACGGACAGGCCCAGGCCGGTGCCCTTGCGCGCGGCCTTGGTGGTGAAGAACGGATCGTAGATCCGATGGATGTTCTCCGGGGCGATGCCGTGTCCCGTATCGGCGACCTCGATCCGCACGCGCGACCCCTCCGACCAGGTGCGCACTTCCAGGGTTCCCCCGGCCGACATGGCGTCGCGCGCGTTCAGAAACAGGTTCAGGAAGACCTGCTGGAGTTTGCCGGTGTTGCCGTACACCGGCGGGAGGTCCGGCTCCATCTCAGGCTTCAGTTGAATTCCCGCCTTCTGAAGCTGGTGCTCGAGCAGCGAGAGCGTCTCCTGGATCACGCGATTCAAGCTCACGTTGCCGAACGAGGTAGTCGACGTGCGGGAGAAATTCAGCAGCGAGTTCACGATTTCGCTGGCGCGGAACGTTTGCTTGGCGATCTTGTCCAGGATCATCGATTTCTGCGAGTCGTCGGCCACCTGCTTGGCGAGCATCTGGGCGTAGGTGGAAATCACCGCCAGCGGAGTGTTGACTTCGTGCGCCACGCCGGCCGCCAGTAAGCCGATGCTCGAGAGCTTGTCGGCCTGCACCAGGCGCTGCTCCAGCTCGGCGCGGTCGGTGACGTCGTCGAAGATGATCAGCCTCCCGATGCGCTCCTGTTCCTTGGAAACCAGCGGCGCGATCGCAATATTCAGGGTGGCCTCGCGGAAACGCGCCGGCAGCTCGTGGCCGTTGCCGTTGCCATGGCCGTTATTGCCGCTGCCGCTGCCGTTGACTGGCGCGATGGGCTTCAAGACGAACTTGTAGATGTGGTGAATGCCGGTTTCGCCGCGCACGCGGTCGAACTGCTCCGCCAGGCTTGCCGGGAAAAGCTCGGAGAGCTTGCGTCCGAGCGCGCGGTCGCGCGGCACCCCGCTGAGCTGCTCGATCTGCGTATTCCAGCTTTCCACGCGGTCGTCCAGGTCGGCCGCCAGGATTCCCACGTTGATCGACTCCACGATGTTCTCGCTGAACTCCTTGAGCCGCTCGTACTCTTCCACCTTGTGCTGCAGCGACCGGTACAGCGATGCATTCTCGATGGCGATCCCCACGTACCCGGCGAGGGTCAGCAGCAGCTCCACATCGACGCTCGACAGATAATCGCCGTCGGCGGTCCGGCTGATACCCATGTAGCCGATGGTCCTTCCGCGAACCGGCAGCGGCAGGTAGTAGGTGAAATTGAGGTCGGCGATGGTGCGCCGTACGGGAGCGGGCCATGATTGGGAGACCGCGTCGAGCTGGTGCCTGGTACGCTCGAAGAACAGGTAGCCTTCGGGCAGCTTCCAGTTCAGAAAGCTGAGGTCCAGATCCTGGCAGCTCGAGCCGGCCAGGCGCGGATTGCTCCCCATGGCCTTCTTCAGATGGAACTGCGGCTCGCCCGATTGTTCCCC
>JBGPKH010000042.1:0-25478 GCA_041485845.1 Bryobacteraceae bacterium
CAGCCCCCGACCCCCAGCCCCCCGAATTCCCACGGCTTGCGGGAACTCGGTGTACGGCGCCAGCGAAGGTGATACGATGCAGGGTCACCCATGAGTCCCGAGTCCTCCATCGCTCACTACCGCATCACCGGCAAACTTGGGGAAGGCGGCATGGGCGCGGTATACCGGGCTACCGACACAAAGCTCAATCGCGAAGTCGCCATCAAGGTGTTGCCGCCTGCGTTCGCCGAGGATGCCGCCCGCATGCAGCGCTTCGAGCGCGAGGCGCAGGTGCTGGCGTCGTTGAATCATCCGAATATCGCCGCTATCTACGGCATCGAAGCCGGCGCCATCGTGATGGAACTGGTGGAGGGCGAGGACCTCAAGGGTCCGGTGCCGGTGGAGAGCGCCATCGCCTACGCCCGCCAGATCGCCGCCGCTCTCGAAGCGGCGCACGAAAAGGGCATCATTCACCGCGATCTCAAGCCGGCCAATATCAAGGTGACGCCCGATGACACGGTGAAGCTGCTCGATTTCGGACTCGCCAAGGCCAGCGAACAGAGCGCCGCCCCTTCGGCCGTCAGCCCCACCATGTCGCCGACGCTCTCGCTCGCCATGACGCAAGCCGGCATGATCCTGGGCACCGCGGCGTACATGTCGCCGGAACAGGCGCGCGGCAAGCCAGTCGACAAGCGCACGGATATCTGGGCGTTTGGCGTGGTGCTGTTTGAGATGCTGACAGGGCGGCGGCCGTTCCAAGGCGACGGTATTTCAGAGACCCTCGCGTCGGTCCTGAAGGACACACCGTCGATGGACGCGCTGCCGCCCACCACGCCGCCCCGGCTCGCGCGACTCATCGAACGCTGCCTCGACCGCGACCTGAAGACGCGGCTGCGGGACATCGGTGAGGCGCGCATCGCGATCGCCGGGATCGAAGCCGGCGCCCCGGACCGCGAGGTGACGACCGTACCGGCGCCGCCATTGACGAGGCGGTCCGCGTTGTCGCGCGCGCTGCCGTGGGCGGTCGCCGGCGTGCTTGGTGTGGTTGCGCTGTGGCTGTGGGCGCCGTGGAGAACTGTGCCGGCGCCCCCCGAGACGCGTACCGAGATCGTCACGCCCGCCACCGATCAGCCCGCCTCGTTTGCGCTCTCGCCCGACGGCCAGCGGATCGTTTTCACGGCCTCCACGGACGGGGCGTCCCGCCTGTGGCTGCGGCCGCTGGCAACGACGACGGCGCAACCGCTACCGGGCACGGAGGGCGCCAGCGCTCCCTTCTGGGCGCCCGACGGCCGGGCCATCGGCTTCTTCGCCGGGAATGCGCTCAAGCGGCTCGATCTCGGCGGCGGCGCGCCGCGGACCTTGGCTCCGGCTGTCGCGGGTCGCGGCGGAACGTGGAACGCCGACGGGGTCATCGTGTTTGCGCCGAGCCTGAACAACCCCCTGATGCGCGTGTCCGCGACGGGGGGCACGGCGGTGGCGGTGACGACGCTCGGCCAGCGGCAACGGGGCCACCACGCTCCGTACTTTCTGCCCGACGGCCGCCGGTTCCTGTTCTACGTGCAAGACGCTCCGGACATGGCCGGGATCTACCTGGGCGCCCTCGACGGGCGCGCTTCGACCCGGCTGACGCCGGCGGACGGCAGCGGAGCGTATCTGCCCGCCGGGTGGCTCCTGTGGGTGCGGGCGGGCGCGCTCGTGGCCCAGCGGCTGGATGGGACGAAGGCCGCGCTCACGGGCGAGACGGTGACGGTAGCCGAAGGCGTGCCCGTTGATATCGCCCTCTCCGCGAGCGCCGTCTCGGTGGCGGCCACTGGGTTGGTGGCCTACCGTACGGGTGGGGGCAGCCAGCGGCAACTGACCTGGGTGGACCGGCCGGGCACGCCGCGGGGCACCATCGGCGACCCGGACGCTACTCTCGACGCTCCCCGCGTGTCCCCCGACGGCCGTCGCGTGGTCGTCGGGCGCAATGTGCTGGGGAACGCCGACCTCTGGCTGCTGGACGGCGCCCGCGCCAGGAGGTTCACGTTCGATCCGGCTACCGACGCCCGGGCCATCTGGTCGCCCGACGGAGCCCGGATCGTGTTCCGCTCGCACCGGTCGGGCTCTGGCGACCTCTACCAGAAGCTCGCCAGCGGCGCGGGCGTCGAGGAGCCGCTCCTGGCCTCCGACCATACCAAGACCGCCTACAGTTGGTCTGCTGACGGCCGCTTCCTGCTGTATAGCGTCCTCGACTTGAAGGGCGACGCCGACCTTTGGGTCGTGCCGATGGCCGGCGATCGCACTCCGTCGGTGTTTCTGAAGACCCCCTTCCGCGAGGCCTATGGCGCGTTCTCGCCGGACAGCCGCTGGGTGGCCTACCAGTCGAACGAATCGGGGCGGCCGGAGGTCTACGTGCGGCCCTTTTTCCCGCCCGGCGCGGCGGGCACGGCCGCGGGGGCGGCGGGGGCTCAGTGGCAGGTGTCCACGGCGGGCGGCGCTTTTCCCGCCTGGCGGCCCGACGGCAAGGAGTTGTACTACCTCAACCCGGCGGGCGTCATGATGGCGGCGCCCATCACCGTCTCCGGAGCCACGCTGGAACCGGGCGCGCCGGTGGTGCTCTTTCCCACGCGCATCGTCGGCGGCGGTGTGGACGGGCAACAGGGCCGCCAGTACGACGTTGCTCCCGACGGGCGCTTCCTCATCAACACGGAACTGGACAGCGCCGCCGCGCCGATCACGCTCATCCAGAACTGGAATCCGGCGGTGAAGAAGTGACACGCGCGCGCCGAGGATTCGTCCTCACTGGCCGCGCAGCGTATCCTCACGGGCGTACGGGGCACGTGTCTGCACGATCGGGGCCGTGAAACCGCCTTTCTGGAGAGAGGACTGACGGTTCCGCCACCGGCGGCCCCCCTCCTCTTGACATCCAAAAGGAAACGCGCCACACTTCTCTTGAATGTCTACAGGAGATACCAAATCCGATATCCTCCAGGGCACGCTCGACCTGATGGTGCTGCGGACCCTCGGAACTATGGGGCCGCAACACGGCTTCGGACTGGCCAAGCGCATCCAACAAATCTCCGGGGGCGCGCTCGACCTCAACCAGGGCACCCTTTATCCAGCGCTCCTGCGCCTGGAACAGCGCGGATGGATTCGATCCCGCTGGGGCACGTCCGACGCCCATCGCCGCGCCAAGTTCTACGAAATCACGCGCAAGGGCCGGCGGCAGGTGGAAAAGGAATCGGAAGACTGGGCGCGCACCGTCGCCATCATGGATCGGTTCGTGCGGCTGGCGGAACAGGACTAAGCGATGCGCACCATGTGGAGGCGTTTTGCGGCGATCCTTCGCGGGGACCGGCTGGACCGCGACTTGAACGACGAGATCCAGGTCCACCTGGCCATGCAGGAGGAGGAATTCCGCCGGCAGGGCATGGATGCGGCAGCGGCGCGGAATGCCGCGCGGCGCGAGTTCGGGAGCGTCGCCCGCACCCAGGAACTCTACCGCGAACGGCGTGGAGTTCCGTGGCTCGAAAGCGCCGTCAAGGACGTGCAGTACGCTCTCCGCGGCCTCCGTCGCAACCCCGGATTCACCGCGGCGGCGGTGCTTTCGCTCGCCTTGGGAATTGGCGCCAACACCGCGATCTTCTCCATGTTCCACGCCCTGATGCTGAACATGCTTCCCGTCTCGCGGCCCGCCGAACTGGTGACTATGTACCGTACCGGTGGCTGGGGCCGCGGCTATTCCTCATATGTTCTGTACCTCGAAGTGGCCAGGCGGACCGACCTGTTCCACGGAGTCATCGCGCGCAGCAGCGTGGACAAAACGCCGTTCCGCGCCGGCCCGGGCGACCGCCCCGAGACCGCGCAGCGGGAGCTGGTGTCGGGCAACTACTTCGCCGTTCTCGGCGTCGCGCCCGCCATCGGACGGCTCTTCACCGCCGAGGACAACCGCACGCCTCACGCCCATCCCCTGGCCGTCCTGAGCTATGACTTCTGGCAGCGCCGCTTCGCCGCCGACCCCGGAGTGCTCGGCCGCACGCTGGTGGTGGACGCCCAACCCCTCACCGTCATCGGCGTCGCCGGGCGCGGCTTTCGCGGCGTGGAAGTGGACCGCCACCCCGACCTTTGGGCCCCCGCCATGATGCACCAGGGCGACATCATGGAACCGGGGATGTACTGGGTCTGGATCATGGGGCGGCGCAGACCGGAAGTATCGCGGCCCCAGATTCAGGCTGCGATGGATGTGCTTCTGAAACAGCATCTCGCCGGTATCTACGGCGCCCACCCCAACGCCGCGTTCAAGAAGACCGCCATGGCGCAGCAGATCGAAGTGCGCGAAGGAGCCGCCGGCCTCTCCATGCTCCGCGAGCAGTTCGGCGGGCCGCTGGCGGTCTTGATGGCGGCGGTGGGTCTGGTTCTGCTGGCGGCGTGCGCCAACGTGGCCAACCTGCTCCTGGCGCGCGGCGCGGCGCGGCGCAAGGAAATCGCCGTGCGCCTCTCGCTGGGCGCGAGCCGCGGGCGCCTCGTGCGACAGGCATTGACCGAGAGCCTGCTGCTTGCCGGCGCCGGATGTATCTTGGGCGTGGGATTCGCGTTCTGGGGAGAGCGCGGCATCCTCCAGTTCCTGCCCGCGTCAGCCGGCGATCCGTTCGTCGCCGCGCCCAACACCGCGGTGCTGGCCTTCACCCTGGTCATCTCGCTGGTGTCCGCGGTGCTTTTCGGACTCGCCCCGGCGATACGTTCCACCTCGGTCGATCCCGCCTGCTGCATCAAATCGGGAGGCGCGCAGACCGGCGCCCGGCAGGCCGGCCTGCGCAAGGCGCTGGTGGTCGCGCAGGTAGCCTTTTCCGTAATGCTCGTGGCGCTGGCCGGCCTGTTCGGACACAGCCTCTCCGCGCTGCGCGCGCGCGACCTCGGTTTTCGCAATCGGAACGTGATGGCCTTCTCGCTCGATTTTCCGCGAGCGTGGAAGGCCGGGGAGACCAGGGCCGCGCGCGACCGGCTGGTGGCGCGGTTGGAGGCGCTGCCCGGCGTTTCGCTGGTCAGCTACGGCGCTCCCGGCCCTTTCCTCGGCGGCTTCTCGAACATGAGCATGCGCATCCCCGGCTCGGAGCTGACGGCGAAGGAGCCAGTGTGGGTGAGCGTGCAGGAGGTCGCGCCGCGGTACTTCGAAATCCTCGGCAGCGCCCCTTTGGCGGGGCGCGAGATCGATCGCAGCGACACTCCCGAGTCGCGCAAAGTCGCGGTAGTGAACGAAGCATTTGTGCGCAAGATGCTCGCCGGCGATCCCCATCCCCTGGAGCGCGTCGTGAGCTTTCAGGAAGGCAAAGTCGACCCCACGTTCATCGTGGGCGTGGTACGCGACATTCCCCACACGGGACTGCGCGAGAAAGTCGTGCCCACCGTGTATGTGCCGGCCGCGCGCATGACCGGCTGGTGGGGCGCCATCCTGGTGCGTTCGGCGCTGCCGCGCGACGAGATGGCGCGCGCCATCCGCGCGGAAGTCGCGCGCCTCGGTCCCGACGTGACCAGCAGCGATCCCCGGACGCTCGGTCAGCGCATCGATGAGTCCATCTTCCAGGACCGCCTTCTCGCCACGGTAGGCGGCTTCTTTGGCGGCCTCGCGCTGCTGCTGGCGGCCATCGGTCTGTACGGCGTGGTGGCCTACGGTATGGCCCGGCGTGGGCGCGAGATCGGGATTCGCATCGCCCTCGGCGCGCGGCGCGGCATCGTGTTGCGGATGGTGCTGGGCGACGCCCTGGCGCTGGTCGCGGTGGGCCTCGCCATCGGGCTGCCGGCCTCGCTGGCCGCCGCGCGCACGGTCTCGAAGGTGCTGTTCGGCGTGAGGCCGGCCGACCCGCTGACCTTCATCACTACCGCCTGCGCGCTCCTGGCCGTCGGCCTGGTGGCCGCGCTTCTGCCCGCGCGGCGCGCCGCGTCGATCCAGCCGGTGCAGGTGCTCAGACAAGAGTAAGGGGTCGCGCAAAAAATAACTTGGTTCGAAAACGAGATCTCACCGGAGAGCCGCGGAGTCGCAGGGAAAAGCGCGGAGGAAGACCGGAGAGAAAGAAGAGAAAGCGGATTGGCGGGCTCCATTTCGGGGTCGGGATCGAGAACGCGGAGGTAGCGGAGAAGCGCGATCCTGGGTTCGGCGGCGTGCCCCCAGGGCTGCTTAACGATCAAGTTATTTGTGCGGGGCGCCTAAGTCCAAGGTGGAGCCGTCGGCCCTGCGATAAAATCACCCTGATGCCAGTCAGCCTGATGACCAAGCTCGCCTGTGGAATCGCGCTTGCCGCCTTTGCCGCTTCTTCCTCGTGCCTCGCTGCCGGCACGCGCTTCGAAATCTCCTACCCGGCTTCCGCCAACCCCGGACCGATCACCGGCCGCGCCTTCATCATGATTTCGCGCAACAACGAAAGGGAACCGCGCCTCCAGATTTCGCGCATCGGCGTCCCCTTCTTCGGCCGCGACGTCGAGAAACTGGCGCCCGGCCAGGCCGCCGCGATCGATGCCACCGATCTCGGCACTCCGGTCGAAAGCCTCTCGGGGATCCCCGCCGGCGACTACTACGTGCAGGCTTTCCTCAACGTCTATTCCGAGTTCCGCCGGTCCGGCGGCCACGTCCTGTGGATGCATGACGACCGCTGGGAAGGCCAGCATTGGGTGCGTTCCCCCGGCAACCTCTACAGCGCCGTGAAGCAGGTCACGCTCGATCCGTCCAAGGGATACGACATTTCCTTCGTCTGCGACCGCGTGATTCCGCCGGTCGAAGTTCCGCCCGATACCGCCTGGGTCAAGCGCTTCAAGATGCCGAGCCCCATGCTCTCCAAATTCTGGGGCCGCCCGATGTACCTCGGCGCCACCGTCCTGCTGCCGCGCGACTACGACAAGACCACCATGTCCTATCCGGTGCTGTACGAGCAGGGCCATTTCGGGCTGGGTGCACCACTCGGTTTCGCGACCACGGCGGACGGAGGCCGGGGCGGAGGTCGCGGAGGTCGCGGTCTGGAACTCTACACCGAGTGGATCAAGGACAACTTTCCGCGCATGATCGTGGTCACTCTCCAGCACCCCAACCCGTACTTCGACGACTCCTACGCCGTGAACTCGGTGAATGTCGGACCTTATGGCGACGCCATTCACCAGGAGCTGATTCCCGAGATCGAAAAGCGCTTCCGCACGATCCGCCAGCCATGGGCGCGGCTGCTCTCGGGCGGGTCCACGGGCGGCTGGGAGGCGCTCGCGCTGCAAGTCTGGTACCCCGACTTCTATGGCGGCACGTGGTCCTACTGCCCGGACTCAGTGGACTTCTCCGACGTCGAGGGCATCGACATCTATAAGGACAAGAACGCCTTCTACAAGGAGATCGACTGGCGCCGCGAGCCCACTATCAACAGTCGCGAAATCAACGGCCAGGTGCGCTCCACGTCGCAGCAGCGCAACCATTTCGAGCTGGTCAACGGCACGCGCGGGCGGTCGGGCGAGCAGCTCGATATCTGGTCGGCGGTGTTCGGACCGCTCGGCAAAGACGGGTACTTCGAGCCGCTGTTCGACAAGCGCACCGGCGTCATGAACCCGGAAGTGGCACAGTATTGGAAGGAGCATTACGATATCCGCTACTACCTGGAGAAGAACTGGTACAACGTCGGCCCCAAGCTGGTGGACCGGCTGCACATTTTCGTCGGAGACGCCGACAATTTTTTCCTGAATAACGGAGTCCACCTGTTGCAGGATTGGATGAAGACGACCAAGGACCCGCATTACGAAGGCTACTTCGTGTATGGAGCGATGAAGGGCCATTGCTATAGCGGTCCCGAAAACTCTGCCGGCCGCCTGAAGGAGATGGCTCAGTTCATCCTGAGCAAGATGCCCGCGGGCGCCGTCGCCGGGTGGTGGAAGAACTGAAACTCACATGCCGCATCGCATCGACTGGGGCGAACGCGCCGGCCCGGCAGTAAACGCGCGCCGGAAGCTGCCCGTGCTGGTGATCGGGTACTTCACGTACGTGCGCGAGCTGCTGGCGAAAGACCCGTCGCCTTCAAAACTGCACCGCCTCCGCCTGGCCACCAAGCGTCTGCGGTACACGCTGGAACTGTTCCGCCCCTGCTACGGGCCCGGACTGGAAACCCGCATGGCCGAGTTGCGCCGGATGCAGCAACTGTTGGGTGAGATGAACGACTGCTCCTCGACGGAACGGCTCGTCTCGAAAGCCATGAAGAAATCGCCGCAACGGGCGCGGGCCGAGAAGTTTCTGAACGCGCGCGCCGGGCAGAAAGCGCAGGAGTTCCGGAAGCAGTGGACCCAAGTCTTCGACGCACCGGGCCGCGAGCGCTGGTGGACCGGCTACCTGGGACGCGAGGCCCGCGCGCCGGGACGCGGGAGGTGAGGGAGGCAGGACAGACGATCGCCTTTTTGCCGTCTGTCACCCAGGGACAGGCCGGAGGCTTGTCCTACGCCAACAGCGCGTCGCGACAGGCCTTCAGAATCTGCACCGCGCCGGGCGTGTCGCCGTGGACGCAGATGGTCTCGGCCTGGCCGTCACGCGCCAGTCGCACGGCTTGCGCCGCCGCTTCGCGCGGGTCGGTGATCAGCGCGCCGGCGAACTTGCGCGAACGCAGGGTGCCGTCGGGCTCGTAGCGCCGGTCGGCAAACGCCTCCCCCATCGCGATGAGGCCCATCTCGCGCCACACGTCCAGCATGGGCGACGCTGCCAGGCCGAAGATCGGCACGCGCCGGTTCCACTTGGCGACACCGTTGCCGATGGCGCGCGCCACCTCCCTGTTGCGGACCGCCACGTTGTAGATCGCGCCGTGCGGCTTCACGTGAACGATCTCGCCGCCCAACCGCCGCACCACGGCCTCCAGGCGCTCGATCTGCTCCTGGATGGCCGCCTCGATTTCGGCGGAAGTCATGGCCATCTCGATGCGTCCGAAATTGGCGCGGTCGGGATAGCCGGGATGCGCGCCGATGCGCACGCCGCGCTCGAGAGCCAGGCGAGTAGTGCGCTCCATGGTGGCTTCGTCTCCCGCATGGCCCCCGCAGGCGATATTCGCCGAAGTGATATACCGCATCAGCGCGGCCTCGTGCGCGGCGTCTTCGAGCTCGCCCATGTCGCAGTTCAAATCGATCATGTGAGTCCCCCCCTGCTTACAGCGAATACAGCCATTGCTCCTGGTCGCGCAACAGTTCCACGGCCTGTTCGATGGCGATCTCCTCGAATCGTACTGCATCGCGCGGCCGCAGTTGTCCCAGGCGCCAGAAATCGGCCGAGATCACGTTGGCGGGCTTGGGATATCCGCCGGTGGTCTGGTGCTTGGAGAAAACACGCCTGATTTTTGTGAGAGTCCCGCTAGACCTGCGCCGGGTTTCCAAACATCCCCTTCCCAAGAATCGTTGGAATGCGCAATCGCATCGTCCACGATTACGGCCATGTCGATTTGGAGATCGTCTGGGAGACAGTGCAAATCCATTTGCCCCCGTTGTTCGCGGAACTCCAGCAGTTTTTTGCCAACCGCAACGAAGCGTGACTTCGAACTGCATAGCCGTCCTTTAGCGGTCATCTTACGGCTCTGCCTCTTGGCTGTTCCGGTTTCGATCTGGAAATCGAGACGTCAATTGGGCAGCTCATAAAGCGTCAGTTCTTTCATCGGAAAATCTTTGACGTTGTCTGTAATCAGCGTCACCTGGTGATGGATCGCCACGGCAGCAATCATCGCGTCGGTCAGGCTGAGCGTGGCGCCGGCGCGGCGGTGGTCGCGCTTGAGCAGGCCGCCGAGCTCGGCCACGGCCAGGGAGATAGGAAAGTATTCCAGGCTGCCGATGAGGACTCTGGTCTTCTCTTCCTCTTTGGCGCGCATGCCGGCGCAGACCTCGGCGACATTAATGGGGCAGCAGGCTAAGATGTGGCCCTGCGCTACGAGTTGCTTGAGCAGCAGGCGGCGATTCTTCTTTTCGTTGAGGACGTCAACGATGACGCTGGTGTCCAGAAGGTACGTGGCCATATCAGCGGGCGGTTACCTTCTTGAATCTGCGCTCGTTCTCCAGGCGCAGATTCCGTACCCACTTGGCCGACCCCTGCTTCAGCTCGGGATGGTCTTTGTCCTTCCAGGCGCCGGCTACGGCGTCCAGTGCTTGCATCTGCCGCACGCGCACGAGTTCTTTCTCAGCGGCCTGCGTCAGAAAGCTGCTGCGCGCGCGCTTGCCGACAAGGGTGTCGATCTCGTTCACCAGATGCTCGGGAATAATGATGTGTGTGCGTTTGTTCATGGTGGGCATAGCTTGGCCCACGATTAGATTAACATAGTGTGGGACTCCTGAGAGGCCTATAGGTGACATCCTTCGTCCCCACGCCCTCTGAATTCCCCCCGCCGCACTGAGCTAAACTGAATTGTCGCTATGGCTATCAGCAAAGAACTCCTGGAGATCCTCGTGTGCCCCGTAGATAAGGCGGTCGTAGAACTTAAGCCCGACCAAAGCGGGTTGAAGTGCGTCCAGTGCCATCGCGTTTACCCGATTCGCGACGACATCCCCGTGATGTTGGTCGACGAGGCGAAAGTCGAAGATTAGGCGCCTGTGGAAAGTGTTCTCGAATGTCTGCCGCAGGGCAGCCGGGTGGCCATCCTCCGGTTGCGGTCGCTGGGCGATTGCGTCCTCACCACTCCTGCGCTCGACATCCTCAAACGCTTCCGCCCGGACCTTCGCCTGGCCGTCATGGTGGAGGATCGCTTTCGCGCCATCTTCGAGGGCAATCGCGATATCGAAGCGATGCTGCCGCCGGAGCTGGGCGCGCTGCGGCGGTGGAGTCCGCGGCTTTGTCTGAACCTGCACGGCGGCGCCCGCAGCGCCTGGATGACCGCCCTCTCGGGCGCGCGCTATCGGGCGGCGTTCGGACACTTCCGCCACCAGTTCTTTTACAACGTGCGCATCCCGCGCGCCCAGGAGATCTTCCGCGTCGACCGCAAGGTCCACACCGCCGAACACATCGCCAGCGCCGTCTTCTACCTGGGCGCTCCCCGCTGCGACATCCCCCGCGCCAAACTGGTTTCAGAGCCGCGGCCGCATCTTTCAGGGCCGCGACCGTACTCGCGCTTTGGCGAGCCAGGAAGCGGTCTTGTCCTCATCCATCCCTTCGCCTCCGCCCCCGATAAGACCTGGTCCGCCGATAACTTCCTCGCCATCGCCGAACACCTCAAATCCTCCGATCCCGTCTTCATCGGCGGACCCGCAGACGACCTCTCCCCCTTTCAAGCCTTCCGCACGATCTCCGATGCTCCTCTGGAAGAGATCAAACTTCTTTTCGCCACCGCCGCGCTCTTCATCGGCAACGATTCCGGCCCCGCCCACATGGCCGCCGCGTTCGGCGTACCCGTGGTCGCGATCTTCGGCGCTTCCGATCCCGCCGTCTGGGGACCGTGGCGCACCGCGTCCGAGGTCGTCACCGCACCCGGCGGCATCGCGCAGGTCGAAATCTCGCAGGTTGTCGACGCCCTCGCGCGACTGCGGGTGCCTGCATGAACGAGCTGCTGCGCCTGCTCGCCTACGCCCGCCGCTACCTGGCGCAGCTTCTCGGAGCGGTCGTGCTCATGACCGGCGCCGGCGCCGCCACCGGCATGATGGCGCTGCTCGTCGGACCGATTCTCTACAAGGCTCTCGACGTCCGCTCGCCCGACGGGCCCGTCGAGCTGTACACCGATCCCCTCTTCCATCGCACGCTCTACCTCGGCGATTTCTTTCCAGCTTCCGTGCACAACGTCTGGACCATGATCGCCTTTGCCATCCTGGGATCTTTTTTTCTTAAAGGACTTTGCGATTACTTCGGCAATTACCTGGTCAACTATGTCGGGTTCGCCGCCGTAACCAACCTGCGCAACACGGTCTTCGACAAGGTCCTGAAACAGGGCGCGGCGTTTTTCGAAGCGCACTCCACGGGCCGCCTGATGTCGTCGATCATGAGCGACATCGACAAAGTCCAACTGGCCACATCGCACATCCTGGCGGATTTCCTGCGGCAGTTGTTCTCGGCGATCTTCCTGACCATGGTCGTGCTGGGCAAGGATTGGAAGCTGGCGATTCTCAGCTTCTTCGTCCTCCCCTTCATCGTTCTGCCCACCCGTCAGATCGGCCGGCTCATCCGCCGCACTACGCGCCGCACGCAGGACAAGCAGGGTGACCTCAACCAGATTCTCCAGGAGACGCTAAGCGGCCACATGGTGGTCAAAGCCTTCGGCGCCGAGGACTACGAATCCCGCCGGTTCCGCGACGCCTCGCGCAAGCTGTTTCGGACCAACGTGCAATACGTGCGCCAGCAGGCGCTGTCCTCGCCGCTGATCGAAATGGTGGGCGCGGTGGCCATCGTCGGCCTGCTCTGGTACGCGCGCGACCAGATCAAGGCCGGGACCCTCACCGCCAAGGACTTCGCCAGCTTTGTATTCGCCCTGGTCATGCTGCTCGAGCCCATCAAGCGCCTGGTGGGCATCCACAACATCTTCGAGCAGGCGTTGGGCGCGTCGCAGAAAGTCTTCGAATACCTCGACCACACCGAGGAGATCGTCGAAAAGCCGGACGCGCCGAAGCTGCCGGGATTTCGCGAGGCGATCCTCTTCGATAACGTGAGCTTCCACTACCCCGCGGCCCCCAACGGTTTTCGCGTCCCGTCGCTCAGCCTGGAAGTGAAGGCCGGCGAAGTGGTGGCGCTGGTGGGCCCCAGCGGCGGCGGCAAGACCACGCTGGCCAACCTGCTGCCGCGCTTCTACGACGTGGACGCCGGCGCTGTCCGGGTGGATGGCCGCGACGTGCGCGATCTCGATCTCGCCTCGCTGCGCGGCCAGATCGGTATCGTGGCGCAGGACACTTTCCTGTTCAACGATACAGTGGCCAACAACATCGCCTACGGGCGTCCGGGCGTGCCCGCGGACGAGATCCGCCGCGCCGCCGAAACGGCGCTGGCCCACGAGTTCATTCTGCGGCTCCCGGAGGGCTACGAGACGATTATCGGCGACCGCGGGACGCGGCTCAGCGGCGGCCAGCGGCAGCGCATCGCCATCGCCCGCGCCCTGCTCAAGAATGCGCCCATCCTCATCCTCGACGAGGCCACGTCCCACCTGGACACCGAGTCCGAAATGCTGGTACAAAAGGCGCTGGGGAACTTGATGGAGCACCGTACCGTGATCGTCATCGCGCACCGGCTCTCCACCATCCGGCGCGCCAACAAGATCGTGGTATTGGAGAAGGGCCGCATTCGCGAGACCGGGACACACGAAGAGCTGGTGAGCCACGGTGGGATTTATCAGCGGCTCCACGAGCTCCAGTTTGAAGATGCCGGAACGGTGGTGGACTTGTGAGCGTGCGCAGTATGACCGGGTTCGCCCGCGTGCGGCGGACTATCGAGCAGGGCGAGATCGTCGTCGGTTTGAAGAGCGTGAACCATCGCGGGCTGGACCTGCACTTCCACCTGCCGCCCGAGATGGACGCCCTGGAGAACGACATCCGGGGAGTGCTCAAGGGCGGCGTGGTGCGCGGCCACTTGCAGATCCACGTGTCCTTCAATCGAACCATCGCCGGCGGCTCCGGCGCTTTGAATCGCTCGCTGCTGGATGCCTACATGCGGGCCTTCGAAGAAGGAACCAGCCTGTACCGGCTCGACTCGAAGCCCGACCTCAACGCCGCCCTGCGCATCCCCGGCATGCTGGCCGGCGGGAGCGACGACCAGCTCGGCGAGGAGATAGCCAGGGCCATTCTGGACGTCGCCGCGGAGGCCGTCGCCACGCTGAACGTTTTCCGCGAACGCGAAGGCGCCATCACCGCCGAGGAGCTGCGCCAGCGCTGCCGGAACATCGGCGGGCTGGTGACCCGCATGGACGAGATCCGCGCCGGAGCCGTCCCCGCGTTCCACAAACGCCTCCGCGAAAGACTGGACGACCTGCTGCGCGGCAACAACATCGACCCGCAGCGCCTGGCCCAGGAGGCCGCGCTATTGGCCGACCGCAGCGACATCGCCGAGGAGCTCGTCCGCCTGCGCACCCACGCCGGCCACCTGAACACCATGCTGGCGGCCGGCGGCGAGGTCGGCAAACGCCTCGACTTCCTCCTCCAGGAGATGAACCGCGAAGCCAACACCGTCCTCTCCAAAACCGGAGGCCTCGGCGACCTCGGCCTGACCATCACCGACCTCGCCCTGGCCGCCAAATCGGAGATCGACAAGATCCGCGAGCAGTCGCTCAACCTCGAATGAAAGCTCACGCAAATCCAAAGGGGCCGGGGGCCAGGGCCCAGGGGCCAGCGAAAAGCGGTGCGTCACCCCAGCTCCTAATCCCCGTCGCCCGGCCGGCAGGCACTAGCCCCCAATCCCCAATCCCCAACCCCCAACCCCTGCCTTCCAGCCCCCGGCCCCTGGCCCCCGGCCCCTGGCCCCTCTCATGACCACTGTTTTCATCATCTCAGCGCCCTCCGGCTCCGGGAAATCCACGCTGGTGGCTCGCCTGCTCAACCATGTGCCCGGTCTCATGTTCTCCGTCTCCTACACCACCCGCAAGCCGCGCGGGGCCGAGGTCGATGGGCAGAGCTACCACTTCGTATCGCGCCAGGAATTCGAGCGCATGCTCGCCCATAACGAGTTCCTCGAATGGGCCGAGGTCTTCGGCAACTATTACGGCACTCACCGCGGCATCCTCGAGGAGGCCCGCGCCCAGGGGAAGGACCTGGTACTCGACATTGACGTGCAAGGTGCGAGACAATTGAAGGGTCGGATTCCCGAAGCCGTTACCGTCTTTATCCTGGCCCCCTCGCGGCAGATTTTGGAACAGAGGCTTCGTGCGCGCAGCGAGGACCGGGACGACGTGATCGAAAGGCGGCTGCGGGACGCGGCCGAGGAGATCGAGAACTACAACGCGTACGACTATGTCGTGATCAACCGGGACCTGGCCGAGTCGGACGCCGCTCTGTCCGCTATCGTTCATGCCGAGCGGGTTAGGCGAACCAGGATTGAAGATCGAATCCGGCCCATTCTGGACACATTTCAAGTTTGAAGAGGTATCGATTACATGAGTGACAAGGCCCCACGCAACAACACGCACTGCACCATCCCCGACGACCCCGATCAGAGCACCTATCGGTTCATCATCGTAGCCTCCAAGCGCGCCCGGCAATTGCAGGGCGGCGCTCGTCCGGTATTGCCCACGTCCTCCAAGAAACCCACCGTCATTGCCATCGAAGAAGTGCGCCGCGGCCTGGTGAAGTACAGCCTCACCGGTCAGGCGCCCCGACCGCACGCGCCGGAACCGGCGGAGTAAGGGTGGGGCCGCATGAAGATCATCCTCGGCGTCGGCGGAGGCATCGCGGCCTATAAGGCTGCCGAGCTCGCGCGCCTGCTCATGCAGGAGAGCCACGAGGTGCAGGCGGTCATGACGGCTGCCGCGCAGGAGTTCGTCCGTCCCCTGACCTTCGCCGCGCTCACCGGCCGCAAGGTCCTCACCGATCTCTTCGCCATCGAAAGCGCCATCGAGCACATCTCGGCCGCCCAGGAGCACGAGGTGCTGGCCATCGCCCCGGCCACCGCGGACCTCATCGCCAAAATGGCGCACGGCCTGGCCGACGACTTTCTCACGACCCTCTACCTGGCCTTCACCGGCCCGGTGGTGGTCGCTCCTGCCATGAACGTCAACATGTGGCATCACCCGGCCACCCAGGCGAACCTCCAGACGCTGCGACTGCGCGGCCACCGCATCGTCGAACCGGAGAGCGGGTACCTGGCCTGCGGGATGACCGGTCCCGGCCGCCTGGCGGATCCCGAGACCATCGCCGCGGCCATCCTCCGCGAACCGGAGACGCGCCGCGATTTCGAAGGCGAGACCGTGCTCATCACCGCCGGTCCCACGCAGGAGCCGCTCGATCCCGTGCGCTACATCTCCAACCGCTCGAGCGGCAGGATGGGGTACGCGCTGGCCGAGGCCGCGGCCGCCCGCGGCGCGCGCGTGATCCTGGTCTCGGGCCCGGTCCACCTTCCGGCGCCGCAGGGCGTCGAAGTCGTCCCGGTGCGCACCGCGGTCCAGATGCGCGATAAAGTCTTCGAGAATCTCGCGGCCGCCAGCATCGTGATCAAGGCGGCGGCCGTGGCGGATTTCCATCTGAGCAAAGTGCCCGATCAGAAGGTCAAGAAGACCGCGGCCCGCATCTCGCTGGAGCTCGACCCCACTCCCGATATCCTGGCCGAGCTGGGACGCAAGAAGGGCGGCCGGCTGCTCATCGGCTTCGCCGCGGAAACGCAGAACCTCCAGCAGGAAGCTCGCCGCAAGCTGGAATCCAAGAACTGCGACATGGTGGTGGGCAACCTCGTGGGCTCCAGCGACAGCGGCTTCGAGTCCGGCCTCAACGAGGTGATCCTGGCGCTGCGGACCGGCGAAACGGTGTCCCTGCCGCGCGCGCCCAAACGCGAAATCGCCGACCGCATTTTCAATGAGGTCGTGAAACTGCGATTGGCGCTGCACGCCTCCAATGAACGCTGAACTCCTTCGCCGTTACCTGGAGTTCTATCGGGACCTGGGCATCAAGACCCTGTACAAGCCCAGTGGGACAGGCCTCCCGGCCTGTCCAGATTCATCACCTCCTATGCTCACCCCGCCCGCGGACGAAAGCCTCTTCCAGATTATCCGGGACATCGGAGACTGCCGCCGCTGCCGCCTGCACGAACAGCGCAACAAGATCGTCTTCGGCGTGGGTAACGAACGATCGCCGCTCGTGTTTGTGGGTGAAGGGCCGGGAGCCGATGAAGATGCGCAGGGCATTCCCTTTGTCGGCAAGGCGGGGCAACTGCTGACCCAGATGATCGAAGGCACGGCCAAGCGGGAAGGCATTGCGCTCCAGCGTAAAGACATCTACATCTGCAACGTAGTGAAGTGCCGCCCGCCGGGAAATCGCACCCCCGAGCCGGACGAGATGGAGATCTGCGGGCAGTTCCTCCATCGCCAACTGACGACCATTCGCCCGAAGGCCATCTGCGCGTTAGGCGGCACGGCCGCGCGCGCCCTCACCGGGCATAAGGAGGGCGTCACCAAGATGAGGGGCAAATGGTTCCAGTGGCGCGATATTCCGGTGATGGTTACCTACCATCCGTCTTACCTGCTCCGGCCCTATAATCAAGGAACAGCCAAACGGGAAGCCTGGGAGGATCTGAAGAAGGTCCTTCACTTCGCCTACGACTGAGGACCGCAGACTATGAGTTTCACAAACGCCGGCGCACGCCGCTTGAAGAACAGCCAGGCGCCGGACCTGGCGGCGCTGAGTTCCGTCATTCAGGAGCACCAGGCCGCAATCGCGGGACTGGAGGCCGGCCGGATCGAGCTGGAGTCGATCCTCGAACATCTTTTGTCCGGGACAAAGGGCGGCGCCGTGCCTCTCGAAGGCGCCGATCGTGCCACCGCGCTTTCCAAACGGGAACTCCAGGTTTTGGGTCTGATGGTAGCGGGAAAGACCAGCAAGGAAATCGCGTCCGGCTTGGGGATTTCGTTCAAATTAAATTCAAAACTGCCGTAACCCACCGCGCGAATATCATGAGCAAGATGAACGTCCACGAAACCGCTTCGGTGGTTCGCGAAGCCATTCGGCGAGGCTGGGTTTAGCGTGGCCTGGCCCTACCCGGCCATCTGGCGGGCGGCCTCGGCAGCGGGGCGGGAAACACTGGCGCCGTGCCCCCGCAGCGCGTCTTTCATGGCCTGGGTGTAGACGTCGATGCTCTTCCGCGAATAGCGCAGGAGCCCCAGCCGCCGCAACCGGTTCATCTGAAAGGTTACGATCTCGCGCGACGTCCCCACGTACTCGGCAATGGTGTGGTGCGTCAGCGACCCGATGCGCGTGGAGCCGTCGGGCATCGGAGTACCCAGCGTGGCGGCCAACCGCACCAGCGAAAGCATGACGCGCTCGGGAGTCTTGTACACCGCCATGCTCTCGATGCGGTCCTGCAATTCGATGCACTGGCGGACCAGGTACTGCGAAAGCGCAATACCCAGGTGCGGCTCGCGTTCGATCTGCAGTTCGATCTCTTGCCGGGACCACGCCATTACGGTGACGTTGTCCAGGGCCACGGCCGACTCGGATCGGCCCGCGCTGCCGATGAGGGCCGATTCGCCGAACAGCCCTTCGGGGTTCACGATACGGCCGATCGTCTCAACACCATCGCCGGCGGTGCTGGTGATTTTGACGCGTCCCAAGATCACCACGTACAGGCTGTCCGACGGCTGTTCCTGGCTGTAGATCGCGCGCCGTTTGGCGAATTCCTGCACCGGCTTCCGCGGCAGGTACGTCAATGGATCTTCAAGAAAAGGCGACTCTGAACCTCTACCCATGATGAACCCTCCAAACAGGCTATTTAACCGTCAACTATCCGAAATCCGTAAAACTGCGTACGTTATCGCCAAGGGTCTGTAAAGCACTATTATACTGACTGGCAGGTGCGGCGCGAGTGTTCAGGGTGCTTATCAGTTTTGGGGGATTTCGTCGCTCAGCCACGGAATCCGCTTTGGTCGCGGCTCGGTTTTGAAAGCCGCGTGTTTGCTTGTCGTTACAGAACTGCGACCACAGGGAGCGGTCGACGAGAACCGGCTTCCCCAAGATCGGTTATGCACTTAACCGGCTAATCTGCTGAGTCGCACACCTGGCAGCCGTAGATGCGAGGGGGTAATTCCTTTTCCAGTGGAGAGTTCTTTCCCAGGCGCCGCTTCCGGCGGCGAAACTGGAGCTTCTTGCGAAGCGGGTCTACGAGCAGTGCGATGCGAAGGACGGCTTGAAGGACGGGCTGATCGACGATCCGCGCCGCTGCGATTTCAAACCGGCGCGCGATCTGCCGCATTGCGCCGCGGGAGCGGACCAGGCCGACTGTTTCACTGCCGATCAGATTACCGGTCTGGAGCGGATTTACGGCGATGTGATGAGTCAAGGGAAGCGGTCTTTTCCGGGCTGGCCGGTGGGCGCGGAAATCGCCGGGCCGAGCGGACAGAGCGGCTGGATCGGGCAACAGATCAAGGGGGCGAACGGCCCGGGAGCGTGGACGTCGTTTGGGCTGAATTTTCTGCGATTCGTGGCGCCGGGGGCGAAGGCCGGAGACGGCGACAGCGACGCGAATCGGGTCTTCACCCAGTTCGATGTCGGCAAGGACCCGGCGCGGATGGAGGAATTGCGCAGATTCTGGACGCGACGGACACGGATCTCTCGGCATTCCGGCGGCGCGGCGGAAAGATGCTGATGTATTTCGGGTGGGCCGATCCGCAACTGAACGCGAGGATGGGGGTGGAGCATTACGAGCAGGTGGTGGAGACCATGGGTGCGTCGGCCGGGGATTTTTTCCGGCCGTTCATGGCCCCGGGAATGTTCCATTGCGGCGGCGGAGTGGGGACGAGCCAGTTCGACGCGGCGACGCCGGTGGTGCAGTGGGTGGAAGGGGGCACGGCCCAGGACCGGTTCGAGGCGAGCCGCGCGGTGGCGGGCAAAGTAGTGCGAACCAGGCCGCTGTGCGCCTACCCGCAAGTAGCCCGGTACAAGGGCAGCGGGAGTATCGACGAAGCGGCGAATTTCACCTGCGTGAAGCCGTAACATTTTCGGAGGTTCCGGCGGACGCGGGGATGTAACGGCGGCTCACGAGCTTGTAGCTAAGCCGCGACCGAAGGAAGCGCCGCCTCCATCGAGACGTCAGCTCAGGTTCTTCTCGAACAGGGCCAGGATGCGCTTGTACTCGCCGGCCCAACTGCTGAGCTGCACGAAGCCGTGGTTCTCCACCGGATACACCGCCAACTGCCAGTTCTCCTTGCGCAGCTCGATGAGCCGCTGCACCAGCCGCACGGTGTCCTGGAACTCCACGTTGGCGTCCTTGGCTAAACTCCTGGCGAAATCGGCCGATCTGTCCAGTAGTGGGCTACTTCACCAGCAGGTGCGCGCTCTTGGGGTCCGCCGCCGTGGTGCTATGCGCATTCCCCCTGGGCGCACAGCAGTCCGAGAAGTGGCGGTTTTGGACGGCCGCGGATGGCCTCCAGGAAAGCTACACCTATTCGCTGAGCGTAGACCCCACGGGGCAGGTGTGGGCGCGTCACGGCGCGGTCCGGAACATGAGCGTACTGGACGGCTACAGCGTCAGGAGACTGCCCGAGCCTCGCGACGGGGACCGAATCGATTGGGAAAGCAATTCCCGGGTCTATACTTCTGCCGGTGGGTCGTCCTGGACTGCCGCCGAAGGGGAGTTGAAGGAGTGGAAGGACGGAAGCTGGCTCACGCACTTTCGAGCGCCGGCGGGCCGCCGATTGATCGCCGCCGCGCCTACGGGAACGCATGTCGTTGTGCTGTTCGACGACGCGCTCCGCGAATACGACCCCGCCAACCGCTCATGGCGCGATTTGAAGACGCTCCACGACACCCCGATCGGGCCGTTCCTCGCCCTGACCGCGGGCACGCGGGAGATCTGGATCGCCGGCGAGAACGGTCTCGCAGTCCTGAACATAGCCCCGGAGCACGAGTCCTACGGCTGGCGGGAAATCAGCGGTAAGAGTGCCGGCTATCGACAGTTTCGATACCCGCTCCCCGGACCGAACGGCAGCGTTTACGCGCAGGCGCGGGGCGCTGACGATCGAATCTCGGTTTTGCGCTGGACTTCCGCGGATCTGGAACGCGTGTATGTTTCGGCGGAGGGCGCGCCGCGCGGGTGGAGCGGGCCGGGAGGCGACATCTGGATTCTCGAGGACTCCTCCTTGTATCGTCTGGTCAACGGCCAGAAGCAGGCTGCCCCCCGGTACGGGGTTTTGTCCGGCAACATCTTCGATGTGTACGTGGAAGAGGGCGGTGCCTTTTGGGTTGCCGGGTCTGAAGGTATAGCACGCTACACCCCACCCATCTGGCAGCCTCCTTCCGGCCTGTACGGATTCGATCGGCCGGTCCACTCCATCGTGGAAGACCGGCGGGGACGCCTGTGGTTTGCGGCCACCGACTACCTGCTCGAGCTGGACGGCGCCACCTGGAAAACCTATCGTGTCCCCCGGGGGCTCCGCACGCATGCGGTGCACACCGAGGCCTTGTTAGCCGAGGACAACGGCAGGATCCTGGTCAAGACCGTGAACCAGGAGCAGGTGGAAGTGATTTTGGAATTCGATCCCGGGCGAGCGGAATTTCATACCGTGGTGCATCCGGAGGGCCGGCGCATTCAAGTCATGATGCCTCGCCGCCAAGGCGGTTTTTGGGCAGCCAGCATCGTTCCGCGGATACCGGGCTTCCGTATCGAAGCCTACGAGAATGGCCGGTTCACACGGTATCTCGACGTTGCATCCGAATGGAGGGGCCCCGATTTGCGATGTCTGCTGGAACGGCCGGACGGAGAACTGTGGATCGGCGGTACCGTCAGCGGCTGCGCCTACCGCAACGGCCATTTGTTTTTCCCATTCGATAAGAAAGCCGGGTACACCGCGAGCGGCGTTTTCGCCTTACTTCAGCTTCCCAATGGCGACCTTCTGGCCGGCGGACGGGACCAGCTTCTGCGCTTCGATGGAACTTCGTGGTCGGTGCTGCGCGGAGGTATGGACCGCGTCCGCAGTTTCCTGCGGGATCGGGACGGTACTCTATGGGTTTCGTCCGCCGCTGGCGTTCACCGGCTCATGGGCGATAGCTGGATCGACTACGGCCGTGAAGAGGGCCTCCCCTCCGAGATCTCTTCCAAGCTTTTTCAGGACAGCGCTGGCCGGATATGGGTAGGCACATCGGAAGGACTGGCGATCTATCGCGCGGAATCCGACACCCATCCGCCGCGGACTCTTCTCGTCAAAAGTAACAACGCCGGCGAAGTTCCTTCGTCCGGCGACGTGCGCATTGTCTTCTCCGGAATGGACCAATGGAAGCAGACTACCGGCGATCGGCTGTTGTTTTCCAACCGTCTGGATGGCTCCGGCTGGACTCCATTCCACCCCGGCCGGTCCGTCACCTATCACAAGCTGGCTTCGGGCACACATCGTTTCGAAGTTCGCGCCATGGACCGTAATGGCAACATCGACCAGCAGCCGCAGTCCTTTGCATTCCACGTCTCCAAACTCTGGTACCTGTCCGGTATTTTCCTGCTCCTGGCCGGCGCCGGGCTATCGGCGATCGCCGGCCTCGGGTGGCTCGCGATCTCCCAGTACCGCAGGCGTAGCGAGCTGATCGTGGAACTGCACCGGGCCAAAGTACAGGCCGAATCCGCCAGCCGGCACAAGACCGAGTTCCTGGCCAACATGAGCCATGAAATTCGAACTCCTATGAACGGCATCCTCGGTATGACGGACCTGGTGCTGGAAACGCCGCTCGAACCCGATCAGCGCGGCTATCTCGAAACGGTGAAAAGGTCGGCCTCCGCCCTGCTGCGGATACTCAACGACGTCCTGGACTTTTCCAAAGTGGAAGCCGGCAAGATCGAACTGCTGGAGGTCCACTTCGAAATCCGGAAATGTGTTGCCGAGGTGGTGGCGGCACTGGCGTTCGGCGCCCGGCAAAAGGGTTTGATCCTCGATTACCACTTCGCCGGGGACGTCCCTCCATGGCTGCTCGGAGACGATGCGCGCTTACGGCAGGTGCTGGTGAACCTGGTCGGCAACGCCATCAAGTTCACCAGCGCCGGGAGGGTCCTGTTGCATGTCTGGCTCGAAACCGGGACGCAACCGCAGCGCCTGCACTTCATGGTTGCCGATACGGGCGCCGGCATCCCGCCGGGCAACCAGGCCCTGATCTTCGCTCCCTTCGAACAGGGTGACGCCTCTACGACGCGCCGCTTTGGCGGAACCGGATTGGGTCTCTCCATCGCTTCCAAGCTGGTAGCGCTGATGGGTGGTCGAATCTGGGTGGAAAGTCCCTGGGTTGCACCAGGATGGATTGAACCAGGACGGGTTGCACCTGGATCCGCCGAACCGACCGAGGGGAGCGCCTTCCACTTCACCGCGGTCTTCGCATTGGGGCGGGATACGCGGGCCGCGGCGGCCGGGCGCCAGGCCGCACCCTCAGTCCCCCACCGCCCGCTCCGGATTCTGCTGGCTGAGGACAACGAGGTAAACCGCCGCCTGGCGCAACGCCTCCTGGAGAAACAGGGACACGCCGTGCTCACCGCGGTGGATGGAGTCGATGCGTTGGATGTTCTGTCCCGGGAGACGGTGGACCTGGTTCTGATGGATGTGCAAATGCCCGGCATGGACGGTATCGAAGCGACCCGCTCCATCCGGGATCGTGAAAGGTCCAGCGGCGTGCGAACGCCGATCGTCGCCTTGACGGCGCACGCCATGAGCGGCGACCGCGAACGCTGTCTGGCCGCCGGCATGGACGGCTACCTCACCAAGCCGATTCACCCCGACCAACTGCGCCAGGCGATTGCGCAATTCTCACCAGCGCACGTGCCCGATTGAATTCACCGCTGCCCGGCGCCGCATCGGTGTGCGCGGCGCCTCAAAAACGCGCCTGCAGCGTCCGTTTGGCCCGCAACGCTTCCCTCGCCACGTCGGCGTCTCCATCGTTCGTGAGCTTCTGGAGTTCCGCAATGCTCGCCTGGTCGCCGCTGCGCGCCAGCACGCCCAAGAGCCCCATCTTCTCGTCCTTGGTGCCCGTTTGGAGCGGCCGGTAGAGGGCCCTCCGGACCTGGTCGTCCCGCGCCAGTTCTACCAGGAAGGGGAAGGCTTCGCCTTTGTAAGAGGCCGAGTTCAACGTGTTGATCAGGTATTGCAGCGGGCTGAACTCGCTCAGCTCGGTCTTGGCCAGCATCACCTGGGCGAAGGCCAGCGACAGCCGCGGCGAGGTCTTGCCTTCCTCCTGCCACGCCTTCGCCAGCATGCCGAGATCGTCCGGATTGCGCAATCGTGCGTAGCCCTCCGCTGCGGCAGCCCGCATCTTATCGTCCTTGTCGCGCAGGTATTGCGCGTAAAGCGGCCGGCTCTTTTCCGAGGGCAGCATGGCGATCGAAGTCAGCGCGGCCCGCTTCACCTTGGCCTCACGAGCGCGGGTGAGCACGCCGACGAGGTCGGGCACCGCCTCCTGGTCGCGCAACAGACCGGTGGTTTCGATGGCCGCGATCCGCACCTTCTGATCCAGGTCGTGCAGCAGGAAGGTAATGCGCGGCGCGGCCGATTCGTCGTGGATCTTCTGCAGTGCCACCAGCGATTCGTAGATTACATCCGTGTTTTTCGAGTGCGCCGCCTCGATGAGATCGGAGACCGCCGCCCGCCCGCGCAGGATCCCGGCTCCCCGCGCCGCATTGGCCCGCGCCTCCATGCTCCCCCCGCGGCTCGCCAATTTGCCGAGGGCGTCGATCACCTCGGGCCGCACGATGACGTAGGGGTCGATCGTCTGATCGTTGGTATCGGTGAATTTGCCCTTGATGCCGGCGCCCACCCGCCGCAGCGAAGCGCTGAAGCCGCTCTGCGCATAACCCGGCAGATAGAAGTTCACCAGGCCGTCGGTAGCCCGGATCTGTACCTCGGGATCGTTGTCCTGGCTCGCCAGGATCAAGGGATCGAGGCTGCGTTGCGTGCCTATTTCCGTGATCTGCTTGACGGCTTCGATTCGCACATCGACGCTTGTATTCTTGAGCAGTTCCTGAAGCCGGGGGATGGCTGTCGAGCCCCCCTTGGCAATCTCGCGCACGTCCTTGGGACGCACTTCCTGGCCCGGCAACACGCCAATCGAAGCCAACATGATGATGAGTGCCGTTGGATAGAAACGCATATCTTCCATTATCGCGCCGGTGGAAACCGGTGGGCGGGTGTGCCTGCGGCAATCCCCAACCCTGCTTTATAATGGCTTCACCATGAGGGTGCTCACGGGGGGGACGTTGCAGCGTCGATTTGATGTCATCCCCGGCAAATAGTGTTCGCATCGCGGTGATCGATAGCGGAGTCCACGCCGCGCATCCGCACATCAACGGTGTGGCCGGCGGCGTGGCCATAGCGCCCGACGACCGCGAACACCCGGACTACACCGACCGCCTCGGGCATGGCACGGCGGTCACCGCGGTCATCCGGGAGAAGGCGCCCGCAGCGGAGATCTTCGCGGTCAAGATCTTTCACGAGACCTTGTCCGCCCCAGTCGAACTGCTCGTGCGTGCCATCGATTGGTGCATCGCAAGCCGCATGCACGTGGTCAACCTGAGTCTCGGAACCGCCAATCCCGCGCACGAGCCGCTTCTCCGCGCCACCGTCGAGCGCGTCCGCGCCGCAGGGATGATCCTGGTAGCCGCGCACGAGGATTTGGGAGTGCGCTGGCTCCCTGGCAGTCTTCCCGGCGCGCTGCCGGTGGTGTTGGACTGGGACTGCCCGCGCGACGAGTACCGAACCACGCCGCTCCCGGACGGCCGCGCGCTCTACCACGCCTCCGGTTTCCCCCGTCCGATTCCGGGACTGCCGCCGGAACGAAATCTCAAGGGAGTCAGTTTCGCGGTGGCCAACGTAACCGGCCTCCTGGGGAGGGCCATCCTGTCCGCGAGCCGGCTCTGACGTGGGACAGACACTTTCGTCTGTCCACCCGCTGCGTCGGCACAACCCCCTGGC
>JBGPKH010000043.1:0-25475 GCA_041485845.1 Bryobacteraceae bacterium
AAATACCAGCATCCGAACCGACAAGACGTCCAACCTGGGCTTTTGGCGATTGGCCGGTTAAAAAGTTCAAGATTTCCGGATTTATTTTTTTGCTCATTCTAAAAGGCTTCCCCACCCAAAACCCCGAAAAACCACCGGAACCCCCTTGCACGTGTGCTACAAGAAAATCAGGAGAGGAACTACGCCGTCAAACGCCGGCGCCTTTCCCCAAAAGCACAGGCTCTCTTCCAGCCTGTGCTTTTTTTCCCCCCGAGAAAGGTGCCAACCACCATGTCCACTGAAAAACAAACCGCCGCCGTCAATGCCCTACAATCCGGCATCTACGCAGAGTCCCTCCTCCGGCTACCCCCATTTGCGCCCAGACCCGACTTCTCCACAGCCCAACCACTTGAAACCACAACTGAAACTCAAGAAATGGGTTCGTTCCGAAAAAACACCCCCACGCCCCCAAGCGTCAGCCACAATCGCTGCGGGTACCGCGTCGTTCGGCAGCAGCGCAGCACCGTTCAGCCAATCTCGTTTTGGGCCTCGCTTCACCGGCGACGCAGAAATGCGCCGCTCATTTTTTCTAAGTCGTTTCCTCTCACCGTCACGACCTTCTGCCGCGACGCGGATCTGCATCGCCAGGGAGTTCAGCGCTGAAAGCTTGCAAGCGCTTGCGTGCCCGCGCCGAATGTTATACGCTGACCCCAATACTCAAAAGGGAACCGGTATCCGGCGCCGCTTCTGCCGGGGGGATACAACAGGGGGTTGTTATGCAAAATCGATTGCTTTGCCTGGCTACCGCGGTGAGTCTCACGCTCGGAGCCCAGGCGCAGGTCACTTCCACGTCCACTCTGTCCGGAACGGCGCTCGATACTACCGGGGCCGTAATTCCCGGCGCCACGATTACCGTGCAAAATGAAGCCACTGGAGTGAAGTTCGCGACTGTCACTGGCGCCAATGGAACGTTCAGCGTTCCGGCATTATCCAGCGGAACCTACTCCGTCACAGCGGAAGCCAGGGGCTTCAAACAGACGCAGGTTCACGATATCAAGCTCGACGTGGGCGTGCCGACCGATGTCCAGGTGAAGCTCGAGATTGGTTCGCAGACCGAGAGCGTCACCGTGCAAGGCGAAGGAGCAATCCTTCAGACTCAGTCGGCCGCGGTCACCACGACGCTACAAGGCCGCCAGCTCGTCGAAGTGCCGCTGGTCTCGCGGGAGGCATTGGACCTGGCGCTGTACCTTCCGGGGATCACCACTCCGGGGCGGCCGCGCACTTCCACAGTGGACGGTATCGGCAAGGCCTCGATCAACATCACCATGGACGGCATCAACGTGCAGGACAATAACGGCAAATCCGGGGATGGCTTCTACACCTATGTGCGGCCGAGGCTGGACGCCGTCCAGGAGGTCACCGTTTCCACCGGCACGGCCGGGGCCGCCGACACCGGAGAGGGCGCGGTGCAAATCAAGTTCATCACCCGATCGGGCAGCAACGATCTGCACGGCAGCCTGTATGAGTACCACCGCAACCCGTCGTTGAATGCCAACTACTGGTTCAACAATCGCGACCTTGCGCCCGATCCGCGCACGGGGAAGGCTCCGCGGACGCGGGTCCTGTTGAATCAGTTCGGGCTTCGAGCGGGCGGCCCGATCGTGATCCCGCACGTATTCAACGGGCACAACAAAGCGTTTTTCTTCGTCAACTATGAGGAATTCCGTTTGCCGGAGCAGGGATTACGCACACGCACGGTGTTCGAGCCGCTCACCCAGGCCGGCACATTCCAATACAATTCGGGGAGTGGTGTGCAGCGAGTCAACCTGCTGAACCTGGCCGCGGCCAACGGCCAGACCGCCACCATCGATCCCACCATCGGCAGGCTGCTGGGAGACATCCGCACCAGCACCAGCCAGGGTTCGCTGATCGCCGACAGCAATCCCAACTTCCAGCGCTTCACGTTCATCAACAAGGGCGGCCAGATCCGGAAGTTCTCGACGCTGCGCTTCGATTACAACCTCAACAGCAGAAACTCCATCGAGCTTTCATGGAACTACCAATACCTGGGCTACACCGGTGCGCCCATGGATTTCCTGAACAATTCCGATCCCGCGTTTCCGGGCTTTCCCAATCATGCCAGCATTCCGTCCAATCGCTTTTCGGGCGCGGTGGCGTGGCGCTCCACTATAACGACTCGCATGGTAAACGAGCTGCGTGCCGGGCTGCAAGGTGGCACCATCCTCTTCTTCCCCGAAGTCAATAGCGGCCAGTTCACCGGACCGGTTGCGAACCAGCAGGGATTCAATCTGGGAATCAACGCCGCCGGCATCACCAACGCCACCGTACAGAATGCGCCTAACCGCAGCAACACACCGTTGAAGCAGATCAACGACAACCTCAACATCTCGCGCAACCTGCACACCCTCACCGCGGGCTTCAGCTTCACGCAGGTGAATCGCTGGGCGCAGAACCAAAACGCCGTGCCGGGCATCAGCTTCGGCACGGATGCCAACGACCCCGCTTCCGCCTTCTTTACCGGCGCGAACTTCCCCGGCTCCTCCAGCACGAACCTGAATGACGCCCGCAATGTCTATGCAGTTCTGACGGGCCGCGTGACCCAGATCTCCGCCAATGCCAACCTGGCCGAGAACGGCAAGTACCTCTACAACGGCCCGAGCGTCCAGCGCTACCAGCAGCGCGAAACCGGCTTCTTCGCACAGGACAACTGGCGCGCCCGAAAGGACCTGACCATCGTCTTCGGGTTGCGTTGGGAGGTGCAGTTCCCCTTCATCGCGCTCAACAACCGGTTCGCTACCACGTCATACGACGAACTGTTCGGCATCTCCGGCCCCGGCAACCTGTTCAAGCCCAATGTGCAGACCGGCAAGCCCACGCAGTTCGTCCAGCTTCCCATCGGCCAGCATTCGTTCAACACGCAATGGGCAAACTTCGCTCCGAGCCTGGGCATCGCCTGGAACCCCGACGTGAGCTCGAGCTTTCTGCGGTTCGTTCTCGGATCGCACGGCCGGGGAGTGATGCGGGCCGGTTATGCGCTGGCTTATACCCGCGAGGGCAACAGCGCGTTTTCGTTCCTGGCCAACAATCCCGGCGGATTTGTCAGCGCGACGCGCAACCTGTCTACGGGCAACCTGGTGACGGGCGCCGGCGGTGACGTGCTGCCGGTGCTGCTACGGGACGTCAACCGGCTGGGGCCGCCGGCGTTCGACAGAGCGCCGAGTTACCCCATGACCGGCGTGGTCACTAATTCGGCCAACGCGATCGATCCCAACCTCAAGATGCCGTACGTGCAGAGCTGGTCGTTCGGCATTCAACGCGAAATCGGCAGGGACTTCGTGCTGGAAGTCCGCTACCTCGGCGACCATGCTTTGCGGGACTGGACCACGCGCAATCTGAACGAAGTCAACCTGATCGAGAATGGCTTCCTCAACGAGTTCAGGGCGGCGCAGGCCAACCTCTACGCCAACATGGCCGCGGGCCGCGGATCCACGTTCCGCTACTTCGGCCCGGGCGCCAATACTTCTCCACTGCCGGCGATTCTGGCGTACTTCAGCGGCGTGCCTTCAGCGCAGTCCGGCGACCAGTCGAAATATACTTCGACGCTGTTCGCCAACTCGACCTATGTGAACCCGCTGGTTTTCACTAATCCGAACCCCGGCGCCTTTGTCAGCAACATGGCCACCAACAGCGCCACGCAGCGGGCCCTCGCGCTGGCCGCGGGTGTGCCGGCGAATTTCTTCGTGGTCAACCCGGACAAGCTGGGCGGCGCCAACGTTCTGACGAACTTCGGAGGAAGCACCTACAATGCGGGAACCGTGGATCTGCGGCGGCGGTTGTCCCGGGGCACACTGTTCGATGTCAATTACACGTTCTCCAAAGCTTTGACGGGCCTGTTCACCACCCTCCGGCAGGGTCCTGTCAAGGCTGTCAGCCAGCTCAACATCACTCACGCGCTGAAGGCCAACTGGATTTACGAGCTGCCGCTGGGCCGCGGCCATCGGCTGCTGGGCAGCGCCCACGGCGTATTGGACCGGGTTGCCAGCGGGTGGTCCATCAACGGAGGGGGCCGGATTCAGAGCGGCGCGCCATTCAATCTGGGGAACGTGCGTCTCTTGGGGATGACGCGTCAGGACCTGCAGAGCGTCGTCAAAATGCGGTTCGACGACGGGGCCAAGCTAGCCTTCTTCCTGCCGGCGGATATCATCGACAACACCATCAAAGCATTCAACACCAGCACCACGAGCGCCAACGGGTACAGCTCATTGGGCGCTCCGGCCGGGCGATATATCGCTCCGGCCAATGGTAGCGGCTGCATCGAGGCCTATAACGGCCAGTGCGGCGGCGCCAGTCTGATCCTCTACGGACCGCATTTTACGCGTTTCGATATCAGCGCAGTCAAGAAGACCCGCATCACGGAGCGGATCAACCTGGAACTCCGCGGCGAGCTCCTGAACGCCTTCAACAACATCAATTTCGTCGTGGGGAGCGCCAACAACAATACGAACTCGTCCAACAACTTCAGCAGCCAGTCGTACGGCCAGGTGACCGAGGCTTACCGCGACACTTCGACGACCTACGATCCGGGCGGGCGCCTGGTACAGTTGGTGCTGCGCATCAACTTCTAACCGGTGGTGGGACGGGCTTCAGCCTGTCAACGGGTGGGGGCTCGTCTGGACTCCACCCAGGCAGGGCCTGTGCCACAATGGCCTTAGCGGATTTCGTCCGCTGATTCGAATCCACGTTTTCCGGGTTTCGTCGTCATAATTACAGGAACCTGTGAGAACTGCCGTTTTGAGCGAGATGAGCGAAGTCATCGAGCCGGGGCTGGAGCTCCTGGAGCGACAAAACCGTTTTGTTTCTGAGCACTTACGCCGGATTTTCGTCCAGATTTACCGCATTGTCGAGAACGTCGCGGATGCCCAGGACCTGACCCAGGAGGCCTTCATCAAGGCCCTCCAGCACCAGGACCAGCTCAAGGACGAACAGAAAGCGGCCCATTGGCTGTCGCGCATCGCCACCAATACGGCCATCGATTTTCTGCGCCGTAGCGGCCGGGCCACGTTCTGTGAGATCGACGAGGCGCCGGAGAGCCACGCGGAAAGCCCGGAACAGATGGTCCTGCGCTCGGAGCATCGTGAGTACCTGCAAGACGGTCTGCGGCTCCTGAGCCCGCGCGAAAGGGCCGCGCTCATGTTGCGCGACGTGGAAGGCCTGCCGGCGGAGGAAGTGGCCAAACGGCTGGATTGCTCCAAGGCCACCGTGCGATCGCACATCGCGAACGCCCGCACCAAGCTGCGCCGGTACATGGAAAGAAGGAAGCGGTAAGAAAATGAAACACCCGAATCAGTCGACGTTGGCATTACACGCGGGTGGGGATCTCGGGTTTTTCGCCCGGTGGAAAACCGCGAGGCACCTCGCGAAGTGTGAGCTTTGCCGCGACGAGATGGCTGCCTTTGACGAGATCCGCGAGATGCTTCCGGATCTCGCCGAGATTCCTGAAATCCAATGGAACCGGCTGGCGGCCGAAATGAAAGCCAACGTCCGCCTGGGACTGGCGGCGGGCGAATGCGTGCGCCCGAGCGAAAGTCCATTGCGCGAGCGGCGGCTGTTCACCGGCGCCCGCGCCGCTGTGGCGCTGGCCAGTATCGTGACCCTGGTAGCCACCGGGATACTGCTGCAGAACACCACTCCCGCTCTGGCGGACGAGCGCACGGTGGTCCAGACCACCACGGACGGAATTCAAGTGGGAACCGGCGACCAGGCATTTCGCCTGATGAATAAAGGCGCGCAGAACGTGACGTATTCGGTGGGCGCACAAGGTTCCATGGGGGCTCGCTACGTGGATCCCAAGACGGGCTACGTAACGATCAATAACGTATATGCGGAGTAAACGGCAAACACGGCTGGCGGCTTTGGTCTTGTGGGGCGCGACAGGTCTTTTCGCGCAGGACGTGCCATTGCCGGCCAGTTCCATCAACATCAACCTCACCAACTCTCCGCTCGCCCTGGAGAAGATGGACAACCAGTCGCGGGCGGCGGCGCGCGGCGCAGCCATGGTGTTGGACCTCCACATGTCGCTCATGCTCCGCAACACCAGCAACAATCGCATCCACGGCGTGACTCTGCGGGTGGTTTCGCAGGAAGTGACGCTCGGCGGCAAAGGCTCGGTCACCCTCACCGGGCTGAACATCGGCCCTGGGGAAATCTTCCCGGTCCGTATCGACACCCAGTCGGTGAGGCCCTCGCAACTGGCCAGCGGGCCGCTGGTCCAGGTGGACGTCGATGGCGTGCTCTATCAGGATCTGTCGTTCTATGGACCGGACCGGTTCCATTCCAAACGCTATTTGACGGCCTGCGAAATCGAGGCCCAGCGCGATCGCGACTACCTCAGGCGCACGCTGGCGCAGGGCGGCAAGGAGGGCCTGCAGCGGGAGATCCTCCAGGTGCTGGCGCGCCAGCAGACCGCACCCCTGAGCGTGAGGGTGCTGCCCCGTGGACCTGCGGTGACCAGCGCCGCGCTGCCTTCCGAACATCCCGAAAAGTTCGCCTTCGTGCAGTTCCCGGATTCCCCGGTGGAAGCGGTGCAAGGCTGGGCGCAGGTTGCCGGCAACGAAGCGCGGGCGCCAAACATCGAGGTGCGCAACCGCTCGGGTAAGGCCGTGAAGTACGTGGAGCTCGGCTGGGTCCTCATCGACCAGGCCGGCCGGCAGTCGCTGGCGGCCTCGTTGCCTTCCTCCGAACGCGACCTCTATCTGCCGCCGGACAAGACCGGCACGGTCCGCCAGGAAACTACGCTGCGGCTGTTTTCGAACAGCGGCCAGCCGGTCAACGTGCAGAAGATGACCGGCTTCGTCAACCAGGTGGAATTCGCCGACGGCAAAGTCTGGGTGCCTAACCGCAAGAGCCTCCAGGATCCGGCCCTGCTCAAAGCGGTGCCGCCTTCGGCCGAGGAGCAGCGCCTCGCCAGCCTCTACCTCAACAAGGGCGGAATCGATGCCCTGGTCGAGGAGTTGAAGAAGTTCTAAACGGCGGCGCGGCCCCACTGGAAATCAAGAGCACCGCCACGGCCTCCCGGCCGACCGCGCAACTGGCGTCCGGCGCACAAGGTTGCCAGGCAGGCCATCGCCAAGCACCTGCGCGTACCCCCCAATGCCCGCCTGGTTGCCGCATTCCGCCCGGCCCGCGAGCAACTCTGGCAGTTCGACGCCAGGCAGTTGATGGAGGCGCGCCACGGCCTCGATCTCATCGCGCGCCAATGGGACGACGGCCCGCTTGAAGGCGGCCGCCGAGGACGAAAACTGAGCGCCGCGCGTTTCCGCTCGCTGTTTCCGCCGATTTACCGCTCGTCACCGGCCACCGGAGCGTTTCCCCGGCCGGCCAGTTTGAGAATGCGCTTGGCTGTAGCGATGTTGGCTCGGCTGGATCGCTCGCGGAAGTACTCCTCTGTGCGTAGCGCCGACAGTTTCTCCGCTACCGCAACGTTGATCAATTGGTTCAAGGCAACGCCCTCGGACTCTGCGACACGCCTGGCTTCCTCCAGTAACGAGGTTTGCAGGCGAAGGGCTACGTTACTTCTTTTCATGGCTCGCTCCTCGAATCTCCCGCCAGATCGTTCCCGGCGGCACAGCCCGGATCCCGAACGCCAAAGCGACTTCGCCGAGATGGTGTACATTGAACGTGGCCAGCCGATTGGCGGCGCCGTTCACCGCGGTTTCCAAGACCATTTCGTCGGACGGATCCTTCAGTTGCGGTCTCCAATGAAACCGCAAGGCGACTCGCTCAACCACGGCCGCTAAGGCGTCGAGCACCACGTTGATCTCCTCGGCCGTGACTCCAATCTTGTCCAGGTGCTCGGGTCTCGTCAACACCGCCTCATATTCCAGCATCAGCGGAACCGAGGCCAGCACTACGATGCGCCGGGCGAGCGCCGCCAGCAAGAGTTGACGAGATGCGCCTTGATCGCTACGCATAGCGGCAACCACGACATCCGTATCCAGAACAAGCCGCATCGGGGGCCTGGATCCAGGATATCACCCGCAATATCAAGCCGGTGGACACTCCCGCCCCCTCGCCCCACTCTGTAGTATCCTCTTGGTCGCACGGCAAGAAGGAGTTTCCCCATGAAGCTCGTCGGTTCTCTTTTCTTCCTGGCGGTTCTCGGTTCGGCGCAGACCGGTCCTGAGCTTGCCTCTCCCAACGGACAACTCAAGATCGCTTTTCAAACTCTCACTCCACCTCCGCCCGCAACGCCCGGCGGCCGCGGAGGAGGCCGTGGAGGCGCTCCCGCGCCGGTCGGCGCCCAGTTGCTGTACAGCGTCACGTTTCACGGCCGGCCGCTCATCGATCCTTCGCCCATTCAAGTCGATCTCGAAGGCGCGCGCCCGCTCGGCGCGGACATGAGAATCGTCGCCAGCACGCCATCCGCCGCCGACGAAACCTACCAGCTCATCGCGGGCCGCGCCTCGACCGTTCGCAATCGTTACAACGCGCTGGCCATCGACCTCGAGGAGAACTCCGGGACGCGCCGCAAGCTCCGCGTGGAAGCTCGCGCTTACGACGACGGCGTGGCCTTCCGCTACATCGTGCCGGAGCAGCCGGCACTCCGCGAATTCCGCCTGACCGCCGAGGAGACCGAATTCCGCATCGCCAAGGACGGCACCGCGTACGCCATGGAGCTCCCCGACTTCCGCAGCATGTATGAGAGCGAGTACCTCAAGCTGCCGGTCAGCGCATTCGCCAGTCCCGGCGGCACGCTCGGCGCCCGGTTGATCGGCCTGCCCACCCTGATCGACGTCCCCGGCGCCGGATGGCTCGCCATCACCGAGGCCGACATGCGCGGCAACGCGGCCATCTACCTTTATAATCCCGGCCAACCCGGACGCAGCCGCCTCAAAGCCAGGATCGCGCCCAGTTCGCAGAATCCCGACGTCGCCGTCATCGGCCCTTTGCCGCACCATTCCCCGTGGCGCACGATCCTGGCGGCCGATCAGCCCGTCCACATCCTCGAATCGAATCTCATCACCAGCCTCAATCCGCCTTCGGCCATTGCCGACACCTCGTGGATTCATCCCGGCAAATCGTCCTGGGATTGGTGGAGCGGCAGCCTCGACCCGGAGGGCAAGCCCGCATTCACCACCGAGAACCTGAAGACCTACGTCGATTTCTCCGCGAAATCCGGCTTCGCATACATGCTCGTTGACGCCGGCTGGTCCGCGCAAGGCGACATCGCCAAAATGAACGGCCGCGTCGATATTCCCGAACTGGTCCGCTACGCCGCCCCGAAAAACGTGAGGGTGTGGATCTGGTGCCATTGGAGCGGCATCGACGCCCAGCTCAACGAAGCGTTTCCGCTGTATGAGAAATGGGGCGTCGCCGGCGTCAAGATCGACTTCATGTCGCGCGACGATCAGTCCATGACCGAGTTTTACTATCGGGTGGCGGAGACCGCGGCGCGCTATCGCCTCATGGTGGATTTCCATGGCGCCACCAAGCCCACCGGCATGGAGAGAACCTGGCCCAACGTCATGGGCTACGAAGCCGTGCTGGGCATGGAGCAATCCAAGTGGGGAATGCGCGACAATCCCGACAATCACGTCAATCTCGCCTTCACCCGCATGCTGGCGGGCATGATGGATTACACGCCCGGCGGATTCGAAAACGTCACGCGCGCCGATTTCACCGGGCGCAGCGCCAAGCCCATGGTGATGGGCACCCGCGCGCATCACCTGGCCATGTACGCCATCTACGAAGCGCCGTTCCAGATGGTCTCCGACTACCCGCACGCCTACCAGGACCAGCCGGCTTTCGAATTCATCAAGGCCGCTCCGGCCGCCTGGGACGAAACCCGCGGCATCAGCGGAGTGCCTGGCGAATACGTGACCATCGCGCGCCGCCGCGGCAACACCTGGTTTCTCGGCAGCATGACCAACTGGTCGCCGCGGCAGATCGAGATTCCGCTGGCGTTTCTGGGAAGCGGCCGATACACGGCGGAAATCTACGCCGACGCAACTGACGCGGACCGGTTTCCGAAGAACATGAGCATCCGCAAGCAGACCGTGGATCGCAACACCAGCCTGAAGGCCGATCTCGCTCCCGGCGGAGGGCTCGCCGTCCGCTTTGTGCCGCTGCCGTAAGTGCCCGCGGTGATACGCTGCCCCACCACGGACAGCGGCAGGATTTCTTATCGGTGTTGAGCATCGAGGCCGCCCCTGGTGATGCCCGAGGAGATCGCGTTGGCGTCGCTGCCTTCCGGTAGCGGCGGCGGTCTTTACCGTGGGCGCCCCAAGTGATGGCCGTCAGCGGACCCTCGATGCACGGCACGGCGGTGAAGGCCGCCGGCGCGTTTCACTCCGGCGGGAGAAAGGCCTGTAGCGGCTGGAAGGTGGCGAGCACATCGTCAAGGATGGCGGCGGTCGTGGCGATCGGTGGTGATCCGGCACAGGAATCGCCTGCCCACCCGGCATGGTAAGTTGGTAATGAGATTTCGCGATGTCCACGCTTCCCAAGACGTTGCTGACGCCGGAACAGTACCTCGAAATCGAGCGCAAGGCCGAATTCAGGAGTGAATACTATGACGGTGAGATGTTCGCCATGGCCGGGGCGAGAAGGCCCCACAATCTGATCAAGATGAATGTGAGCGGGCAGCTTTACCAACAGCTTCGTTCACGTCCCTGTGAGGTGTCTTCGAGCGATCAGCGCGTATTGGTGGCGCCGGCTGGTTTGTATACCTATCCGGACATCGTGGTGGTCTGCGGAGAACCGCGGTTCCTGGACGGTGAGCTCGACACTCTGCTGAATCCCAGCGTAATTGTGGAGGTGCTCTCGCCCTCTACCGAAGCCTACGATCGCGGGCGCAAGTTCGGACACTATCGCACGATCGAATCTTTGAGCGCGTATCTCATGGTTGCCTCGGAGCTGATTGGCGCGGAGCTGTTCACCAGGCAGCCCGACAACCGATGGAAGTTGACCGAAGAAGCCAGCCGTCTGGAGGACACCTTCGAAATTGAATCCATCGGCTGCCGGCTCAAGCTCGCCGATCTGTACGAGAAGGTGGAGCTGGGCTGACGCAGGCGCCGCCTGCGCCTGTCGTGCCGCGCTGGAATTCCGACGAATGATTGGTCTGTGACCCCGGGCAAATGCAAGGCAATCCATTGGCAGCCCACCGGGCAGCCGGGTGGGCCGCGAACATCGGGCCTGATCGGATAGCAGGTTTTCTCCGTAAGCCAACCATATGGAAGGCCCGATTGCCCGGTACGCCCTGGCTATTCCAGAAGCCGCTAAGGGGAGGCCCTTCATGCTCTTGCGCGTCTGCTGCTCGTCGATACCGCCGGTCCATTGCTTCACCGCGGTTTTCAACGCTACCGCCATCTTGGCTTTGTTCTCCTTGGTCAACAGCGTTTGGGCGTCCACCGTGGCGCTCGCAAGTCCTTTCTGATCATGCATGGCGGCTCCCAGTTGCTGCTTCGTGTGCATGATCTCGTGGAAGGTAAGCTTCGCCAGAACGTCTATGTCGGAAATAGTCGCGTAGACTTCGGAAACCGTGGGTTCTTTGGCGTTTTTCGCGTCCCAAGCGGTGAGCCCTCCGTGGCCCGCAATGTGTGACGGGGCCTTGGGATACTTCTTCCCAGCACGCTGTGCGAAAACTTCATGAAGTAGACAATGATGTCTTGATCCGTCACGGTCACGCTGAAGGCCTTCGCATCGGACTTCACCATCTGCACCACCATCTGCGGTCCCTTGGCATCTTTCTCCACAGCGTCGAAGAAGCCCTGCAACGCACTCTTCAGCTTGTCCTTTGCGGAGACGGAATCGTGATCTATCTCGATGTGGAATCTGGTCCCGGTCCGTACTTTCAGGGCGATTAACCGGCGCTCGCGTAAGGGGAACCCTGCTCTTCTCGCGAGATGTCCCGCCTACTGCCAAGATAATGCCGTGGGCAATATCGAGTTTGCCTGGGATCGCCGCAAGGCCCGATCTAACTGACAAAGCACGGCGTCTCCTTCGAGGAAGCGCAGACTGTTTTCCTGGACGAGAGCGCCCGCTTGATCGATGATCCGGATCGCGCGGGGGAAGAAGAGCGGTTCGTGCTCATGGGCTATAGCTTTCAGGCGCGCCGCCTGATCGTTAGCCACTGCTACCTGGAATCCGATTCCGCGATCCGGTTGATCTCCGACAGGCGCGCGACAGCGCACGAAGAAGAGTATTGGAGACTCCGATGAGAAGTGAATACGATTTTTCCCGGTCCCGCAAGAACCCCTACGCCAAGCACTCAAGCGTCAGATCACCATTCGGCTCGATATTGCGGCGGTGGATTACTCTAAGGGCATGGCGGCCGAGTTGGGTATGCCCTATCAGAACCTCATCAATCTGTTCTTGAGAGACTGCGCCATGCAGAAACGGCGCCCTATCATTTACTGGCCCCAGGAAGCGCCAAAGCGGCAAGTTGGCCGGTAGCGGGCGATGGCTGGCCCGGGAAATGGGTCATGGAACCCCTTGTATAGGGGAGTCTTTATCTCCTAAAATAGGAGACATGCTGCAACGCAAGAAGCTATCGACCACGATCGGCGCGAGCAATTACGCTTATCTGCACGACATGGTAAAGGCGGGCAGGGCCGACAGCGTCGGAGAGGCCGTGGACAAGGCGGTGGAAATTGCCCGCAGGCTGGACAACCGGGCTACTTTGGAGCGTCAGACTGCCGCTTATTTCAAAAGCCTGACCTCCAAGGCTTCCGCGGAAGAGACCGATCTCGAAGGCGCCCTCAGCGCTGCATCTCAAGAGATGGACCTTGACCAGCCATAACGCTCTTCCTCGGCGCGGCGAGGTCTGGACCGCGATGCTGGGAAACCCGCCGGTGCGCCATTGGGTCCTGGTAGTGTCGCTCGACTCCCGTAATATTAGCGAACGAGTCGATTCCGTTCTGATCGCTCCGTTCGGCAGCCAAGGCGCGGACGGTCCAACCACCTTGCGATTGGAGCCCGGAGAGACAGGACTGCCAGGGCCATCCTGGCTGAAGGGCCACTTCATTACGACGCTCAAGAAATCCCTTCTCGGAGAGCGTTTGCCGCGCCCGCTCTCAGCGGTGCGCATGCGGCAGGTCAGCCTGGCCATTCAGCGCGCGTTTGACCCGGACTCGCCACCTCGAAAAGCGTAACGGCCTGTCTCTGGCGCTCCCACCACGCTTGAAACAGATCCCAATTGATGCCATTGTCGACCGCGCGGCATTTGTACGATTCTGACCGGTTTCCGCCTCGCTCCCTCCTCCCAGGAAACTCGCGGAGAGGCCGAAGCCGCGGCCGGCGGCGATTCGTCCGGGCCGGAATCTAATGGGCGCCTGGCGGACCAGGGGTAACAACCCTGAGCGCCATGTTGGGACAAAGCACCGTTCCTCCGCCGCTCATGATCTGGAGAGAGGGCTGAATCGTCCCGATGTAGTTATTCAGAATCCCCTCGCCGCCCTGCTGCATGATGACACCCGGCTGAAGGATGCCGCCGTTCGCATCGGTCGTGCCGGCAAAAAACTCCGCCCGGCACCACCACCGCAACGATGTCTCCGCCTCCCGGTACCCCCTTGCTCAGACAGGCGCCGCTGCCCGGGTCGAGCGCGGGCTCCCTGGCCGCCAAGATCTGATTGTTGTTCGGAGTTGTATTCGCGTTCAGAAACGCGAGCACCACTCTCACCGTCTACGAACCCAGGTTGGTAGCGCAGACGTTCGCCGTCTGCCCCTGCGATAGCGTCACCGGACCGGCAGCATCGAAGAGACTGGCTTGAAGTTGTACGGTCCCACCAGCCTGCATCCGAATGGCGCTGAGGCAAGCGATCGTGGCCCCTGCGATTAGTCTTTTCATGAACAAACCCTCCAACTGAGGGTACACGGGAGGGCCGCGATTGCCACCCTGCATAAAGATGTGGAAATCACTCCCGCTAGCTGAAGTCGATCTTCGGGCGCAGGAACCACCGGGAGGGATCGGCGAGTGTCGAGCTGTTGAGGTCGATCCAACTTCCCTTGGGTAGTTTGTGACCTTCCACCTCGATCCAGGAATTCCAGGCATACTGCCAGCAAACGGCTGGGCCGTAGCCGGATTGGGAAGGCGAGGGTTCCGGCGCGTTCTCCTTGAAAGTCGCCTCCTTTCCTTTGGATGGGCGAACCGCCCAGATCGGGACCTGCGGGACGGCCATCGCGAATTCGGTGGCGACGCTGGGATTACAGTACACACCGGGCCGGTAGCCCGAATCGAACACCGCCCGCACCCACTCGCGGAAGTACGCGAGCGCCGGTTGATCGCCCTGAAAGTAAGGACCGGGACCAAATTCCACATCGAGATAGATCACTGAGTCCGAGGTGAACCCCGATCTTCTCGCGAGGCTTGCCGCGAGTTTGCCGTCGGCCTTCCCCTGCTTGCCGGCCACGGGAGCGTCACGTCCTCTCATGATGCCCTGGTGTCCCATGTAGATCGGCACAACGGCCCATCCAATCTTTTTGAGATCGCTATAAATCGACGCGCCGGCCCAACCCGGATACACATAAGTGGAAGTGGGACTGAGATAGAAGCCGGTCCAGACGAGATTGGTCTCTTCAAACAGTTGCTTCATCTGTTCCATTGGGGGACACGCCATCGCGTCCATGCCTGCGTAGGCCATGTCGACCTCCTTGCTCTCTACCCGAGGGTACACGCGCGGCGCCCTTTTGCCACCCTGCATAAAGATGTGGAAATTCCCCGCTAAGCAATCAACCCGCTCTTGAGAGCTTTGAGCACGGCATCCGACTTGGAATGCACGTGCAGCTTTTCGTAGATGTGGCGAATGTGGAAGCGGATCGTGTCGAGGCTGACGCAAATCGCGTCGGCGGAGGTCTTATAGCTGTGGCCGTCGGCGAGCAGCTTCAGGATCTGCATCTCGCGCGACGACAATTGGTACTCGGGGTTCCGGGGAGGAGCGGCCTTCTGAAACGTCACGATCACTTTGCGCGCGATTTCGGGCGACATCGGAGCGCCGCCCCCGCTGACCTCGCGGATGGCGTCGAGCAGCTTGACGGGCGGCGTCTCTTTCAGCAGGTACCCGCAGGCTCCCGCGCAAATGGCCTCGAAAACGTGGGTGTCGTCGGCGTAGACCGTAAGCATCAGGATCTGTAGGGAGGGATGGCGGGCGCGCAGCAGCCGCACGCCCTCGGTCCCCGACATGCCGGGCAATCCGATATCGGCCAGCAACACGTCGGGAACCTCCCGGTCCACGTTGGGCAGGACCTCCTCCATGGAGGAGAATCTTCCCACGATTTGGAAGCCGGGCGTGCTGCCGATCAGCGTCGCCAGGCCTTCGCGCGTGTCCTCCTGGTCCTCAACGATCATCACTTTGATATGCGGGACCACGGTAGGGAGTCTACGGTAACTCATTCCAATTGACAACCTGCATGTACATGCAGGCTCCCTGCGGAGCTGACCACTTCCCGGCGCAAAATTCGTTTTCCGGGTCTGGCGGACCGCTTCCTTCGGTCGCGGCTCAGCTACACGGCATGTGCTGTGAACGAAGCTTTTCTGAGCCACGAACCGCAGGGAGTGGTCTTTTTGGTAACTAACGCCGCCCCGCCAGAGGAACATCGAGCTGGATGGCGGTTCCCATTCCCGGCGCCGACTGAACCGAGAGGCGCGCGCCCATTCCTGCCGCGCGGCGTTTCAGGCTCGAAAGGCCTTGGCCGGAGCCGGGAGTTGCCGGGTCGAAGCCGCGGCCGTCATCGCGGATCGCCAGCTCGAGAGTGTCCGCCTTCAGGCGGATCTCGATCTTGACTTCAGCCGCCCCGGCGTGACGGATGATGTTGGTAAGGGCCTCTTTGAAGATGAGCAGAATCTGGCGCCGGCGATCCGGACCCAGTCCGATTTTCTCGATCTCATCGTCCGGCGGCGCCTGCAACGCCACGCGCAGGCCGTCGGATTCGAGCAGATTGAACGCGGTTTGCCGGATGCGCCGAAGCAGATCCTGAAGCTGGTCCTTGCGCGGGTCGACCGCCCAAACGATATCGCTCATGGATTCGCGCAGGGACCGGGCGCGATCCGCCATCTTGGCCAGCAAGGCGCCTCCCTCCGCGCCGGCGTATGGTTTCGCAACTTCGCTCAGGATGGCGATTTCAGCCAGTCCGGAGCCGATCTCGTCATGCAGGTCGGCCGCCAGGCGGGTACGCACGCGCTCCAGGGCGATCAGGTGGGCCACGCGATTGCGGTAGAGAGCATAACTGGAACAGGCCGCGACGAAGGCCACCGACGCGAGAAACCACCATCGCTGCCAGATGGGTGGACGAATCGTGAAATCGATGCTCGCGGGATGTGGGCTGGTGAGGCCCTGCGCGTTCACCGCTTCGACCAGGAAGCGATAGGTTCCGGGCGACAGGCTGGCGTAGTGGACGGTCCGTTGGTCGGTAAGCTCGCTCCAGGCCCGGTCGGCGCCTTCGAGCCGATAGCGATAGCGGAGCGAATCGCCGTAGGCGAAGCGCAGGCTGGCGAAGTCGATGGCGAGGTTGTTCTGGCCGGGCGAAAGCGTCAGGCCGGAGACCCCGGTTTCGCCCAGATCGGAGAGCGGGTACCGGACTTCGGCGATCCGCAACTGGCGTATGAATGGAGACGGCGGAGGCACGGGCCGGTCTTCCTTCGGTTCGAGCCGGGCCAGCCCGCCGTACGTTCCAAACCAGAGCGAACCGCGCCGATCGCACAGGGCGGACTCCGGGGGCTCCGCCGGCAGGCCGTCCGCCTCTCCATAATGAATGAATCGGCCGGTGCCCGGCTCGAGCCGGTCCACGCCACGGCCGGTGCAGGCGTAAATGCGCCCCCACCGGTCTTCGGTAAGGCATTGCACCAGGTTGCTGGACAGACCTTGTTCCGCCGTGTAACGGAGAAACTTCGGATTGTTGGCTGTGGGGTCGTCGAGACGGGCCATGCCGCCGCGCGTGGAACCGATCCAGATCGCGCCCGACCGGGCAGCATGCAATGCCAGGATCTTGCCATCCGGCAGTCCGCCGGCTGGAGAGAAAAACGTCAGGCGTTTCCCGCTGTAGCGCGCCAGGCCGGAAGGATTGAAGCCGATCCAGACCTGGCCCTGGCGATCCTCGCAGAACGACTCCGGCACGCCAATCGATCCATCCGGGAAGCTCGCGGGCAGGCCGTCGGCGTGCGAATAGGAATGAAAGACTCCGCTGGCTCGATCCCAACGCATCAGCGCGCTGGGATCCGTCGCGCCAATCCAGAGATCGCCGCGGGAGTCCTCAAAAAGGCGCAGAATATGGTTGCTGGCGAGACCGTTCCTGGTGGTGTAGATCGCCTTGGGAGGCGTGCGCGACAGATCTTCCAGCCGATTGACTTTGGGGAACCTTACCAGCCCTTTGAAGCTGTGCACCCACCATTCCCCGTTGTGGTCCCGCAGGGTGATTTGCGAGGTGCCCCAGCCCCAATCCTTGTCTTTGATCCAGGAAGCGGGCCGCACCGGCGAGAAGCCCCTGCCGTTGTATTGACTGATGCCGAGGAAGCCGCTGGCGGTGATGGCATAGAGATCGCCGGCCTGGTCCTCGATGATGGAGTTGATCCGGTTGGAGGCCAGGCCGTCCTGGCTGGTGTAACTGACGAAACCGTCTTGCACTACCTGGAGGGCGCCGTTTCCCTGGGTCCCGATCCACAGGTTGCCGTGGAGGTCTTCCGCCAGGCCGGAGATCTCCGAATCGGTAAGTCCTTGGGTGGGTGTGTAGGGCCGATAGGACCGTCTTTGCGGGTTGGCTTCCACACTCAATCCCATGAGCGTGCCTACCCATAGCCGTCCATCTGACGATTCCAAGAGCGACTCCACCTCGCTGTGGGCTAATCCGCCGCCAGTAGTGTAGAGGCCAGGAAACACGCCAAAACGCAGCAGGCCGTTACCCGTGCCTACCCACAGTTGACCGGAGCGGTCCTCCACCAGAGCCCTCACCCAGTTGCCGGGAAGTCCGCGATTGACCGTGTGCCATTCCGTTTTGCCGTCGGGAAGCCGCTTGCACAGTCCGGCCTCAGTGCCTATCCAAACCGCGCCTCGCCGGTCCTCGAGCAACGCGCGAACGCTGGAGCCACGGCCGATATCCACGGCTTCCAGCTCGCTGTTCTGGTTGAGCCGGTACAGACCGCGCTCGCTTCCGCACCAGATCGCACCGTTACGGTCCTCCAGGAGCGCTCTGACATAAAACGCCGTCTCCATTCCGTGGGGACGATATGCCACAAATTTGGCGCGTTCGGGAGCGGTGGGATAGAAACGGGAAAGGCCGTTGGCGGTCGCCACCCAGTAAGCGCCGCCGCGCGTCTCCAGGAAGTCGGTCGCGTGGCTGTTCGGCAGCCCGTCACTGATCGTGTAGTTGGTGAACTGATATCCGTCGAAGCGAGAGAGTCCTTCCGAGGTTGCGAACCAGAGAAACCCGCGCGAGTCCCGCTTGATTTTTTGAATTCGATTCGCGGGCAGGCCATCGGCGACGGTGTACTTCCGGACGGGCAGCCGTTCTGCGTGGACACATGCCGCCGCCATCAGGAGCCATGCGGCGGATCGTCCTGGGCGATGAAGTTTCACCTTGCAGAGTCCATTTTACGCCGCCCCACAGTGTACAATCGACAGAGCCAGTCAAAGCTATGGCAACCCGCCCAGACCTCGACAACTCCCTAGACGCGGCGCGCGCCGACACCAGCTTCTTCGGCCATCCGCGCGGCTTGGCGACCCTCTTCTTCACCGAAATGTGGGAGCGCTTCAGCTACTACGGCATGCGCGCCATCCTCATCCTGTACCTGACGTCCGAAATTTCCAAGGGTGGTCTGGGCTTCGCGGATGCCAAGGCGGGCTCGGTGTATGGTCTCTACACCGCCATGGTGTACCTGCTCTGCCTGGGCGGCGGGTGGGTGGCCGACCGCATCACCGGGCAGCGGCGCGCGGTGCTCATCGGCGGCGTGTTCATCGCCTGCGGCGAGTTCTGCCTGGTGGTCCCCAGCGAAACTTCGTTCTACCTGGGACTGGTGCTGCTGATGATGGGCACCGGCATGTTGAAGGGCAACGTGAGCACCATCGTGGGCCAACTCTACGCGCCCGGCGACCCACGGCGCGATTCCGGCTTTTCCATCTTCTACATGGGCATCAATGTCGGCGCGCTGGTCTCGCCTCTGATTTGCGGCTATGTGGGCGAGCGCATCGGATGGCGCCTGGGATTTGGCGTGGCCGGTCTCGGTATGCTGCTCGGTCTCATTCAGTACGTGCTGGGAAGCAAGCGTCTGGGTAGTGCCGGCCTGCATCCCGCCAGCACGGGCGATCCGCAACAGGACCGCCGGCAAAAAAGGAATGCCATGGTCGCGGTTGGCAGCGGGCTGGGCTTCTTTGTCCTGCTGGCCCTACTGGGCGCGGCCGGTGCGATCGCGTTCACCCCCACGATGCTCTCGGTGGGTCTCGGCTGGTTCCTGATGGCCATCTCGGTAGTGGTCTTCGCCTGGCTGATTTTCGGGGGCGGATGGTCGCCCGAGGAACGCAAACGGTCCGCTGCCATCATGGTGCTTTTCGTGGCCTCCGCGCTCTTCTGGGCGTCGTTCGAACAGGCCGGATCTTCGCTTAGCCTGTTTGCCGATCGCAGCACCGACCGTCACGTTTTCGGTTTCGAGTTCCCCGCGAGCTGGTATCAGTTCGTGCAGCCGATCTTCGTGGTGGCGCTGGCCCCGGTCTTCGCCTGGCTGTGGCTGGCGCTGAATCGTAAGCGCGTAGAGCCGGCGGCCCCGTCGAAGTTCACCCTCGGCCTGCTGTTTGCCGGATTGGCATTCGCCATCCTGGTGCCGGCCGCGCGGGCCGCCACCCTGGGGGCCCAGGTCTCGATGTGGTGGCTCGTGGGAACGTATTTTCTGCAAACCCTCGGTGAGCTGTCCCTCAGTCCCGTGGGCCTGAGCGCCATGACCAAGCTCGCCCCCGAGCGCGCCGCCGGGTTCATGATGGGGATCTGGTTCCTTTCCACCAGCATCGGCAACTGGCTCGCGGGACAGGCCGCCACGGTATACAGCTCGATGCCGCTGCCGGCCCTGTTCGGCACAGTCGCTGTAACCACCATCGCGGCCGCCGTCATACTGGCAATTCTGATCAAGCCGACGGTGCGGCTGATGTCGGGCGTGCGCTAGAACTCCAAACCCGCCAGACTACCATTCCTAAGATCAGAGTCAGCAGACCGAACGCGACGTAGCTCCATCCCGAGGTCAGGAAGATGTACAGCCATCCGGCGAAGGCCACGATGCTGGGGAGCGGGTACAGCCACGTGCGGAAGGGGCGCGCGATATCGAGCCGGTGTTTTCGCAGATAGTGGAGCGCCAGGATCTGGCCGATGAACTGGATCAGGATTCGCGAAGTGAGAAGCGCCGAGATGACCACGTCGAGATTCCACAGCGAAGCCACGATCGATAGTGTCCCCATCACCAGCAGGGAGACGTGCGGAAACTGCCCGCTGGGGTGCAGCCTGGCGAACGGCTTGAAGAAATGTCCATGGACGGCCGCGGCGTAGGCGATGCGGCTGTAGCCCAGCAGGAGCGCGAAGACGGAGGCAAAGGCCGTCCACAGGACCAGCACCGTCACCAAAGAAGCCGCGCGCGTTCCGTAGAGCTTCTCGATGAATTGCGAAGCGATGAACTTCGATTGCATCGCCTCGCGCCACGGCACCACGGCAATGATGCCCAGGTTCATGAGGGCATAGATCCCGCCGACCGCAATGACGGATAAGATGATGGAGCGAGGGATCACGCGCGCCGGATTGCGCACCTCGCCGCCCACGTAGCAGATGTCGTAATAGCCCATGAAATCGTACATGGCGATGAGCATCGCGGAGCCGAGTCCGGCGAAAAATCCCCTGGAGAAGGTGAACGCGCCGGGCGGAAAATCAAAGACCACCCGAGCATCGAAATGACTCAACCCGGCCGCAATGATCCACAGCACCGTGGCGACCATGCCGACCCAGAGCGCCACGGTCAGCTTCCCCACGGCCGTGATGCGTCGGTAGAGCAGGACCATCACGAGGACGCCCACCCCCAGGCTCACCAGCCGCGTTTCGACCGGGCCCATGCCGCGCCAGAAATAACCCACGTACATCGCGAATCCCGTATAACCGGAAGCGATTTCGAGCGGACCGCTGAAAATGAATTGCCAGATGAACAGGAAGGGAAGGATAGCGCCCAGCCGCGTGCCGCGGAAGGATTCGCGCAGATAGACGTAAGTGCCGCCGGTTCCCGGCATCGCTGCGCCGAGCTCACTCCACACCAGGCCGTCGCACAGCGCCAGCGCCGCGCCCAGCACCCAGCCGAGCATGCATTGCGGCCCGCCCATGGCGGCGATGATCAGCGGGATGGTAATGAAGGGCCCCACCCCGACCATGTTGCTCATGTTGAGGGCGGTGGCCTGCAGCAGGCCGAAACCGCGAACGAGCCCGTCCTTTTCCGGCGCCTGCGCTGGTGTGTCCAAGATTAGCCAGTATACTGAATCCGCCCGTTCGTGGGGCAGGTTGGAAACCTGCGGCGGGTTGCCAACCCGCCCGTTGCGCCGGTAAACCGGTAAACAACCGGCGCGCAGCTTGTCAAGCTGACGCGTTACCATTGTAGTTTGCTCCCCAAACACGCATCCCTCGCGCAAATCGCCCTGTTCGCCAGCCTGTCCGAGGCCGAAATACAGGCCCTCGGGCAACGGGCGGTGGAGCGCCGCTTCGCTCCCGACGAGATGCTCTTCTGGGAAGGCGAGCCGTGCGCCGGCATCTTCCTGATCGTCGAAGGAAGCGTCAAGATCTTCAAGACGTCTGCCGGCGGACGGGAGATGATGCTGGCTCTGGAGTCCGCTCCTTCCACGGTTGCCGAGCTCCCGCTGTTCGATGGAGGCCCCTATCCCGCGTCCGTGCGGGCTGTAGAACCGGTCGTCTCGCTGTTCATCAACAAGGGCGACTTCCAGCAGGTCTGCCGTCAATACCCCGATGTCGCATTGAAGATTCTGGCCGTGGTCGGCCACCGCCTCCGTCACCTGGTCGGGGTAGTCGAATCGATGACGTTCGGCAGCGTGACCCAGCGCCTGGCTCGCCTGTTGCTCGATGCTTCCAAGCAGGCCGGCGCCGACGAATTCGATCTGCCCATCACGCACCAGGAATTGGCCTCGCGCCTCGGAACGGTGCGCGAGGTGGTCTCGCGAAACCTGGCGCGCTTCCGCGCCCAAGGCCTTATCCGGATGCAGGGCCACCAGCTCTCGATCCTGGACCGCGCGGGTCTGGAACGGGAATCCGAGCCACAAGGCTAGCAGCTAGCGCGCGCAACGGCAGGGACTTGCAGCCTTGCGTTGGCTCTGCTCGTACCGAGCTTGTTTACGTCCCGCCCGGCAGGATTACTGGTGGGAAGGGCTGTTATCACTAGAAAGCGTTCGCCGCGTCAACGAACGCACTTCTCCGACAAGTGCGGCAAACCAGGAGTTGACCGGATTTCAGTCTATGAGGTGCGCCCAACGTTCAGCTTCGGATCACAAGCGGTCTCCGTATTCTTTAACCGCAACGGCAAGCGCTGCGTCAAGCCATTTGCTATATGCATCTGCAATCTCATTCACGTTGGTCGTATGGGTGAACACGAACGGCTCAACCGAGCACACGGAGAACCTCTCGGACACAGATTCCCGGTCTTCCGAGTCTTCGTAGGACTCTAGCTTTGAAAATGCAGTGGCCTCCATGATGCCCGTTAGGTCTCGTCCAACATGATGAAACGACACGACAAACGTTAGGCGCTCAGTATTCACTCTGATCAAGCCTCTGACAAAATAGTGATCCTCAGCAAAGTTGGCGAACTTGTTAGCCTCATTGGCTGACTGCACGACCTCAAACTTGTACCAATGACCGCTGTCTTTGTCTGAACCGCCGTCACGGACATAGATTGTCGGCTCCCCAATGTCGTGAAGGGTCGGCTTAAGTTCGGCAAAGGATTGCTCCAGCAGCGTGTGAGCCTTGCCTCTAAGATCGATAGCCACCGCGTTCACATAACGAAGTTCCGCCAACTTCTGGGTTCGTCGCTTTCCAAACTTTTCGGCCAGACTACCGATGACTGCGGAAGTCAAACTCTTTTGATGTGAGATCTCTGCGTCGGCATCGACGCTGAGAGCCTGAAGGATTGCGTTGCGCTCTAATCGGGCGAATATTTCCGCAAGTGTGGAGAGTTGTGCCTGGTCGGCAAGTTCGAGGGCCTTGATGTACTCGGTCCTGAGATCGCGGTCCACGACAAGCGGAAGTAGGTCGGCGCGAAGAAGAATCAACGTTGTTAGGGCACGAGCGAGTCGCCCGTTTCCATCCTGGTACGGATGGATCTGAGTGAATCGGTGGTGAAGCCAGGCGGCAACGACAATGGGATCCTCTTCCGCGTATTCGGGTAGCCAGCCGAGGAGGTTGTCTACCTCTGAGTCCACGTGAATCGGCGGACAGTATTGGTGCAGAGTTCCATCCGGGCGCCTCGGGTTATTGGGCTGCTCTTTAAACCTTCCTTTCAGCAGTGGTATTTCGAGTCGATTACCCAACTGATCGACCGCTGTGGTCGTGTCCTGATGCCTCGTCAAAATCGAGTGAAGCTCGTGGAGGAAACCCTTTGTCAGTTCTCGATTCTTAGCAACACAGTCGATGATTAGTTGGACTGCCGCCTCCTGGTCGCGAAGAATGTCAATGAGTCGCGCAGGTTCGATATTGGTGCTGGAGTGCGAGACCAGGTCCTCCAGGAAGCCATTGGCGACCAGCGCCTCCGCTGTTCCGCGATCAAGTTCGTATAGACGCTCCAGGATACCCGTCTCGACGCTCAAGCGTCGAATCAAGCGCCGATTGAAATCCTGAAGCTGCGCTTCACTCGATTCCTGCAGCCGTTTCTTCGATGCCCGCCAATTCTCATACAAAGGGCGCATGGCAGCAAGGTCGGTTCTTTGTTCGTCGTCCGAGAGGCGCTCGATGGGCTTCCAATTATAGCCGGCCATGATGTCCTGAGAACAAGTGTAGTGCAAGCCGCGAACCTTGTCATTGACGCGCATAGGAGCGGGTCAGACGTTCTCGGTCCAACTCGACGGATCATGCCCAAACCGTAAAGTTGACGGCGGCCTCCGCTGAATCAACCACGCCAAAATGCCAGGATACGGCCGAGCCGTTCCACGGCATCCGCCCCTCACTCCCGCTTCAGCAACTGCTCATACACCTGCCTCTTCGACAGACCGCGGCGGCGGGCCACCTGTTTGATGGCGTCCATGCGCGGCATGCCGTCGCGCACCAGCGAGTCCACCGCCTCATCCACCGGCGTGCCGTCGGGAGCGGGGCCTGAGGCCTTGGCGATCAGCAGGGTGATTTCGCCTTTCACCGATTCCCGCGCCGCCAGTTGCGCACGGACCTCCGCCGCGGCGCCCCGCAGGAACTCTTCGTGAATCTTGGTCAGCTCGCGCGCCACCACCACGGGTCTCGACCCCATGACCTGCTCGACGGCCTCGAGGCTCTCCAGGATGCGATGCGGCGCCTCGTAGAAGATCAGGGTCGCGGGCTCGTCCGCCAGCGCTTCGAGCGCTTTGATCCGTTGTCCCGGCTTGGACGGCAGGAAGCCGGCGAAGTGGAAAGCGTCGCTGGGCAGTCCGGAGGCCGCCAGCGCCGCCGACGCTCCCGGCACCGGCTGCACCGGAATTCCGTTTTCGACCGCCGCCTTCACCAGCCGATACCCGGGATCCGAGATTAGCGGCATGCCCGCGTCCGACACCAACGCGATGACGGCGCCCGACAGCAGGCGCGCCGTGAGATCGCCCGCGCGTTCGGCCTCGTTGTGTTCGTGATAGCTGATGGTGGGCTTCTGGATGCCGTAATGGTCGAGGAGCTTGCGCGTCTGCCGGGTGTCTTCGCAGGCGATGAGATCGGCTTCGCCCAGCACGCGCACCGCGCGATAGGTGATGTCTTCCAGGTTGCCGATGGGCGTGGCAACCACGTAGAGCAGACCCGCCATGCTCGTCAAAGCCCCCTGTAATTCACCAGCTTAATCCCGTTCCGCTCCAGCGCCTCGCGCACTTCGCGCGCCACCAGCGCTTCGAGTTCATGTTCGCGGCTCTCCTTCAACCGCGTGCGCGCGTTGCGCAGGGCTTCGCCGCAGCGTCCCGGATGGCACATCAGCTCGGTGCTCCCCTCCGGGAGGACGCCGAGCAACGCCGCCAGCTCAGCCGTACGAAACCGCCCCGTGATTTGGAAGCCCGCGAAATGGTCGGTCATCCGGCACCCGTGCCTGTCCAGCACGCGGTGGAACCTGCGACGCAGCAATCCGAGCGCATCGCTGGTAAGGCGCTTGGCACGCGGCACCGTCCCGCGGAGCGCGTTCAGCGGGAAATCGAAAGGTCGCCGCACCCAGCGAATCCCAAACTCTTCGCTCAGCCGCGCCACGGCATCGAGCACCGGCGGCAGCAGGTGGGTGTGCTTGTGAGTGTCGAGATGCGTGGGCTGGACGCCGG
>JBGPKH010000044.1:0-24890 GCA_041485845.1 Bryobacteraceae bacterium
CCTCCAGTGGGAATCTAGTTTACATCTTGAAACAGGCCGTGGGCAATGGAGATCCAGCGAGACGGAGCGAGACAGCGAGTCAATCGTTGAAACTTTGCCAGGCAGCGCGCTGTTGTTTGTGGAAATGGCGGACCTCGCCCGCGGGGCGTTTCGTCGCCGGAGAGCGGCTGCGCCACACGCAAGCGCCATCCCACGCTGTATATCGGACCAGCCCGCGGCGGCCTGTTGCCCAGCACCGACGCCGGCGCCACTTGACCGGACTCGGAGTTCCGGCCGTCACCGAGATCGCCGTCGACCCCACCAACTCGTCGCGCATCTTCGCCTCGACGCGCCTCAACTACGGCGACATCTTCGTGATGAAGATCGAAGAGTGACTCTGTGGTACGAGCGGCCAGCCGCGCTTTCCGGGTTGACGGCCCACCTTTCGCGGCGCTCTTGCCGCTGCCAGGAGCTTCGGGTATATACTTGCCGGGTATATACTGCCAAAAAAGGGGGCGATTCCATGACGACAAGATTCCTGAGCATGGCAGCGGCCGGCCTGGCGGTGTGTTTGGCCGCCGCGGGCCAGACGGTCCGCATCGACACCGACGATATCGGCGGCGTGGTCACCAGCACGAAAGGTCCGGAGGCGGGCGTGTGGGTCATCGCCGAGACTACCGATCTTCCCACCAAGTTCGCCAAGATCGCGGTCACCGACGACCGCGGCCGCTACCTGGTGCCCGATCTTCCCAAGGCCAACTACAGCCTGTGGGTGCGCGGCTACGGGCTGGTGGATTCGCCAAAGGTGCAGGCCGCGCCGGGAAAGATTGTGAACCTGACGGCGGTCATCGCGCCCGATGCGCGCGCCGCGGCGGAGTATTATCCGGCCAGCTTCTGGTACTCCCTGCTCAAGCCGCCGGACAAGAGCGAGTTTCCCGGAACCGGTCCCACGGGTAACGGCATTTCGCCCAACATGAAAAGCCAGGCGCAGTTCCTGGAGATGGTCAAGACCGATAGCTGCTGGTCGTGCCATCAGCTCGGCAACAAGGCGACTCGAGAGATTCCCAAGAGCCTGGGCAGCTTCGATTCCGCAGCCAAGGCGTGGGAGCGGCGGGTTCAATCGGGACAGGCCGGCGGCGGCATGCTCGGCGGCATCGGGAATATGGGGAAAGATCGCGCGCTGGCCATGTTCGGCGACTGGACCACCCGCGTCGCGGCGGGCGAGCTGCCGCCGGCGCCGCCACGGCCGCAGGGCGTCGAGCGAAACGTGGTCATTACCCTGTGGGACTGGGCCTCGCCGAAGGCGTATTTGCACGACGAGATCGCCAGCGACAAGCGCAATCCGTCGGTGAACGCCAACGGCCTCATCTACGGCGCTCCCGAGCTCAGCACCGACTTCGTCCCCGTGCTCGACCCGGTGCATCACACCGCCAGCCGGCTCAAAATGCCGGTTCGCGATCCCAAGACGCCGGCTCCCGGCAAACCCTTGCAGCCTTCGCCCTATTGGGGCGATGAGGCCATCTGGGACAGCCAGGCCAACATGCACAACCCCATGTTCGATGAGAAAGGGCGCGTCTGGTTCACGTCCGTCATCCGCCCCCCCGACAACCCGGCCTTCTGCAAGGAGGGATCGAGCCATCCCTCGGCGAAGGCCTTCCCGGTGAACCGCAGCGGCCGGCAGCTCGCGTTTTACGACCCCCAAAGCAAACAGTTCACCCTCATCGACACGTGCTTCGGCACCCACCACCTGCAATTCGCCGAGGACGCCAACAACACGCTGTGGACCAGCAGCGGCGGGGGCGGCGACGTGGTGGGCTGGCTCAACGTCAAGATGTTCGACCAGACGCACGACGAACAGAAGTCGCAGGGCTGGACCGCGCTCGTGCTGGACACCAACGGCAACGGCAAGCGCGACGCCTATGTGGAGCCTAACCAGCCAGTCGACCCGACGAAAGACAAGCGCGTCTCGGGCGCTTTCTACGGCGTCACGGTGAGTCCATCCGACGGCTCCGTGTGGGGATCGACGCTGGGCTTCCCCGGCCGGATCGTGCGCATCGTGCCGGGGTCAAACCCGTCGGAAACGGCGCTCTCGGAGGTCTACGAGCTGCCGTGGAACAATCCGAATGCGAAGGTCCAGGGATTCTCGCCGCGCGGCCTGGATATCGACCGCAACGGCATCGTGTGGGCGCCGACGGCGAGCGGGCACTTCGCCAGCTTCGACCGCCGCAAATGCAAGGTGCTGAACGGACCCACGGCGACCGGGCAGCACTGTCCCGAAGGGTGGACGCTCTACCCCTTTCCCGCTCCACAGCTTAAGGGGGTGACGGACTCGGGCAGCGCCGAGGCCAGTTACTACGACTGGGTGGACCAGTTCGACACGTTCGGCCTGGGCGCCAACGTGCCGATCGCCACGGGCAACGGAGAGGACGCGTTGATGGCCTTGGTGAACGGGAAGTGGGTGGTGCTGCGCGTGCCCTATCCCATCGGCTTCTTCGCCAAAGGGATGGACGGCCGGATCGACGATCCCAAGGCCGGCTGGAAGGGCAAGGGCCTGTGGTCCACCTACGCCACGCGCGCCATGTTCCACGTCGAAGGGGGCAAAGGGACCACCAGCAAGGTGCTGCACTTCCAGCTTCGGCCCGACCCGCTGGCGAAGTGACCGGACCTACCCGGAATCGTCGTCATCCGCAAACCCGTGCTGCTGCTCCCCGAAGGCATTACGGATCGCCTGACGCCGGCTCAGTTGGAGGCGATCCTGGCGCACCAGCCGTGCCCACTTGCGTCGGCGCTGCAATCCGGCGGCCGCGATTCACCTGGTGGTCGAATGCCTGTTCTGGCGCGCCTGCGGCGAAGAGAGTTCTGCGGATGGCCCGCGGTACCCAGGTCTATTCCGAGGGGATTTCTCAATGTCAGCAAGTTCTGCCTGGAGTCGCCCTTGCTCTGCATGTCCGGAGTGACTGGCGCACTTCGCGCCCATCCGCGGGCTTACCCAAAGAATCGAGGAGATCATGACCGATCGTTTCGTACACAATCTCAATCTCGGAAAGAGCCTGCTGCTGGCGGCTGCCGGTACGGCCGCCTTGACGGCGCCTATCCTAATCGGCATTGTTCACGCGCCCCCGGTGCGAGCGCAGCCGCAGCCTGAGAAGCCGCTGGCCTTCGAGGTGGCTTCCGTAAAGCCAAACAAAACCGCCGATCCGCACAACTTCGGAACCATCAAGGGTCAGCCCGGTGGGCGTTTGACCATTACGGGCGCTCTCTCTACCTGATCATCGCCGCGGCCTACAATGTCTCCTTCCAGTCGCCCCGCCTTTCCGGCGGGCCCGATTGGACCCACATGGAAAAATACGGTATCGAAGCCACCGCGGAGAAGGGGTCGATTCCCTCCGGGCTGTCGCCCAAGGAACAGGATGCCAAGATGCGGCTCATGCTTCAGGCACTCCTGGCGGACCGCTTCAAGCTCACCATGCGGCGCCAAGCCAAGGAAGTGCCGGTGTACCGGGTGGTGGTAAACAAGGGAGGGCCGAAGCTGCAAAAATCGCGGGCCGAAGAAAAAGACTGCGCGGAGCCGGGTCAGGATGGTGGCGTCCCCTGCCATCGCTTCATGGGGGGGCAGGGACGAGGCCTAAACGGGCAGGCGGTCACCATAGCGGACCTGGCCGAATTTGTCGAGAACTGGTCGGACCGGCCCGTGTTGGACAAGACCGGTATTCCAGGGCTCTTCGACATCAAGTCCGCGGGCTGGTCGCCGCTCATCTCCAGCGGCGGCCATGGCGGAGGGGAAGAGAACCCGGCGGATCCGTCGCGGCCCACCCTCTTTACCATCTTCGAGCAGCTCGGGCTCAAGCTGGAGCCGCAAAAGGCGCCGGTGGATATTTATGTGATCGAGCACGTGGAGAGACCGTCCGAAAACTAGCGGTCGCCAACTGCTTACGCTTACAATGGCTCTTCTCCCTTCATGCATGCGCTAATCACAGGGGCGTCGCGGGGCCTGGGCCGTTCGATTGCACGGGAGTTTTGGAGCCGCGGCGCCGACCTCGCACTGGTGGCCCGCAATGCCGCGGCGCTCGGAGAATTGGCCGCGGAATTAGGACACCGCGGCACACAGACTCTAGCCATCATTCCAGCCGACCTCAGCGATCCCCACGCCCCGGTAGCCATCGTCGACCAACTGCGTCGTAAGTGCGACCACCTGGATGCGCTGATCAATAACGCCGCGATCACCGGGCCCATCGGCCGGCTCTGGGATAACGACTGGGCGCAATGGCAGGAGGCCATGCAGGTGAACCTGATGGCGCCGGTCGCGCTGTCCCGGTTGTGCGTTCCGTGGATGCCACGCGGCAGCGCCATCGTGAATCTCTCGGGCGGCGGGGCCACCAGCGCGCGGGCGAATTTCAGCGCCTATGGGACGGCCAAAGCGGCGCTCGTGCGGTTCACCGAGACGCTGGCGCTCGAAGTTGCCGATCTGGGCATACGGGTGAACGCCATGTCGCCGGGCATCCTCAATACCGGCATGGTGGATGCCGTCCTCCGCGCCGGCCCGCAGAACGCCGGCGAAGATTACGCGCGCGTGCTCGAAGTAAAGCAGAAAGGCGGCCAGTCTCCGGAAAAAGCTGCGGCGCTGGCTTACTACCTCGCGTCGCCCGCAAGCCACGGAATCACCGGCCGGCTGATCAGCGCGGTGTGGGACCCGTGGGCGGGGCTTGCCGCGCACGCCGGCGAGTTGCACGCATCCGACATCTACACGCTCCGGCGTATCACCCCGGAGGATCGCGGGAAGCAGTGGACATGATGCGGGCTGCGTACACCTGGCGTAGTACGGTGCGGGACCCGTGGGCCGGGCTTTGGCGTCCGGCGCATCACCGCGCAAGTCGCGGGAAGCCGTGGTCATGATCCGGGCCGCCGTGGTCGGCTGCGGTTTTATCGGCGCCAAACGGGCCAAGGCGGCGGGGAAAGACATCCAGGTTGTGAGCTTCTGCGATATCGACGCCGGGCGCGCCGAGGCCCTGGCGGGCTGCGTGCCGGGCGCGGACGCTTCCACCGACTGGCAGGCCACGGTGCGGCGTTCCGATATCGACCTCGTATTCGTGGCCACGGTGCACGATATGCTGGCGCCCATCGCCGCGGAGGCCGCGGCCGCCGGGAAGCACGTGCTGATCGAGAAGCCGGGGGCGCGATGCAGGGACCAGCTCGCATCCATCCGCCAGGCAGCCCGGCGTACCGGCGCACTAGTGCGTGTGGGCTTTAACCATCGCTATCACCGCGCCTTCCGCCAGGCGCGCGCCATCTTCGAATCGGGCGCTCTCGGAGAAATGATGTTCATCCGGGGCCGCTATGGACACGGCGGGCGGCCCGGCTACGACAAAGAATGGCGCGCGGTGCGCGAAAAATCCGGCGGTGGCGAACTGGTGGACCAGGGCATGCACCTCATCGACCTGGCGCGCTGGTTTCTCGGCGATTTTCGCGATGTGCAGGGAATGATCGGAACGTATTTCTGGGACATGCCGGTGGAAGACAACGCCTTCCTGCTGCTGCGCACGGCCGGCGGGCAGGTGGCCTCCCTGCACGCCACGTGGACAGAATGGAAGAACCTGTTCTCCTTCGAGATGTACGGCCGCGACGCCAAGCTTGCAATCTCTGGCCTGGGCGGAAGCTACGGTACCGAGCGCCTGACCTTTTACCGCATGTTGCCCGAGATGGGCCCGCCCGAGACCACGGTCTGGGAGTATCCCCAGGCCGACGATTCGTGGCAGACGGAGGTGGCGGAATTCATCGAGGACATTCGTTTGAACCGGCAGCCGGCGCCGGGACTCGCCGAAGCGGAAGCCGCTTGGACGATTGTGGAAACCGTTTATCGGGAGGCGCTTCGTGATCATCACCAGTAGCCCGCTGCGGATTTCGCTGGGAGGCGGCGGCACCGACCTGCCGTCCTACTATCGCGAGCACACGGGGTTCGTGATTGCGGCGGCCATCAATAAGTACGTTTACATCACGCTGCACGAGACCTTCGCCGAAGAGATCATCGTGAAGTACTCCAAGATGGAGGTGGTACACTCGCCCGACGAGATCAAGCATCCGATCGTGCGCGAGGCGCTGAAGCTGGTGGGTGTGGCCGGCCATCTGCACCTGGAAATCACCAGCATGTCGGACATCCCTTCGGGAACCGGGCTGGGCTCGTCGGGAAGTTTCACTACGGCTCTCTTGCGCGCGCTGCACTGCCTCAAGAAGAATTCGGTTCCGCCTCGCGACCTGGCGGAACAGGCGTGCCACATCGAGCTCGAATTGCTGGGAGAGCCGATCGGCAAGCAGGACCAGTATATTGCCGCGATCGGTGGCATCACGTGTTTTACGTTCAACCCGGATGGCCGCGTGGATGTGGAACCGCTGCGGCTTTCCGCCGAGACGTTGAATACGCTGGAGGACAATTTGATTCTTTTCTTCACCGGGTTCACGCGCAATGCGTCCGACATCCTGAAGGACCAGGACTCGCGCAGCCGGCAAAAAGATTCGGGAATGCTCGACAATCTGCACTACATCAAGGAACTGGCGGCGGAGAGCAAAGCCGCCATGGAGAAGGGCGACCTGCGCCGGTTTGCGCAGTTGATGCACGTGCACTGGGAGCATAAGAAACGGCGCACCCCGGGCATGAGCAACGCGCAGATCGATTCGTATTACGCGCTGGGGCGGGCCCATGGCGCGCTGGGCGGCAAGCTGATCGGCGCCGGCGGCGGCGGCTTTCTGATGTTTTACACCGAAGACAAAACGCGCCTCCGCCGGGTGATGACGGAGGCCGGTCTGCGCGAGGTGCGGTTCCGGTTCGATTTCGCCGGCAGCCAGGTAATCGTGCAGTCGTAGGGCGGCATATGATCGAACTGCCAGTTGCCATTCTGGTCGGCGGGTTAGCCACAAGACTGCGGCCGGTCACCGGAAAGATTCCGAAGGCGCTCATCGAGATCAACGGGGAGCCTTTTCTCGCGCACCAGTTACGGTTGCTGGCGGCCAGCGGTATCCGGCGGGTGACGCTCTGTGTGGGATATCTCGGTGAGATGCTGGAAGCTTATGCCGGCGACGGAAGCCGCTTTGGGTTAGTGGTGACGTATTCTCCCGACGGACCGGAGCTGCGGGGAACCGCCGGCGCGGTTGCCCAGGCTCGGCCGCTGCTGGGAGAGCGCTTTTTTGTTCTCTACGGCGATTCTTATTTGCCGTGCGACTACTCCGCCGTTCAACGCGCGTTTGAAGAGAGCGGCAAGCCGGCGCTCATGACCGTTAACCACAATCGGGACCAGTGGGATACCAGCAATGTGCAATACCAGGCCGGACGGGTTCTTGCCTACGACAAGAAGCTCCGCACTCCCCAGATGCGCCACATTGATTACGGACTGGGCGTCTTCCACCACTCCGCTTTCGACGGCATTCCGGAACATGGCTCACATGATCTCGGGGATTTGTACCGGCGCCTGCTGGAGCGCAGGGAGTTGGCCGGGTTCGAAGTGCCACAGCGGTTTTACGAGACCGGATCGTTTGCTGGAATTCAGGAACTCTCCGAATATCTCGCGACTACGCCACGTCGTCCGGCTCAGATCCGGCGGGATCCGTAAAGGCTAGTACGGCCTGCTGCGCCTGTTTGCGAAGGCGCCACTTTTCGTAGGGCGGGGCCTCTTTGCGGGCAATTTCCTGCACGATCGTGGTGTCTATTTCGCGTTCCTGGATCTCCAGCGGAATCCGCTGGAAGCGCTCCTGCTGGCGCAGGACGTCGCCCTTTTGCTTGCGAAGGACGGTCTTCTTGACATCCGGCATGTCCAGAAACAGCCTCTCCGCAATCTCCACTCGCGAATGTTCGTACTCCAGAATAAGGGAGCGCTCCAGATCTTCCTTGTGCTGACGTTCGGCGATTTCCTGCTGGCGGCGGAACCCTGCTCTCAAGGTTGCTTCCAACTCGGGGCTGACCACCCGGCTCCGTGTTTCCGGGTCCTTGATGATTTTTACGATCAGACCCGCGGAGTTGCGCAGGTTCTGGCCGGCCCGCTTCTTCTGGCGGCAGACGTGGATAGCGATTTCGCACCAGTCGAGTTGCTGGAGGCCCTCAGTACTGGCTGGTCCGGCATCGAGCGCGCCACGGATGATGCTGGCAGCTACGTGCGCCAGGACTTCCTCGTCGAGCATGGCATGCAACAGCCGGGTGCAGCGGTCCAGGATATGGAAGTCCACTGCGGTGGATGCCGCCTGGCAATAGACGGCTGCCGCTTTCGCCGAGATACCGCCCTGCTGGAGACGCTCCAGGCACTGTGAGCGCCGGGTCTCGGGATCCAGAAGCGAACCATGCATCAGAAGGGTTTTATGCTCAGACACATAGTTGGGATGGCGGTGTAAAGCGATCCGCCAATCCTCGTTGGAAACGATCTGGTAGGAGCCTAGGACCTGGATCCGATTGAGTTGCTCGAAAGCCGGCTCCAGGGTTTGCATCAGGCGGGAGAGGTATTTGGGCGGGCTCAGAATCCCCAAGTGCTCGGTAGAAAGTTGCCGGGCGTCGGTAATTACCACATCGGTCTTGGCAAAAGCTACCGCTAGGAAACGGTACAGATGCTTGGCGGTAATGCCATCCAGCTCCATATAGCGGTTGGCATCCAACAGGCGGAAGAAGCCACTGTCCATCGACTGGATCAACTTGTCGGTCCAGGTGACGGAGCCGGTGCAACGGCCAGTCGTGCGGTTCAGGGAAAAACTGGCTTCCTGAAAGACGTTCACCCATTTCACTTCCTCGTGCTGTTCATTCTCCGTCAAGGCCCGGAAACGGAGCGGGATGAAGCGATCCATGGCCAGTTTCAGGCGCTTGTAGAACTTCCCATGAACCATGCCGATGTCCAGAATACGCGCGATTTCACGTCCCGTGAATATTACCGTTTTGGCGAAATCATTGCGGAATGTCAGCACCCCCAGTGCCACGAAAATGTCAAGATCCTGCTCGGTCGGAAGTCCCAGTTCATTGTTGCCCTGTACCTGCCAGACCACTCTCATCTTGGTCCCGTCAGGCAACACCTTTGTGCCATTGATCTCGATCTTGCCTACTCTCTTACCGACACGCCGCTCGAGAACGGCAAACGGAATGGCTGCGAGGTTCTCCTCTTCCACCGAGAGGTTCATCAAAGACGTCCGCGGCGGGGGCTTCACTTTGATGCTGGCAGCCAGTCCAGGATTCAGCATGTCTTTCTGATTTGTACACCGTTACAATTCACTACCGCTATCTTTTTATTGGCGAACACATGGTTTACCGGCAGATTTACGCTCAAACTCATGGATATCACCCATGAACCCACACCAAGCTCAGTGGTTCCAAGTGTTTGCCAATCCAGCTACTCCATAAACCATACCATATGGCGAGGATGTCCGATCTTCGATAAACGTCTAATAGTAAAGCACTTAGATGCTCGGTGTTATGCTCAAACCCACGCTTGTTTACGCGCAAGCCCATGGGTTTAATCGTAAATCCCCGGTGTTCCGTTGAAAACAAAAGGCGCGCAATATGAACCCGGGATGGGTTTGAGCGGAAGGCTAAACGGTTCTAGATCCTGGATTTTCAACGAGTTTGATGCTGGATTTACGCTGAAACCCATGCCTTTTACGCTCAAACACATGTTTTGCCGCCACCTTTTACCGGGAGACACACAAAGCTTACGGCGAAACCCACAAGCAGTTCCCAAGGGCCGCTGGGTTTGAGCGTAAAGCATAGTCTCGCAACCAGTAAAACTACTGGTTATATTGATACGTTCGGGCTTTAATTTGCACTCTCGTTTCAGCCAGTCAGGAGGAACAGTTGAAGCTGGAACCAGTGGTGGCGCTACTCGCATGGGCGATACCGCTTTCCGCGCAGTACGCCGGACCCGCGATTCTTACACGCGGTGAGGCGCCGGTGGCAATGGCAGCGCCGCAAATTCATTTTCGTCCCTTTCTCGAACTCACTGGAGTCTACGATACAGGGCTCGCGGCGGTAGCGGTCGACAATCGGGGCGGCCTTGCGGACCAGTCTTCCTATGGTATTCAGTTGGCTTGGGGTTTGAGCGGAACACATAGCTGGCGGCACACCCGGCTCGGTCTGGACTATCGCGGGAGTCTCAGTCACTACGCGCAATCTTCCTCCTTCGACTCACTCGATCAATCCCTCTTACTGGGGATCAATCGCCAACTGGCGCAAAACGTGATGTTCACTCTGCACGCCACAGCCGGTATCTTTTCGCGCGACTTCGGACTTGCGGGCCTGCAGCAAACCGTGCCCTTCGATCCGACAACGGCCAACATCCCAACCACGGACTTTTTCGACAACCGCACCATGTACCTAAGTACGCTGGCGGACCTGATCTATCAAAAGACCGCACGGCTTTCCTTTGATTTCGGCGGCGGCGGCTGGGTGGTCAACCGCCACTCCAGCGCCCTTGACGGAACGGTGGAGGGTAACGCACACGGAGACTTTCAGTACCGGCTCTCGCGGCGAACTACCGCCGGCGCCAGCTACGGCTACTATCGCTATGACTTCACCCGTATTTTCGGTGGCACGGACGTCCACAGTGCCACCGCCACTCTAGCCGTTCAACTGAGCCGGCGGCTGGAGCTGACCGGTTATGCCGGAGTGGCGAGGGCCGAATCGAAGTTTATTAACGTGGTGCGGATCGACCCCGTTATCGTGGCTCTTCTGGGTATCGCCCCGGGCACACAAGTGGTTCATACGATCGACTACGTGCCCAATGTAAGCGGGAGGCTCTCGCGGACCTTCCACAGGGGGGTAGCATACGTGTCGGCCGGACATACCGTGGTGCCCGGCAACGGTTTGTTTCTCACTTCCTACGCGACCAGCGTACTGGGAGGCTACACTTACACCGGACTTCGCCGTTGGAGCCTGGGAATACAGGGAAGTTACATGGGAGCGAGGTCCATTGGAAACATTCTCGGTAAGTACAGCACTGTCAGCGGCAACTTCTGGGCATCGCGTCAGATCTTTCCGTCGGTCCATGTTGTAGCGGAGTATTCAGCGCGCCAATACGACAGTCCGGACTTCGCCAATTACAACCGGCTCATTCATGAAGCGCGGATTGGGCTCGGGTGGTCGCCCGGGGATGTGCCGTTGCGCATTTGGTAGGACGCCTGACAACCAGGGCCGCGGGTTGCGCGCCAGGACCCACATCTCGTGGCATGCGAGCGCCACTCCCGGAAACGTCTCGGGATGCGCCAAGCCCGGGGTTTCGAGCACGCTGTGAATACCCCGGTCGCAGCACGCGCACAGCAGAGCCTCGGCGAATAGCGGTTGCGAGCCTTTTCCCTCCAGGCGGTAGACGGTGGTCTGTACGGTTGTGTACGCTGGTCTGCGGGACTCGGGGAACGCTTCCTGAATCTCGCGAATGGAACACGCGCAACGGTTCCACAGCGCCTCCATGATCCCCAAGTTCGAGCTTCTATGTCCAGCCTCTTATTTCCGGCCAAGCAGGATCCCCAGCCGCCGATCCCGCCCGGCAAACTGTCGGCGCAGGTTCTGGGGCATGCCGCGTCGGTGGAGAATTTCCTGTACGGCGGCTTCATCGTGTCCGAGGGCGTCAAGGGTGCGCTGCAACTGATCGGCCGCCCGCTCGAGACGTTTCGCAACGTGCTCGATTTCGGCTGTGGACCGGCGCGCATCCTGCGCTGGTTCGCGGGCTACAGCGCGTCGTGCCGGTTTGCCGGAAGCGACATCAGCCGTGCGGCGCTCGACTGGAATCGACAGCACCTGCCCTTCGGCGAATTCGTCGAAAACCAGAGGGAGCCCCCTCTTCCGTTTGCCGGCCAGTCCTTCGACCTTGTCTATGCCGTCTCGGTGGTCACGCACCTGGGCGAAGATCTGCAATTCGCGTGGCTTCAGGAGATCCAACGTCTCCTTTGCCCGGGAGGCATCGCTATGCTCACCGTGATGGGCGAGGAACTCGCCGCCTGGAAGCTCGCGCCCGAGGAACTGGCCGCGTTTCAGCGGAAGGGCCATTTCTACAAAAGCGTGCAGCCCGGCGGACTGCACGGCCTGCCCGACTTTTACCAGGACGCGTACCATTCCCGCTCCTACGTGGTACGCCAATGGTCGCGGTATTTCCGCCCGCTGGCTTACATCCGCAACGGCCCGATGTTTTTTCAGGATCTCGCGATTTTGGAGAAGCCGCGGGTGGGGGACACTGTGGAGTCGTGGCCCAAGGGATCGCACCCGCGCGCGGGAGGCAGCCTGGATCTGGCCCTCCCGTTCGGGGGGATCTATCAGCCGAAGATCGCCGACACCATCACCTCTAACCTCCTGCGGGTGAGCGGATGGTCGTTCCAGCATCGCGCCGGTAGTGTCGCGTTGAAGCTCTCGATCGACGGCAGGGACAGGGCTTCGTGCGTGGCCAACGACCCGAGCCCGGCCCTGGCCATGGTATATCCTCCGGCTGCCGGGCAAAGGCGCGGGTTTACGGCGCTCGTGCCGCTCGACGGTTTGAGCACAGGCCCGCACGTGCTCCAATGCCGCGCGGAAGGCACCACGCTGCCGTATGTGTCGACTTACTTTTTCATGACGTGATCGGAAACCGCAGGACAAACGGGTGCCTGCGGGCGGCTCTGTTTCCGGCGAGCCGTCCAACTGGCGGGCCAGAATCCGGATGATCTGCCAACCGGGATTTCGAATGCTCCCATCCCGCCGGCCGGCCGGCGCCATCGTCTTCCAGGGTATCCAGAGCCAGCGGTGTTGGCCGCCATGGGGGAGCGCGCGGGCCCCACGTGTTTCACGGGCCAGAGGGAACCGCCAACCTGCCAGCGGCGCCCGCCCCTGGATCGCGCAGGCGATCGCCCGCGGAAGCCCCCGGAACACTCCGGTCATTGCACCGGCGCTGAGAATCTCCACATCCGCGGCCGTCTTCGGCCCGCGGAAGCCCCCGGAACACTCCGGTCATTGCACCGGCGGGAGCATGGCCACGGGTACACGGTAGATCTACCGCGGAAGCCCCCGGGAACACTCCGGTCATTGCACCGGTAAGCTGCGCGCCTGGGGCAACGCGATCATCCCGCGCGGAAGCCCCCCGGAACACTCCGGTCATTTGCACCGGCGCTGAGAATCTCCACATCCGCGGCCGTCTTCGGCCCGCGGAAGCCCCCGGAACACTCCGGTCATTGCACCGCCAGCCCTCCGGAGTTCAACAGCATCTGAACCCGCCGGACCAACTCCGAGGCAGGGAATGGCTTGGGCAGAAGGTTGAGCCCGCCCTTCCACAGTCCTTCGTGCTCCAGCGTATGATGGCGATATCCGGAGACGAACAGGACCTTCATGCACGGGTGCAGGGGGGCCAGCCATTCCGCGAGCTCCGGCCCCGTCATACCGGGCATCATCACATCGGTGACGAGTACATGAATGGGCGCCGGATAAACCCCGGCGATGCCGGCAGCTTCCTCCGCATTGCGCGCCTCCAGGAGCTGGTATCCATCGCGCTCCAGGTACTTGTGCATCAGGCGGCGGACGCGGTCTTCATCCTCCACCAGCAGTACGGTCGGCGCGGTGTCTTCCCCGCCGGCGTGCGCTTCTGCGGAAGGCTCGCTCAGGCCGCGGAAAGTGCCGACGCACGGGAGCAGGATTTCGAAGCTCGTCCCCCGGCCGATCTCGCTGTCCGCGCTGATGTAGCCGCCGCTGTGCACGATGATGCTATGCACGATGGAGAGGCCCAGGCCCGTTCCGAACCCGGATTTCTTGGTCGTAAAGAAGGGTTCGAAAATGCGGGACAGCGTGGCCGGGTCCATGCCTTGTCCGGTATCCGACACCTTCAGGCGCACATACGATCCCGGGCGGTACAGCCGTGCCGTGGGGCCTTCGGCGTCGACTTCCAGAACCGAGCTCTCCATGCGGAGTTCTCCGCCGGCGGGCATGGCGTCGCGGGCGTTGAGCGACAGGTTGAGCAGAACCTGCTTAAGCTGATTGCGGTCGCCGCGCACAAATCCGCGGAGGGTGCCAAGGTCCGTGGTCAGCGTGCGGCCCTTTCCCAGGGTGTGGGAGATCATGGGCCGCACATCGCAGATCACGTCATTGACGTTCAGCACCTCGCAGCGCACCACGTCACGCCGGCTGAGGGCCAGGAGCTGGGCGGTGGTGGAACAGGCAATCGACGCTGCCTGCTGGATTTCCAGGGCCTGTTCCCGGTGCTCACCCGAGAGCCGTGTGCAGAGTTCTTCCGCGTACCCCGAGATCACCATGAGCTGGTTATTGAAATCGTGGGCCAGCCCGCCCGCCATGTTGGCGATCGCTTCCATGCGTTGCGACTGGATGAGCCGGCCTTCCAGCGCCCTTCGCGCGCGGATGTCGCGGACCACTAGTACGGCGCCGAGCAGTTCCTGCTCCGCGCGATTCTCGAAGCAGGCCAGCTCGACCGTGGTTTCCGCTCCCGTCCTGGATACCAGGGTGTACGGCCGCCGCTCCTCCGGGAAGAGATCGAAGACCGGGTTCTTGGCCGGCTCGCGGCTGGGTTCATCGCACAGTCCCAGGACTTCCATCAACGGACACCCGTGGGCCTCGGTGCCGGGCCAGCCGGTCAGTTGCTCAGCCAGCGGATTCAGGAAAGCGACGTCGCCGTTGGGGTCGGTGGCGATGATGCCTTCACCCACGCTGCGCAAGGTGGTGGAGAGCCAGGCTTCGCTGGCGCGGACACGCTTCTCCATTTCATACCGGTAGAGGGAAATTTGCACCACGCTGCGGAGGTCGCCGTCGGTGATTGGTTTCAGGAGGTAGCCGAGCGGTTCGGTGAGCTTGGCGCGGTCGATGGTCTCGTGATCGGAATGCGCCGTGAGGTAGACGACCGGCGTCTCCAGTTCGGTCTTCAACGCCTGAGCAGTGGCGATTCCGTCCAGGTCGCCCTTCAGCCGGATGTCCATCAGGACAAGGTCGAACGGCGTCGACCGGGCGTACCGGAGGGCCTCTTCGCCGGAACTGGCGATGGCCGGCACGGGGTAGCCGAGCCGTTCCAAACGCTTCTGGATATCGGCGGCGATGAGCCCTTCGTCTTCTACGACGAGAATATGTTTTTTGAAATCTTGCGATAGTTGCATAGTGACTCCTGGGCGGCGACTGCCTCGAACAGGGACCGCACCGCTTGTTGTTAGTGCGTTGGAAAGCGGAGCATTCTCTAAAAGGCGTTGCGCTTTCAGCCTGCCCTCGCCGATTTTGACAATCGGCCCGCAGGTTGACAACCTGCCCCACAAGCTTTGCAAACTGCCATAACCAAGCCTCAAAATGTGCAAACTCCTGGCGGCAGGCGACACTAGATGTGTCGTCTGGGGCATGCGACTGCCTTTAAAACCAATGACTTGGCGGATTCCGGCGACCAACCGGATCGACTCCTCAAGAAAAATAAAAACCGCTCAAACTTGAGCGGTCTCGGAAAAGTGCTTACAAAGAATCAAGAACTTAGCGAGAGGGGCCGCTCACACGTGTGAGCGGTTTTGGCGGCTTCCCTCGGGGAAGCGCTATTCCTCCTCCTGATATAAATCTAGCAGACCGACCTGCAAGCGCCGGGGGTGTGGGCTACCGGCGAGATGGATTTAAGTGCAATGGAATGAATGAAAAAGTGGCTTCAAAATAAATATCCAAACCCCGTGAATGCGTTTTGGCGAAAATCGGAAAATCGGGCGGGTTCTTGGAAGTGATTTCTTTTTATGCAGATGCGGACCATCATTGGGCGTGGCGAATGTCCGCCAGCAAATCGAGGACGGCGGCGGCTACGGCGTGCGTGCGACCACGCAACCCCGGAAACCTTTCCGTTACGCAAGCACAGCCTCATTCAGGCCATGCTTGCTGTGAACGATCTTTTCTACCTCGCAAAACCGGTTGTCGACAGGCTGTTTTTCGAAGACGTGGTTGCATGGTTGGAGGCCAACGATATCCGCCACACGCCGAAAGTGAAATTTACTGGCATCAGCGGGTTTGATCATCTCTTTGATTTCGTTATTCCCAAATCCCGCAAGCAGCCGGAGCGTATCGTGCAGGCGATCAACCGCCCGACGCGCGACAGCGCGGAAGCTTTCATATACGCATGGAGCGACACCCGCGAAGTGCGGCCTCCCGAGTCGAAGGCATACGCCGTTCTGAACGATATCGACCAGTCGATCTCGGGCGGGGTTATAGAGGCATTTCGTAATTACCAGATACAGCCGGTCCCGTGGAGCACCCGCGTAGAAGTCGTGGTCGAACTTGCCGGCTGAGAGATCGGCGCGCTTTGACGACAACCATGGAAAATCAGGGGGGATCATCCAGCCAACCGTTCGCGACGGGCCGCGCCGTTTGCCGAGGGGGCACTCTTCGCGTATGGTATGAACGCGTCAGGCAGCGTTTCAGGGGAGAATCCGATTGTCAGTCTGTTACCCTAAGGTTCGGTAAAGCCTATGCCTGCTACCGGGACTTCCGGAAAACCGGCGCGAATTTGCGTCGCGGGGTGCGGCCACTGGGGCAAGAACCTGGCGCGCAATTTCTCCAGCCTCGGCCATCTGCACGCCATTTGTGAGACCGATCCCGGGAGATTGCAGTCTTTTCGCGAGCTTTATCCCGCAGCCAGGGCTTTTGCGAAGCTGGAGCCGGCTCTCCAGGACTCCGATGTGGACGCGGTCGTTCTGGCTACCCCCGCGGCGGAGCATTACCGGATGGCGCTGGCGGCGCTGCGCGCGGGCAAGGACGTCTTCGTCGAGAAGCCGCTGGCGCTCGAGTGGCAGGAAGGGCAGGAGATGGTCGAAACGGCCCGCGAATGCGGACGCATCCTCATGGTGGGCCACCTGCTGAAGTACCATCCGGCCATTCTCAAAGTCCAGGAGCTGGTGGCGGAAGAATCGTTCGGGAGAATCGAGTACATCTATTCCAACCGCCTGAGCATGGGCAAAATCCGCCGCGAGGAAAATGCCCTCTGGAGTTTCGCCCCGCACGATATCTCCGTGATCCTGGCGCTCACCGGGCAGCTTCCCATGCAGGTGATCGCCACCGGCGGCGCTTATTTACAGCCCAACATCGCCGACGTCACCGTGTCCAATCTCCAGTTCGAACGCGGAACCCGCTGCCACATCTTCGTAAGCTGGCTGCATCCTTACAAAGAGCAGCGCCTGGTGGTGATCGGCAGCAAACAGATGGTGGTCTTCGAAGACTCGCGCCCGGACAACAAGCTGCAGCTCTTCGACAAGCGTATCGAGTGGAAGGATGGCGCCGTGGAGGCGGCCAGGGCGCCTGGCACCGGCGTTCCGTTCGACCCCGAGGAGCCGCTGCGCCGGGAATGCCTGCACTTCATCGAGTGTGTCAGCGAGCGGCGGCGGCCGCACACGCCGGGAGAGGAAGGGGTCGAGGTGCTGCAAGTGTTGCAGGCCTGCCAGCGGTCGCTCGAATTGAACGGCGAGCCGGTGCGGCTGGACCCCTCGGCGTCTCTGAAATTGTCGAAGCTGCAAAGGATTTGATGGACCGCTCCGCCTTCTTTGCGCACGAATCCTGCTATATCGACGAGCCCTGCGAGATCGGCGCGGGCACCAGGATCTGGCACTTCAGCCACATCATGAAGAACTGCCGGATCGGCCGCCATTGCAATATCGGGCAGAACGTGGTGATTTCGCCCGAGGTGACGATCGGCAACAACGTCAAAATTCAGAACAACGTGTCGGTCTACACGGGGTGCATCCTGGAGGACGACGTGTTCTGCGGGCCGTCCATGGTCTTCACCAACGTGATCAACCCGCGCAGCCACGTGATCCGGCGCGATCAGTACCAGACCACTCTCGTCAAGCAGGGCGCGTCGCTGGGAGCGAACTCGACGGTGGTGTGCGGGATTACGATTGGCCGCTACGCGTTTGCGGGGGCGGGCGCCGTCCTTACCCGCGACGTTCCGGATTACGCGCTGGTGGTCGGCAACCCCGCGCGGGTCCGCGGCTGGATGTGCGCCTGCGGCATCAAGCTGAAACTGGCGGCGGATGGCGAGCGGGAAGAGGCGCAGTGCTCCGCCTGCGGTTGCCGGTACGTGAAACGGGGCCTTGAGGTGGCGGCGGAGGAGGAGCCCACCAGCTCCTGAAGGGGGCGGCAGGCAAGCCGCCTATCACGGACGGTCATGGAACTGGGCCGCAAATCCGCATTTGCGTGTGCTCTTCGTCCTGCGGCGTGATGTTCCGGCAATACAGCGGATGCCGGAAATCGTGCAGCACGTACATCTGCTCGTTCCAGGCACTCGGATGGACTCGCATATGACGAAGCATGTGGATCGGGCACAACTTGAGGGCTTCGTGCGCTTCGTTGAACTCGCGGATCGCGCACAGCTCGCCGGCGTACTCGTTGTGGCACGCATGCTCGGGCCACATGATGTCGTCGAAATAGCAATACACCCGCGGCAGACGCAGCGCATGGTTCGCCGTGTCGAACACCCCCAACGCCATCTTCGTGGAAGAGTAGTAATCCAGGTCGAAGGAAACGAATCCGATGGGGGCCAGATCCTCTCTCTCTCGCCAGGAGTTGGCAGTCTGTGCCACATCACCGAGCACCAGTTCCGTCCGCGGCGACAGCCGGGAGCGCAGCTTCTTCGCATCCATGGCATAAAAGCCCTTGCCCCAGACGTAAGGAAGATCGCGATAATCTACCGCCTCCGGCATCCCCTGCCCGCTGTCAAAGCCAACCACGTTGATGGTGATGCCGAAGTATTGGCCGATCGTGCCGGCGATCTTCTCCAGCGCCAGCAATCCACGGCCACCCGCTACGCCGAACTCGATGACCGAGATCGCGGGCCGCCCCAGGCGCCTAGCCAAGTCAGCGGCGCAAAACACACCGAATGCATAGTGCGGTCGCGGGAACACTCCGTAGCGGACGCGCACGTCAACTGGACCAACCGGGACTCTGTTCCACAAAGTCCTCGCCCCCGGAATCTGGGTCAGGCGGCGCAAAATTCTCTCGGCTATCATGTTCAGTGCCAGACACTATCCTCTGGACGAGCGAGAGCGTCCCAATCTCCTCCCCGGCGCCCGCGGGTCACGAAGAACTGCCGGATCGGCCGCAACATCGGCCAGAAGATGGTGATTTCACTCGCGGTGACGATCAACAACAACGGGCGCGCGTTAATTAAGCCTGCCCTGCGAGCAGGAAGCCGAAACCGCCTGCCCCGCCACACCACACTAGGCAGAGTCCCGATAGCACAAATCTTCTCATCAATATTTACTCCAGAGCCGAGCTTCAAAATGCCAGGGACAGGCCAGGAGGCCTGTCCTACCTCTGCTAAATTGAAGGAGGATTCTACGCATGGAACAGACTACGGCAAAGCCGATTCCCCTGCTCGATTTGCGCGCCCAGCACCAGCCAATCCGCGACGAAGTTCTGGCGGAAGTGATCCGCGTCATCGATTCCCAGAAGTTCATCATGGGGGAGGACGTCCAGAAACTGGAGCAGGACGTCGCCGCCTACTCGAACGCCCAATTCGCGGTGGGCTGCGCCTCCGGATCCGACGCCCTCTTCCTCGCCCTGCTCGGTCTGGAAATTCGGCCCGGGGACGAGGTACTGACCACGCCGTACACCTTCTTTGCCACCGCCGGCGCCATCCATCGGGCCGGCGCCGTGCCCGTGTTCGTGGACGTCGAGGCCGCCACGTTCAACATGGACATGAACCGCGTGGCGGACGTTCTGTCCGCGCATCCGAAAATCCGCGCCATCATCCCCATTCACCTGTTCGGCGGCTGCGCCGACATGGACCCGCTGTGCGCCATGGCCCGCGAACGCGGCATCCCGGTGATTGAAGACGCCGCGCAGTCCATCGGGTCGGAGTACCGCGGCCGGCGCGCGGGCAGCATCGGCGCGGTGGGCTGTTTCAGTTTCTTTCCCAGTAAGAATCTGGGCGGCTACGGCGATGGCGGCATGCTCACGACCAGCGATCCCGCTCTCCGCGAGCGGCTCGCCGCGCTCCGCGTGCATGGCAGCAAGCGCAAGTACTATCACGACTGGGTGGGAGTCAATTCCCGGCTGGATGCCCTGCAAGCGGCCGTGCTGCGCGTCAAGTTCCGCCACCTGGATTCCTGGACGCGCGGCCGGCAGCGGAACGCCGCGCTCTATCGCAAGCTGCTGGCCGAATTGGACGTTCCGGTAACAGCTCCGGTCGAGGCGCCCTACCAGACGCGCCATATCTACAACCAGTTCTGCATCCTGGCCCCCAAGCGCGACCGGTTGCAGGCTTACCTGAAGGAGTGCGGCATCGGCACGGAAGTTTACTATCCGCTGCCGCTGCACTTGCAGGTCTGTTTCCGGGACCTCGGATACAAAGCCGGCGATTTTCCAGTCAGTGAGAGACTGGCGAAAGAGTCTCTCGCCCTTCCCGTTCACTCGGAGCTTTCAGCCGACGAGATCGCGCGGATTTGCCGTACGGTGAAAGCGTTCTACGCGGCATGAATCCGGCTAAGTGCCTGGTCACCGGCGCTGCCGGCTTCATCGGCAGCAACCTCGTCGATCGCCTGCTGGCTCTCGGCCACCAGGTGGTGGGCTATGACAATTTCTCTACGGGGCAGGAGCGATTTCTGGAATCGGCGCTTCGCCAGCCTTCGTTTGAATTGATTCGCGGTGACTGTCTTCAGCTCGATGAGCTGGCGCGCGCCATGCCCGGTTGTGAGTGGGTCTTTCACCTCGCCGCCAACGCCGATGTGCGCCACGGCACCGAGCACCCGCGCCGCGACCTCGACCAAAACACCATCGCCACCTGGAATGTGCTCGAAGCCATGCGGCGCGCGGGCGTTCGCCGCATCGCGTTCTCTTCCACCGGGTCGATTTACGGCGAGGCGCCGGTGATTCCCACACCGGAAGATTGTCCGTTCCCCGTGCAAACCTCGCTCTACGGCGCGTCCAAGCTCGCGGCCGAAGGCCTGATTGGCGCCTATTGCGAAGGGTTCGGCATGCAAGGCCTGATTTTTCGCTTCGTTTCCATTCTGGGAGAGCGCTATTCCCACGGGCATGTGTTGGATTTCTGCAAGCAACTCCTGGCGCACCCGGATTACCTGCGGGTTTTGGGCGACGGGCGCCAGAAAAAGTCGTATTTATATGTTCAGGACTGCGTGGATGCCATCCTCGAAGCCGTGAATGCAGCCGAAAAGCCCGTGACCGTTCTGAACCTCGGCGCCAGTGAATACTGCGAAGTGAACGATTCTATTGGCTGGATTTCGGAGCGCCTGGGCGTTCGTCCGCGATTGGAATATACCGGCGGCGACCGCGGTTGGATCGGGGATAACCCGTTTATTTTTTTGGAGTGTAAGAAGATGCGCGCCCTCGGATGGGAACCGCGCCTCTCCATCCGGGATTCCGTCGTAAGAACGGTTGAGTACTTGATGGATCACCGCTGGGTCCTTACGGCCGCGCCGGAGTAACGCGGCCAGGCGGCGCGTCGCGGACCTGTCCCGCCTATTGCGAACCGCGCGACATGAGCATGGCCTTCACGGTGTGGAAGATGATGTAGGAATCCAGGGTCAGCGACATGTTCTTGATATAGAACAAATCGTATTCCAGCTTGGTGATAGTATCTTCCAACGTGTCCCCATACTTGTAGTTGATCTGCGCCCACCCCGTGATCCCCGGCCGAACGCATTGACGCTGCCGGTAGTAGGGAATCTTCGCGGAGAGTGCTTCCACAAATTCGGGACGCTCCGGCCGCGGTCCCACGATCGACATTTCCCCCTTCAGGACGTTGATGAGCTGCGGCAGTTCGTCGAGCCGGATCTTGCGGATCAGCCGGCCCACCCGAGTCGCCCGCGGATCGTCCTCAACTGCCCAGACGGCCCCGGTCTCGGCTTCGGCATCGGCGCGCATCGAGCGGAACTTGTACAGGGTGAACGGGCGCCCGTCCATGCCGACCCGTACCTGGCGGTACAAGAACGGTCCGGCCGAGGAGAGCCGCACCGCCAGGGCCGTCAGCAGCATCAGGGGGAGAGCCACAATCATGCCGATTCCCGCCATCAGGAGGTTCGAGATGGTCTGATAAAGCAGAGTCTGGCGCCGCGGCGGGCCCAACTCGCCCGAATAGATCAGTTGGGAAGGGCGCAGTTCCTTGACGCACACCCGCCCGCAAACGCTCTCGTAGGCGGTGGCGGCTTCTTCGATCACGTGGCCCGCAAACCGCAGTTCCAGCAATTCGCTCACCGGCATCCGGTTGCGGCGGTCGAACATCCCGACAATGATGCGGGTGGGGCGCGTGGCCGCGACGATTTCGCGCAGCGAGGCGATCGGGCCGAGGAGTTTGCCTCCGGGCCGCTCCGCTCCCGGCTCATGGGAATCGTCCACGTATCCGGCCACCGTCAGGCCCTTTTCCGGGTGATCGGCGAGGTAGGTGGCGATATCCACCAGCAGGGAACTGCCTCCCACCAGCAGCAGGCGGTCCCGTCCCACCACCTCGGCAACGTAAGCGCTGAAGAGAAGCCGCCACAGAAAAATCCCACCCATGGCGAGAAAACTGCCCAAAACCATGACGCGGATCGGCATGCGCAGGCGGCTGTCCAGATAGCTGACCAGACCTTGCATCAGGAACGCGATTCCGATCGCCAGGCACAGTTCCTGCGCCAGCGCGATTCTCGATTTCACATAAATCTCGGAGTAGAAATCGTGAAGGTATAGCCCGATCAGAATGCTGAGCAGGACCAGAAGAATGCTCACCCCGCCGCCGTCGTTCAGCAGGTAGCTGGCCGGGTCCACTGGCATCACGTAGTAGGCGGCGAGAACGAACGACCCTGCGATCAGCAGAATTTCGGAGACCAGCAGGGCCAGAGTGCCGGCGGGTATGAAGACCCGAAATAGACGAATCATCCAGCAGGCACCGGGGGCAGACTCACGTCAGCCACATTATAACCGGATTCGTTTCGCCCGGCCGGCGCGGTTTGTCCACCGCGTCCCGTGCGAAAATGGCGGTTTCATGCTGCAACCAGATCTAGCAACCGAAGCAACGGCCAAGATCCTCGAGGAGAAGATCCGGACACGGCGTGCGCGTGTAGGGATCGTCGGGTTGGGCTACGTCGGACTGCCGCTGGCCGTGGAGTTCGCCAAGGCCGGCTTCACCGTCACCGGCATCGACATCAGCCAGGACAAGGCCAGGCGCGTGAATGCCGGAGATTCGTACGTGGGAGACATTCCCAGTGCGACCCTGGGCCCGTTGGTGGAAGCGGGCAAGCTGCGCGCCACCTCCGACTTCTCGGCGGTGCTGGAACTGGACACCATCAATATCTGCGTGCCCACTCCCCTGCGCAAGACCAAAGATCCGGACATGAGCTACATCGTGGCGTCGTGCCAGGAAATCGCCAGGCACTTCCACGCGGGAATGCTGGTAATCCTGGAATCGACCACGTACCCCGGCACCACAGACGAACTGGTGCTGCCGATGCTCGCGAAATCGGGCCTGGAAGTGGGGCGCGATTTCTTCCTGTGCTTTTCGCCGGAGCGCGTGGATCCCGGCAACCCGAAATACCAGACCGCCAACATTCCGAAAGTGGTGGGCGGCTGCACGCCGGCGTGTACCGATATGGGCCGGCTGTTTTACGCGCAAGCCCTGGAGCACGTGGTGGCGGTCAGCTCCACGCAGGTGGCGGAAATGGTCAAGCTGCTGGAGAACACCTTCCGCATGATCAATATCGGGCTGGTCAACGAGATCGCGATGATGTGCGACCGCATCGGCATCAACGTGTGGGAAGTGATCGACGCGGCCGCCACCAAACCGTTCGGCTTCATGCCGTTCTATCCGGGGCCGGGCCTGGGAGGCCATTGCATCCCCATCGATCCCTTCTATCTTTCCTGGAAGACCAGGCAGGCGGGTATCGAAGCGCGGTTTATCGAGCTGGCCGGGTACATCAACGGACAGATGCCGCACTTTGTCGTGGACAAGGTACAGAACGCGCTGAACGACGCGGGCAAGGCGGTGAAAGGATCGCGCATCCACGTGATGGGGGTGGCCTACAAGCGGGACATCGAGGACGTGCGCGAATCGCCGGCGCTCGATATCATGCTGCTGTTGCAGCGCCGCGGCGGCGTGATCTCGTACAGCGACCCGCACGTCCCGGTATTGCGCCTCGATGGCCTGGATCTGGCCGCGGCTCCGCAGGAAGCCGCCGCCGCCGCCGACTGCGTGGTGATCGTAACGGACCATTCCGCCTTCGACTACGCCGCGCTGGTGGAACGCGCGGCCCTGATCGTGGACTCGCGGAACGCGCTGAAGGGCTTCCGATCGGAGAAGATCGTGCGGCTGTAGGGGATGCGCCTCATTTAGTCGTGCGTCAGGTGTCGCGCCAGATCGCGGCATCAAGACTGTTCTAGCCCGACTTTCGCAACACGCCGGATGGTACGCAACGCGTGAATACGTTCAGCTTCAAGGTCGATGGCGGAAAACTGACAGGCACAGTGGCGGGGACGCAGGACCAAACCCCCATTCAGAACGCCAAGATCAACGGCGACGACATCTCGTTCACGGCGGAGCGCCCCTTCGGAACTTTTACTTATAGCGGCAAGGTCAGTGGGACCGAGATCAAATTCAAGGTGACGTTCAACGACCAGAGTTTTGAGATGACGGCAAAGCGAGAACTGAAGCGTGAACGCGGTTGCCTTGTGTTGGCCGCTCAATGCGGGGGCGCCTCCAACCTCTTACCGCCAAAACGGCTAAAGGGGAACGCTTGAAAACATACCACTATTTGGGCCGCTACGCGCAAAACAGCACTACACGCAGCAGTGAGTTCTTCTACCAGCAACGCGTCTGAGACCACTGCTTTCGTTACCTGGGCAGCTCTCGATGTTCCTAGCGGGACTTTCGCAATAATCAGGTAGTTGGGTGCCGGCGAGGGCCTCCGGAGGCCTGTCAAACAGGGGTTTCGCCTTGATCGCATGCCTTGCTAGTGCTAGATGAAAGAACCTCTTACCCGAAGGAAGTGCCCACGGA
>JBGPKH010000045.1:0-24776 GCA_041485845.1 Bryobacteraceae bacterium
CAGGAGATTACAGCCGGCAAGGAGGAGCCTGACGCCGTCATCATTGCCGGTCCGAAAGTCACCGTCGAAGGCGGTCTGCCCCAGGAATCCTTCAAAGATGTGGGCGACCTGAAGTTCCCCGTCTTCTACATGAACTACAACCTGAACCCGCAGGTGAATCCCTGGCGCGACGCCATCGGGAATGCCGTCCGCTACCTCAAGGGCATCGAGTTTACAATCACCCGTCCGCGCGACCTGTTTTTCTCCTGGAGCGAAATCATGGGCCGTATTGTAAAATTGAAGTTCGGGAGGATGGCAAGCGGCAACGCCGCTTCGCAATAACTCATGCGGGCTTTCCCATTCGTTCTGCTGGTGGCATCGGCGGCGCTGCCGGCAATCGCTCAAAAATTCGGCACCGCCGAGAACCTGGCGCCCTACATTCCCACCCCTCAGATTGTGGTTGAGAAGATGCTGCAAGCAGCCCGTGTGAAGCCTGGTGACATGGTATACGATCTGGGCAGCGGCGATGGGCGCGTCGTGATTACGGCCGCGCAGAAGTTCGGCGCCAGGGCGGTGGGGGTGGAGATTCTTCCGGACCTGTGCCAGAAGGCCATCGAGAAGATCAAGTCGCTGGGTCTGGAGGATCGCGTGAGCATGATCGAGGGAAGCGCCCTACGCGTCGATCTCAGCCCTGCGGATGTGGTGACGATGTTCTTCCTGACCAGCTCGAACGAGCGTCTGAAGCCCAACCTGGAGAAGTATCTCAAGCCGGGCGCGCGCGTGGTGTCGAACGAGTTTCCGGTAAAGGGGTGGAAGTGGTCGGAAGTGGTTCATGTGAAGGCCGGCACGATGGACCACGTCATCTACGTCTACGAAATCGGGCGGACGAAGTAAGAGGATCGGCCAGGAGGCCCGTCCTACTTCGCCTTGCCGGCGTTTTCCACGATGCTGCGCGCCAGGTAATTCTCGATTTTGGCCTGGTCGCGCGCCACCTCTATATAGGCGGACTGCAGGAGTTGGTTTTTGCGGTTGAGCAGCATCTCGCGGATGTTCTGCTGCACGCGGGGGTCGTTCAACTCGCGTTGGCCGGCGGGTTCGCGCGAGATGACCTTCAGGATTTGGAAACCGTACTGCGTTTGAATGGGCTTGGAGGGAACTCCCGGCTGAAGCGATAGCACCAGCCGCTTGAGGTCGGGACTTGCCCGATCCAGGTTCGATTCCGGGATCATTCCCATATCGCCGCCGTTGGGGGCCGTGTTCGGATCCTCGGAATAGCTCTGGGCGACCATGGCGAAGTCTTCCCCGCGCGCCAGTCGAGCTTCGATGTCGTCGATCTTCAGTTTGGCCTCTTTCTCGTTTTGGGCCTTGCTGTTTTTCAGATTGCGGACGTTGGGGTCGGGGGCCGTGGTAACCAGGATCTGGGCGACGTGGATCTGCGGCTCGGCGAGGTTGAACATGGACTTGTTGGTGTTGTAGAAGTTGGCCACGTCGGAATCGGTAATGGTGATATGAGACGTGATCTCCTTGTTGACCAGTTTGTTGACGGTGAGATCGCGCCGGAGCTGAGCCTTCAGGTCGTCCGCGGTCATGTGTTTGTCCGCCAGTTTTCGCTCGAACTCTTCCTTCGTGAAGGGCGCCTTCATCTTGTTAAATTCGGCATCGACGTCGGCGTCCACGGCCGTCAGGCCCGCTTTTTCGGCGCGCTGCAACATGATCTCGCTGGTGATCAGGGAATTCAGCAGCTCGAGCTTGTTGGACATCACCTGGTCTTCGTTGGAGCCCTCGCTGGGCTGCGGCTGGGTCTGGAAGGTCTTCTCCAACTCGCTGAAGGTGATGGAGTGGCCGTTGACCACGGCTGCCACGCCGGCCGGGGGCTTCGATGACCCGCAGGCCGCCTGAATCAGGGCGGCCAGGACCGCTGCGTAAACTGCAAAATAGCGCTTCATGCTGAAACCCCCATTGTACCCGGTGTGCGGAAATTAGGTGCGCGAACTCACGTTGGGTAAAGGTAAAATAGTGTTGCTCATGAGAGTCGGAATGATCGGCACCGGCGCGATCTCGCACATGCATGCGCGCGCCTACAAGAATATCGGATACGAGTTGACCGTGTGCACGGACATCAACGAGGAGGCCGGGCGAAAGTTCGCCGCTCAATACGGCGCGCAATTCGTGGGGACCTACACGGACTTGTGCCGCCATCCCGAGGTGGACTACGTGGATGTCTGCACCTTCCCGGACTTCCGTTTGCAGCCGATTGAAATCTGCGCGGAGACGGGGAAGCACGTGCAGGTGCAGAAGCCCATCTCCACGAGCCTGGAGATGGCGCAGCGCATGATCGAGACGGCCCGGCGGGGCGGGATCCTGCTGGGGGTGGTGAGCCAGCACCGCTTCGACGATGCCAGCCGCTTCCTTTCGAAAGCCATCGCAGCCGGGCGCTTGGGCAAACTGCTGCAATGCGACTGTTACGTGAAGTGGTACCGGTCGCCGGCGTATTATTCACGGCCCATCAAGGGAAGCTGGAAGACCGAGGGCGGCGGAGCGCTGATCAACCAGGCGATTCACCAGCTCGATATTCTGCGCTGGCTGGCCGGACCGGTCTCCGAGCTGTTCGGCGTGTGGCAACTCGGGGCGCTGCATAAGATCGAATCGGAGGACGTGGTGAATGCTGTGGTCCGCTACGCGAGCGGCGCAACGGGAGTGATTCAAGCGTCGACGGCATTCTGGCCGGGCTACACGGAGCGCACCGAATTCCACGGAACGAAGGGGACGGCGGTGATCTCGGGCGATAAGCTCACGACGTGGGACGTGGAGAACGATTCCGGCGAGCCGGCCCCCGTGTCGAAGGACGTGGCGTCGGGCGCTTCCGACCCGATGGCGATCTCGCTCGAGCCGTTCGAACGGCAGTTCCTGGATTTCGGCGACGCGATCGCGAATGGACGGAAGCCTCTGGTGTCGGGCGAGGAAGGGTACCAGGCGCTGGAACTGGTGGACGCGGTCTATCGGTCGTGCCGCTCGGGCGAGAAGGTAGTGCTGTAGCGGTGTAGTGAGGGCGGGATCATCGCCCCGCTAGCCTCGTCGCAGCAAAGGGTCTGGGGACTCAGGAACCGCCCGATCGGGGAGTGCAACCGAGAACTGAAGGGCTGCAAGCCTGCCTGCCAGAGCGGATCAGTTCCCATCCACCGACTCTTCGTTCCAGACTGCATACTTGCTAAGCCGGCGTGGTTCCGGCGGACCTTCGCCCCGTCTTCGAGCAACCATCAGCGGCACATAGCGGTTCGGCCTGCCCCGGATGGTTTGTTTCCCGCATCCTCACCGATTCCTCACAATTCCTCCATCACCTGCAAATAGTAGGGATGTACAGTGGGTTAGATGCATTGTGCCGGTCTGGCCGGCCACCCGGCGACGGTTATGGAGCAGCCTTGAAGCCATCCCGGAAACAACTGCTGGTTGTGTTTCTTGCCGTGACGGCCGTGCCGGCGGCCCTCGCAGGATGGCTGGCCTGGCGGATGCTGGCGCAAGACCGCATCATGGCCAACGAGCGTCTGCGTGAGCTCCTGGAGCGCCGTGCCGACGAAGTGGTGCAGAGCGTGTCGCGAGCGCTTGGGGCGCTGGCGCAAGACTCGCGCAGCATGCCCCCGGGCGCCATCAGGGCCATCGGTGCGCCGCTGGCCTACGCGGCCCAACCGCGGCTGTTGCCTGAAGCGCCGGCGCACGTTTTCTCAACGGGCGAGCGGGCGGAATTCCGCGCGGCGCAGCCGGAAGATGCCATTGCGTTCTATAGGAAGCTGACGGCATCCCCGCAAGCCTCCATCCGGGCAGGCGCGTGGCTGCGGTTGGCGCGTACCTTCCGAAAGCTCGGGAAACTTGCGGAGGCGATGCAGTCTTACAGGCAGCTTTGCGGAATCGGAGATGCCGCGGCCGGCGGTGCGCCCGCGCCTCTGGCAGGCCAGTGGGCCATCTGCGCGATGCACGAAGAAGCGGGCCGCACGGGGGAGTTAAGAACGGAGGGGGCAGCGCTCCGCGCCATGCTCGATTCCGGCCGATACTCGCTCAGCCGGGACACTTACGAAGCATATGCCGAAGATGCAGCACGCTGGAGCGGACAGCCAAGACCCGTCGTGAGCGAGGCCCTGGCCGACGCCGGGTTGTCCCAACCGTCCGGCGCCGGTTCCGGCTGGTTCCGGGGTCAATTCATCACGTGGGTCTCCGTGGACAATCAAACGCTGCTGCTGACACCGGACTACGCCGCGCGGTTGCTGCCTGCCGGCCCGGTGCGGGTCCGCTTCGCGGCGAAGGCGGAGAAAAACGAAGTCTTGCGCCGCGCTGAGGACACCGCGCTGCCCTGGACCCTGGCAGTGGCCCTCACCGATCCGGCTAGCGAACTGGAGGCGTTTGCCATGCGACGCCAGTTGCTCTTCTGGCTACTCGGCCTGGTGACGACGCTGGCGATCGGCGGCAGCTACCTGGGGTGGCGTCTGATTCGCCGCGAACTGGCGCTGGCGCAGATGCAGGCCGATATCGTCGCGGCTGTCTCACACGAATTCCGTACGCCCCTCACATCGATGCGCCAGGTCTCGGCGGCGCTCAGCGAAGGGCGCGTCCTTGACGAAGAGCGCAAGCAGGCCTACTACGTGGCCCTGGCGCGTGCGACCGACCGGCTGCACCGGTTGGTGGAGGCCTTGCTCGATTTCGGCAGGATGGAGTCCGGCGTCATGCCATACCGCATGGAATCGCTCGACCTGGCGGCGATTGCGGCGGGCGCGGCCGGCGATTTTGAAAGCGAAGCGGCCGCGAAGGGCTTCATTCTACACAGTGAGATCCCTGCCCGGGCGGTTCCCGTGAAGGGCGATGCCGAGGCGTTGCGGCGCGTCCTGTGGAACCTGCTCGACAACGCCGTGAAGTACTCGGGAGAGAGCCGGGAGGTGTGGGTGAGCCTGTCCCGAAACGGGACGGAAGCGTCGATGCGCGTGGTGGACAGGGGGATCGGGATTCCGGTGGACGAACAGCGAAAAGTTTTTCAAAAATTCTTTCGGGGAGCCGCTTCCCGCGAGAGCCGCATCCAAGGCACCGGGATCGGACTCGCGATGGTCGATCGCATTGTCCGCGCCCACGGCGGGCGCGTGAGCCTGGAAAGCCAGCTTGGGGGCGGAAGTACATTCACGATTCAGCTTCCCGTGGAGGAGTAGGACGAGATGGCGCGAATCCTGGTAGTGGAAGACGAAGCGGACATAGCCATGCTCCTGGCCGACGACCTCCGTTTGGAAGGCCACGTCGTAGAGGTGGCAGTCGATGGCCAGGCGGCGGGAGAGCGCGGCCGCGAAAGCGAATGGGATCTCATTGTGCTCGATGTGATGCTACCCAGGAAAGACGGTTTCGATGTCTGCCGCGAATTGCGAAAGGCGGGAATACGCACGCCTATCATTCTGTTGACCGCAAAATCGCACGAGGCCGAGAAGGTCATGGGACTCGATCTGGGCGCGGACGACTATGTGACCAAACCCTTCAACCCGCGCGAGCTGAGGGCGCGGATCCGCGCCGTCCTGCGACGGACGGAAGGAGACGCCAGGGAGATCGTGCGCTTCGGCAATGTGGAGGTGGCGCCGGCGCGTGGCGAGGTACGGGTCGGCGGAAAGCTGGTGGAGATGACGCCCATGGAGTTCAAGCTGCTTCTGGCGTTTGCGAAGAATGCGGGCCGTGTGCTCAGCCGCGACCGGCTCATCGACTTGGCCTGGGGCCGCGACACCTTCATCGCGGACCGCGCCGTGGATGCGCATATCGTGAACTTGCGGCGCAAGATTGAGCCGAACGCGGGCGAGCCCCGGCACATCGTGAGTGTCCGGGGCATGGGATACAGATTCGATGAGTAACTCCTCACCGTATTCGCACAGTGTGCTCAACGCGCCCTTGCAGTGGGCGCGTAGCGTCAGAACCAGGAGGCTCACATGAAACTACGAAATCTCATGCTGGTTCTGGCGGCGGCGGCATCACTCGCCGCGCAGACCGGCGACGCAGGCGTGATGTTGCAGCGCGCGATCCGCAAGGAGAGCGTGGAGGGCGATCTGAAAGGCGCCATCGAACTATACAAGAAGGTGGTTGCGGGTGCGGCGAAGGATCGCGCCGCTGCGGCCAAGGCGCTGCTGCGGCTTGGAGAATGCTACGAGAAACAGGGCAACGCGGAGGCGCGCCGGGCCTACGAGCGCCTGGTGAAGGAATTCAGCGACCAGAAGGAGCAGGCCCGCGACGCGGGCGCCCGGCTGGCGGCGATGGGGGGAACGGCTACGCCCGCTTCCGGCGGCATGAGCCTGCGCCTCGTCGACACAGGGGAACAGTTCGGCCTCACAGGCGGCATCTCCTCCGATGGCCGCCTGATGGCGTTCACCGACTACCAGAAGGGTGGCAGCCCGGCGGTGTATGACACGGCGGCCAGGCAGGTGAAGCTGCTCGCCGATTTCGATTGGGGTGCGCAGCGCGGCTTCGGCGACCAGAATGCAATTTCGCGGGACGGCAAATGGGTGGCGTTCAATTGGTACACGCAGGGCGGAGTGGGCGCGGAGTTGCGCGTCGTCGGTACTGACGGGACGGGGATGCGGACTGTCGTGAAAGAACGTGGCTGGACCGTCCCTCAGGACTGGACGCCGGATGGCCGGCAAGTGGTGGCGCATTTTTCGAAAGCCGAAAAGCAGGTGGAACTCTGCCTGGTGGGGGTGGCGGACGGGAACGTTCGCGTGCTCAAGCAGTTCATCGCACCCCCGCGCCGGCCGAGGGTCTCTCCCGATGGGAAGTTCCTGACATACATCGAGAGCGACGGAAAGTCGCGAATCATGGCCATCGACGGAACCGGTGATGCACCGCTGTTGGAGAACGATCCACGGGCGCACCCGATGGACTGGACGCCGGATGGCAGGGGACTGGTGTTCGCGAGCGAGCGATCGGGAGCGCACGCGCTTTGGCACGTGGGAATCAGGAACGGGAGGCCGGAGGGCGAGGCCCAGATGTTGCGGGCGGGACTGACCCAGGGCATCACCCCAGCCGGGATCGGCAAAGACGGCAGGCTGTATTTCGTCGAAAACTCGACCATCAACAACAGCTACACCGCTACCCTGGACCTCTCCGCCGGCACGATAGGGAAGCCCGAGAGGACAACCCCGCAATTCGAGGGTATGAATGGATTTGCCGCCTGGTCGCCTGACGGCAGGAAATTTCTGTGGGTCGGCCAAAAGCGGAGCGATAACTTCGCCGGGGGCAAATTGGTGATCCGGGATCTGGCGACTGGGCGCGAAACGAAGCTGGAAGCGCCGGAGCAGGCGGTCGGCCAGTCGGCGCCGGATTGGATGAGTGACAGCCGGTTCCTGGCGTACCGGGCCGATGATTCCGGCAAACAGATGCTCATGCGAATGGACACGGAAACGGGGGAGAGCACCCGCATTGTGGAGGGACGTCCGCCGTGGAATTCGGTTCTCACCAGGGATGGGAAGACTCTATTGTTCTCCAAGGGGGACGAGAACGTGCTGATGGCGCTCGACACACAGACGGGCGTCGAGAAGCAGGTGGCGTCCTTCCCCAAGGAAGTTTGGGCGAGATCGTTCGCGCTTTCGCCGGACGAACGGACTATGGCGTTTGCGGGCCAGTACGAGAAGGTGGAAAACGGCCAACGCTCTATCGCGGGCTTTACCGTGGAAATCGTGGACCTCGGCACGGGCCAATCGCGAGTGATTTCGCGTTACGACAAGGACGAAGCAAGCAAGGCGCCGGGATTCATCCGCCGCCCGCTGATCTTTACGCCCGACGGCAGGCACCTGCTGACCGGACACCAAGGGGGTAAGTAAATTACATCTACCTCGTCCCGTTGGACGGGAGCGCGAGGAAGCAGTTGGTGCAGAGTACGGGCAACCTCTTTGACCTGTCAGTGAGCGCGGACGGCAAGAACATCGCCTACACGGAGACCACACAGAAGTCCGACCTCTGGGTGCTGGAGAACTTCCTGCCCAAGTCCACGGGGAAGTGACTCCAGTCGCGCCGGCCTCGATCATCGGAATCCGCGAACTGGATTCGTTGACCGACCGCAAATTGCCGGGAACCGAGGGCGCAGTCTCCCCGTTTCAGGCCGGCGGTAAGACCGCTGGCACAAGCCGTGACACCAGTGGTGTCACGGCTCCGTTGTAAGTACCCTCTTTTCAACGATTCCCATTTTTTTGCACGACACCACTGGTGTCGCGGACCACGGAAAATGGCCAAACTCCAGAGGCCGGCGGCAAGACCGCCAGCGCTACGCTTCGTACACCCAGCGGCCGCCGACCATGGTCCGCTCGATCGGAATGGTCACCAGGGAGGACGGACCTTCGCGCAACGGGTCGCGGCCGAGGACTACCAGGTCCGCGAGTTTGCCGGCCTCGATGGAGCCCTTCAGGTTCTCTTCAAACGAAGCGTGGGCGCCGTGGAGCGTGGCAACTCGAAGAGCCTCCTCGACGCGGATGCGCTGCCTGGGGCCCCAAACGTTGCCCTTGATATCGGTGCGGGTCACGCTGGATTGCAGAAACATCATGGGCTCGAACGGCCCCGGCGGATAGTCGGACGACATGGTGGCCGGAACGCCCGCGTCGAGAAAGCTGCGCAGGGCAAACATCGAATTGAGGCGCTCCGCGCCGTACTCTTTCATCTTCTCGCCGTGGTAATAAACGTAGCTCGAGAACGGCGTGGGAATGACGCCCTGGGCTTTGATGCGGCGGACCAGGTCGTCGTTGATGAGGGTGCAGTGTTCGATGCGGAAACGGGGATCGCGGCGCGGCGTCTCGCGCTGGAGCCGCTCGTAAACGCGCAACACGATGTCGATGGCGACGTCGCCATTGGCGTGGGTGCCGATGTGCCATCCGGCGGCATGCGCCTGGCGCGCATCGTTGAATAGCTGCTCCTCGGTGCGCACCAGGATGCCGCGATCGTCGGGCCGGCCTACGTAGGGTTGAGACACGCGCGCGGTGCGCTCGGAGATCGACCCGTCGCAGACCATCTTCATGGCTCCGATACGCACCCACTCGTTGCCCAGACCGGAGCGCGCGCCCGAGGCGAGCATGCGGCCGATGAACCCCTGGCTGATGAAGGCGTAGACGCGAACGCTGAGCTCGCCGGCTTCGTAGGCGTCCTGGTATGCGGCGAGATCGTCGGGCGAGCCTCCCGGATCGTTGACCGAGGTGATGCCGCTGCGCGCGATCATTTTGGTGATGAGCTTGACGCCTTCGCGGCGGTCGGCGCGGGTTGCGGCGTTGGGGATCTTGGAGCGGAACGGAGCGGTGGCGCGCTCCTCCACACGCCCGGTGAGTTTACCATCGGCGCCGCGCTCGAGCTTGCCGCCTTCCGGGTCGGGAGTCTTCTCGTTGACGTCGGCGATCTGGAGAGCGCGCGAGTTCACATAGCTGGTGTGGCCTCCGCGGTGGTTCACGATGACCGGGTGGCCGGGCGCGGCGGCATCCAGATCGGCCTTGGTAAGCGGGCGTCCCTCGGAGGTCTTGGTGTCGTCATACATGAACCCGACGACCCACTGGCCCGGCGGAGTTTTGCCGGCGCGTTCGCGGAGCGCCGCTTGGATGGCGGCGATGGAGCGCAGGTCGCAATTGACCTCCTTCAAGTGGCGCAATCCGGAAGATGCGGTGTGCAGATGGGCGTCGATGAAACCCGGCGTTACGGTGCGGCCTCCGAGGTCCACTTTGGCGAGCCCGGCGGAGGAGAGATTGGCGACCTCCTGGTTGGTTCCGACCGCGAAGAAGCGGCCGCCGGCAATGGCAACCGCCTGTGCGTGCGGGTTGGCCGGATCCATGGTGTGGATGTTTCCGTTGACCAGGATGAGCTCGGGCTGCACGGTCGCCGCGTGAATCGACGCCGCTCCCAATAGACCCAGAAATCCGCGCCTCGATGAGTTCATGTTCACCTCTTGGTGAGTGTGCAGGGAAGCGGCCGCGGTGTCAAGTTCCAATCGGAGCCGCGCGCGTCAGCAAGCGAAGGAGGCGCCCAGCAACTGGACGAGGCTGTCCTCGTTTGGCGAGCTCGGCGACGGATTTCGCCGAAGCACCGGGTGCCAGCAGGAGCCGCGGATGGCATATCGGTTTCACGAGACCCCCGCGCGAAGAATGTAGCCTTCGTCCTTCCATCCTTGGACCCCGCCGATCATCTTCTTGACTTGGCGGCCGAGGCGCGCCAGGCGAACCGCGGCGCGGTCCGCGCCATTGCAGTGGGGGCCGGCGCAATAGACCACGAACAGCGTATCGGCGGGCCAGGCGGCGAGACTCCGTTCGTCGATTTGACGGTGCGGAAGATTCCGGGCGCCTTCGATGTGGCCGGCCTCGAAGGACTCGGGGCTGCGCACGTCGAGCAGAACGAATTGCGGCCGGCCCGCGGTGATCTCGGCATGGACGTCCCAGCAATCGGTTTCGAGCGAGAGCAGCTTTTCGTAGTGATCGAGCGCCGTCTTGGGATCGGCGGCGGCACCGGTGACGGGTGAAGCGCTGGTGACTGGCACGGTGATTTCTAATTTCGCGCGAATCGGAGCATGTCGTCGATAGGCAGAAATGCCAATATGCGATAGAATCCTGCCATGGCTTCACGAGATCCGCGGAAAGTGGCCGTGCTCGCCTACGACGATCTGTGCACGTTCGAGTTCGGCATCGTGGTCGAGGTTTTCGGACTGCGCCGGCCGGAGTTGGGTGTGGAATGGTACGACTTCCAAGTCTGCTCCCTGGAACGGGGTCCGCTGCGCGCGACCGGCGGGATCCGGGTGGAGGCCCGGCGCGGGCTGCGGTGGTTGCGGGAGGCCGGGACGATCGTGATTCCGGGATGGAGGCACGTGGACGAGCGGCCTCCGGAGGCGCTGCTCCGGGCGTTGCGAGCGGCTCACGCGGACGGTGCGCGGCTGGTGTCGATCTGTTCTGGAGTTTTCGTGCTGGCGGCGGCCGGACTGGTGGATGGCAAGCGGGTGACCACGCACTGGCAGTATGTGGACCGGCTGACTTCGGAATTTCCGAAGGTTCGGGTGGAGCCGGACGTTTTGTACGTGGACGAAGGGAGCATCCTCACTTCGGCCGGCAGCGCGGCGGGGATCGATCTCTGTTTGCACATCGTGAGGCGCGACTACGGCGCGGAGATCGCCAACCGTGTGGCGCGGCGCCTGGTTATGCCGCCGCATCGCGATGGCGGGCAAGCCCAATACGTGCAGGATCCGATTCCGAGCGAGGCGGGCGGTGGATTGGCGACGGTGCTTCAATGGGCGCAGGCGAATCTGCGGCGGGCTTTGCGGGTGGAGGACCTGGCGCGCAAGGCGGCGATGTCTCCGCGCACTTTCGCGCGGCGCTTCCGCCAGGAAACGGGCACGACCCCACACCAATGGCTGACGCACCAGCGCCTGATGGCTGCCCAGAGACGGCTGGAAAAGACCGGCGAAGGGATCGATCGCATCGCGGAGGCGGTGGGGTTGCAGACGGCCGCGACGCTGCGGCAGCATTTCAGCCGCGTGCTGGGCACCACGCCGGCGGCGTACCGGCGGCGCTTTTCGACTAGGGCGGAGTCTGCACCTTCACTCGGCTGATGCAACAACGCCTGTGGCCGCCGCGGTAACACCGGCGGTCTTGCCGCCGCTCCGAAGCAGTACCGGCGCGGTAACACCGGCAACACCTCTCGACTCGGGCGGGGTGAGGAGGTCTGCGACTTCCGGCGCCGGGAGCGCGCCAAGCGTTACGCGATGTGGCGGCAGACCGGGAGACACGCGTCAACTTGAGGCTCTCTGTCTACGGCTTCTCGCGTTCTTTGAGCAGTTGCTCGACCCGCGCCACCTGGTCGCCCGTTCCGCGTAAGGCCACAGCTCTGGTCGCGTTGAAAGCCACCAGGCGTTGCACACCGGCGGTCGAGCGGACCAGGTTGGCGACTTCCTGCATTGCCTGCGGCGTCTCGACCCGCGCCGGGTAAAAGACTCGCACTACGTCATCGCGAATGCCCGCCACGCGGTATTCGTGCGGCGCGGGAACCTGGCCCCCGGCGCCGGCAGGTTGGTCCAGCTCGTTGATGAGCCATTCCGCCAGCGCAGCCTGGCCGGCCGTGCCACGCATCGCGATGGCTTTCGGCCCGTTGCACACGACAACCCGTTGAAGCTCGGCGATGGTGCGGATCGAGTTGACCATTTCCACCAGGATTTGCGGCGTCTCGGCGCGCTTCGGGTAAAACACGCGGGCCACAGGGTTGGCGGTCTCCTTCATCCGGAATTCGTGCGTGCCCGAATCCGGGACTCCGGCGGGCTTGTCCAACTGGCCGATCAGCCATTCCGCCGCGGCCATCTGGCCGTTGGTTCCCCGCATCGTCAGGGCCTTCTGCGCGTTGACTGCCATGATCCGTTGAACCTCGACGAGAGAGCGAATCGTGTTGACGATTTCCTGCAAGGACTGAGGGTTTTGGACATTGGCCAGATGAAACACGCGGACGGCATCATCGCTGCTGCCGGGCACGCGGTATTCACGGGCAGGCGGTTGGGGCTCGCCGGGAGGCTTGTCCATTTCGTTAAACAGCCACTCGGCAAGCGTCATCTGGCCGGGGGTCCCGGACACGGCCAGGACGCCCGTCGCATGGTCGACGGACATTTGGCGAATCAAGGCGATCGCGCGAATCAGGTTGGCCGTTTCCTGACGGCCCGCCGGCGTCTGGGTATGGGTGAAATGAAAGACCCGGTCCACGTTCTGTTCTGCGGCTGGCTGCCCGGACGCGAGGCCCGCGGCAAGAACAACGGGAAAAAAAGCTCTGAGGCGCATAGTATCCGCTTTTCTGAGAGGTTTGACGGCATTCGGCCGGCAAACGTGCAGGCGCCTTTCGTGCCCGACTAATGATATTCTGTGTTTGGCCGTTATCCAAAACAAGGAGAGAAACGTGAGAGTCGGCGTATTCACCCCCCTGTTGTCGCAATTGCCGCTGGAAGACGTTCTCAAGAAGCTGAAGAGCAACAACATCGATACTGTGGAGCTGGGCACCGGGAACTACCCCGGCGACGCCCATTGCAAACTCTCGATGCTCGACAGCCCGAGCGAGCTGGCGGATTTCAAAAAGAAACTGGCGGATCACGGATTCACCATCAGCGCGTTGAGCTGTCACGGCAACCCGCTGCACCCGACCCAGTCCCGCGCGAGGCGCGACCGGGCAATCAGCCGTAAGACGATTCTGCTTGCCGAACAGTTGGGTGTGCCGGTGGTGATCGATTTCAGTGGCTGCCCCGGCGATTCACCCAATTCGAAGTGGCCCAACTGGGTCACCTGCCCCTGGCCGCCCGATTACCTCGAAATCCTCAAGTGGCAATGGGACGAAGTGGTGACGCCCTACTGGACTAAGCACGCGAAATTCGCCGCCGACCACGGCATCAAGATCGCCATCGAGATGCACCCGGGGTTCGTAGTCTACAGCCCGGAGACGATGCTCAAGCTGCGGTCCATCGCGGGTCCGGCGATCGGCTGCAACTACGACCCGAGTCACATGTTCTGGCAGGGCATAGACCCCATCGCCGCCATCCGCGTGCTCGGCGACTGCATTTTCCACGTACACGCCAAGGACACCCAGATCTACGAGCGCAACCTGCCGCTCACCGGTGTGCTGGACACCAAGAGCTACACCGACGAGCGCAATCGCGCGTGGATCTTCCGCACCTGCGGCTACGGCCACGGCGACATTTGGTGGAAGGAATTCGCCTCGACGCTGCGCATGTTCGGCTACGATTACGTGCTCTCCATCGAGCACGAGGACAGTATCCTTTCGCCCGAGGAAGGGCTGACGAAAGCGGCCGCGTTCCTCAATGCGATTGTGATGAAGCAGCAGCCGGCCGCCGCCTGGTGGGTATAAGCGCAAATCACGGCTGACCCCGGCGCCGCAGCGGGGGAAGAGGCTGGCCGGGAACCCGCTCGCCGCGACGATTGCCGGCGCCACCGCGGGCGCGTCCACGATCCAACCGAGACTCGGCGCAGGCGGGAGCCCAACGATCGGTCCACCTGCGACCACGAAAAGCAGCCTGGTGGGAAATGATCCATTTCCGGCTGCCCGATGGGCCCCGCGCGGGCGTACAATGCCATCAGCGGAGGTTCTATGGAGCTTCTGAAGAGACTGCGTGCATTTCTGGACGAAAACCACGTCGAATACACGCACACCGTTCATCCTCTCGCCTACACGGCCCGCGAGGTCGCATCGGCGGAGCACCTGCCCAACCGGGAGGTCGCCAAGACCGTAGTGGTATTCGGGGACGAGGGTTATCACATGATCGTCGTGCCCGCCAGCCGGCTCGTAGACTTTCAGGAGGTTCGCCTGACTCTGGGGCTCACGCACGCGCGGCTGGCGACGGAGCAGGAACTCGGCGAACTGTTTCCGGATTGCGAACTGGGCGCCATGCCGCCCGTGGGGAGTCTCTACGGCATGCCCGTGTATCTCGACAGCAGCCTGGCCGCGGAGGAAACGATCGCCTTCAACGGCGGCACCCACTATGACGTCGTCCATATGCAGACCGACGATTATCGCGCCTTGGTCCACCCGACCGTGGTTTCGCTGGCTCGCGAAGCCGTAATGCGGCACGGGTGGTAATCAGCGCGGGAGATGAGTAAGACGAACGCCGCCCGCCTTTTGGACCAGGCCGGCGTGCATTACGAATTGCGCCAGTACCCGGTAAACCAGGAGGACCTCAGCGCGCCGCGCGTAGCCGAAGCGATTGGTATGCCGCCCGAGCAGGTGTTCAAGACCCTGGTGGTGCGCGGCGACCGCACGGGCGTGCTGCTGGCGTGCATCCCCGGGAGCGCGGAACTGGACCTGAGGGCGCTCGCCACGGCGAGCGGCAACAAGAAAGTGGAGCTGGTGGCGGTGAAGGAGGTGCTCGGCCTGACGGGATATATCCGCGGGGGCGTCTCTCCGGTCGGCGCCAGGAAGCCGTATCCTCTGTATCTGGACGAGACGGCCGATCTGTGGGACGTCATCTCCGTCAGTGCCGGCGTGCGGGGTACCCAGATGCTGCTGGCGCCCGACGACCTGGCGCGGGTGGTGGAGACGCGCCGCTGCGACATCGCCAGAGAAACCTGATCTGCGGAATGGGCAGGTCAAGGACTTGCCACGATCAGAAGCCGTAACGCAACGCGAACTGCATTTGGCGTGGGCCGGCATCGCTCGTGTACTTGCCGAACGTGCTCGAAGTTTCCATGGTGAGCGAGAGTCCGGTGAACCTCGCGGTGTTGGTCAGGTTGAACGACTCCAGAAACTGCCGCTTGTGTTCAACCAGACGCCCAGGTTGATAGCAAACGGTCCCAGGTTGCGGAGCACGCTGCGTGGTCGCTGTCGCCAGCCAGCGTGCTACCTTCTCGCTGCGGGCGGGTCCGGGGAACAGATTCGGCCACCGGTTTCAGCGATTCGACCGGGCCCGCTACCAAATGTAGCGCAGCACAAACTGCATCTGCCGCGGCGTACCAAGCTGGCTGCTCAGCTTCCCGAAGCTCGACGATGACAGCGTATTGGCACTCAGGCCCGATCCAGGATCGAACCGCACCGAGTTCGTCAGGTTGTAGCTCTCCCAGCGGAACTGGACCTTGTGGTGCTCCGAGTACGGCATCGTGAAGTTCTTGTAGACGCCGCTGTCGATGTTGAACAACCCCTGGCCGCGAAGGTTGGTGCGGCCGCCGGACTCGCCTGCGAAGTCCTCCCGGAACGCCGCGAAGGCCGCCGCCGGATTCTGCCACAGGTTGGGCCCGGCAATACCGGTTGCATTCCCCGTGCTGACGATTTCCGGAATGGGCTGGCCGTTGGGAGTCGCATTACCGCCGAGGTTCCAGTTGGTTGGCCAGCGCTGGCCGTTGGTCACGTTGAAGGGCAGACCGGACGTCTGCCGGTAGAGGCCGGTGATCTCCCAGCCGCCGACGAGCGCGTCGAGAATCCTGTTCACTCCGCCCCCGAAGCGCTTGCCGCGGCCGAAGGGGAGCTGGTAAACAAAGTTGGCGTTTACCGAGTGAGTGGTGTCGTAAGTCGACACACCCCGCATCTGGCTGGGGTTGAACGTATTGATGACGAACCCGGAGTACGAGCCACCCTCGGTCGCCGAACCGAGGTCGATGGACTTCGACCAGGTGTAGTTCAGGTCGAACAGCAGGCCCCCGCTGAAGCGTTTCCGGATGGTCCACTGCATGGCGTGATAGTCGCCTTTGCCGATGGAGCTATTAGCCGAGAGCGCCGAGAACTGCGGGTTGAACATCATAAAGGGTCCTTGTACCCCGCAAGCCATCGTGTTAACGCGGCCGGCGGAGCTCAACACTGTCGTTTTACCGCAGTTGCCGGAGTTGTCGGCATTGTTCAGGGTGTTGGTGAAATCGCCGGGATTGCTGTTGGCTTTGATGCCCCGGGTCGGGTCGCCATGGTAGTCCAACCCCCAGATCTGGGTGGCGGTGAAGCCTCCCGTGGCGGCGCCCGCCCACATGTTTTCAAAGAACGGAATCTTGGGCAGATTGGCGATGGTGACCCCCTGGTAGTCCAGCATAGTCGCCAATTGGGTTATGGCCGAATAGTAGTCCTGGCCGGATTTGGGATCGCGCATATCCACTGCTTCGGACAGGTCGCGTTGAATCAACGAATGCCGCGAGAGACGGCCGACGTAGGCGCCCTGGACGAAGATTCCATGGCCGAAGTCCCGGCCGATGCTGAAGTCCAGGTTGATGGTGTAAGGCGCCTTCAGTTGGTCGTCGACGCTGCTGGTGATGGCGAACGACCCGCTTCCGCTGGAAGGATACGTCACCGGCAGTCCGCCCTTCGGCGTAGGAGGCACAAGCTGGCTCGGGACGGTGAAGAAGGTGGTGAAGCGCGGCGCCTGGGCGGTGCTCAACGTGTTAGGAGGGTTGCTGAGCGAGCTGGAAAGACCGAACTGCGAACTGCTGAACTGTTGGGCCAGCGGCTGACCGATGAGGTCATAGTACATCCCGGCTCCCACACGAATCGAGGTCCTGCCAGGGCCGCCGAAGAGGAACCTCGAAAGCCCGCTATCCGCCTTAGGCGAATAGGCGATGCCGACACGCGGCGCCCAGTTGTGGTGGGACGGATAGATGGGTCTTCCGCCGGAAGCGTTGGCGGGGATAAACGTGATGGGAGTGACACCGTTTTGCGAAAGCCCCTGGTCGGCAAGGTTCATGCGGGTGGCGAGCCAATCGGCGATGGGGATGTTGGTCGATGCCTGCTGGCCATTGGCCTCGTACACCGTCGGTTCCAACGAGAACCGAAGACCCGCTGTGACGGTCAAGTTCCGCGTCACTTTCCACGCGTCCTGAGCGTACATCTCGCCCTCGTGGTTCACGAAGTTGCGTACGACTGGAGAGCCCGGGGGGATGACTGTTCCATCCACCTGATAGTTGTATCTGCCCGTCCCCTGAGCCTGTATGCCGAGCAAGGCCCCCATCCCGTACTCGAAGCTTTGCAGATCGCCCGATGTGATGGAGAGGTTTCCCGTAAGATCGTTGCCCGAGCCCGTCAGCCAGGAGGGGTTCGAGCTGGAGCTGCTGTAGGAGTTGGAAAGGCTGGACGATTGGTTCGAAACCAGACGGACAATCGCGCCAAACCGGAAGTCGTGGGCGCCATGATTCAAGGAAAGGTCGTTGCCGATGGTGTGAACCGGAATGATGCGCGTGGTTCCGGTCGAGGTGCCGTAGGGAGTATCGATTCCCCGGAACCATTCGAAGGGGCTGGTCAGAACGCCTGTCGTCTGTTGGCCCACACGGGTGAAACCGTAGCGGAAAGTGTTCACCACCGAGGGGCTCAGCACGCCCGACCAGCCGCTGGCGAAGCCCTTATTGTTGGCAAGATTCACCGAGTTCGCCGGCAGCCCTGGGAACTGGGGAGTGCCGTTGGCCGAATCGTTCTGCAGGTTGCCGCGCCAGAACAGGGAGTGCTTGCCCGAGTCGTCCACCTTGTAATCCACCCTGACGATATAGGTGTTTTGATCCGATGCTACCGGCGCGTTGAAGCGGTAGCCGGTGGTGTTCAGCCCGTCGCCGCCCGTGGAATCGTTTCCGGCGGGCATGGTGTTCATGAGCTTGAGCCCCGCCGCACTGACCCCGATTCCGGCGGGATCGAGCTGCTTGATCTGGTCCGGGCCAACCTGTTGGAGCACCTTGCTGGCATCGTGGAAAAGGAGGATTCCCTGTTGCATCGTGGCGCTCGGGACGGTGCGCGACACCGACGCCGCACTCCGGTCGCGCCGGCCCTCGTAGTTACCGAAAATGAAAAGCTTGTTCTTCTTGATCGGGCCGCCCAGCGAGGTGCCGAACAGGTTGGTCAGCAGAAAAGGGATCTTCACGCCGGCACGGTTATTGAAGAAGCTGTTGGCCGCGGTTTCGGTGCCACGGCGGTATTCGTATAGCGAACCATGGAAGTCGTTGGTGCCGGATTTGGTCACCAGCGCAACATCGGCGCCGGAGCCGCGCCCGGTGGCCGCGTCGCCATTGGTCGTCACGCTGCGAAACTCCTCCACCGAATCGGGCGTGACCCGAAGCACCGTGGTGAAAGCCGTGCGCGCGTTTTGATCGTTCACGTCCGCGCCGTCCAGCGTGACGTTGGCCTGATCGGATTTGCCGCCGTTCACCGAACCGCTGCGGGAGTCCAGGTTGTTGGCGCCGTTGGCGCCCTGGCCGGGCGAGCCGAAGATCGTCACGCCAGGCTGGGACGCCAGCAATCCCACGATGTTGCGCGCGTACATGGGAAGCTCGACGATGGCTTGGCTGGTCATCACGTTGCCCAGCGAAGCGTCCGTGGTATTCACCTGGGTCGACGCCGCTTCCACGGTGATGGTGGTCGAAGTGGAGCCGAGTTTTTGGAACACCAGCGACACCGTGGCAGGCTCATTCACCAGCAGTTCGACCTCGTTGATCACCACATCAGTGAAGCCGGGAGTCTTTGCCGTGAGCTTATAGGTCCCGGGAGTCAACTGCGGCATGGTGTAGCGGCCCTGGCTGTCTGACGTGGCGGCGCGCTGCACGGCGGTTTGGACGTTGACGATGGTGATCGCCGCGTTGGGAATCACCGCTCCCGTCGGGTCCGTGACCGTTCCGTTGAGGGCAGTCGTCTGGCCGAACAGACTTGCCGCCAGAACGGCAAAAATGAGAAGACTCACAGGAAGCTTGTGCATGTTGTATCCCCTTTCACGAGTGCAGATAAAACCAACAACTCCGCCCAGTGCAAAATCCGCCTACCGTATGGTATTTGATCTTGAGTATCACAATTCGCGCGGCCCTGTCAATCGCTGTTGCCGGCTCGACGCAACAATTTGCAAATCGTCAGGGCGGATGGCTGCGGCTCGACTGAGGACGGAAGCTCGCTTCGCTCGGGGCTTTCTCCCTAACTCCCAACCCCCATCCCCAACCCCCGCTTTTGTTAAACTCACATCCATGAGGAGCACCGAACTGCGCAGTCTTGCTCTGCCTATCCTGCTGGCGGCGTTTCCGGTCTTTGCCCAGCCGCCCGCCAAGCGGCTGATCAAAATCGAAGACATGCACGCCTTCCACGACGTTCGCGACGTGCATATCGCGCCCGATGGCAAGTGGGTGGCGTATACGGTCAACACCGTGGATGTGGCGGGCGACAAGAGCGACACCGACGTGTGGATGGCGAGTTGGGATGGCAAGCAGCAAGTGCGGCTCACCTCCAGCACGGAGAGCGAGAACGCTCCGCGTTGGAGTCCCGACGGGCGCTATCTCTCGTTCCTTTCCGGACGTCCCGGCAAGGCGCGCGGCACGCAAGTGTGGCTGCTCGACCGCACGGGCGGCGAGGCGCAGCAATTCACCGACGTGAAGGGCCGCATCTCGTCCTACGACTGGTCACCGGATTCCAAGAAACTCCTGCTGGTGATGGCCGATCGCGACCCGGGCGAGCCCGACGAACCCGCCGGCGGCGGTGGCCGCGGCGGCGCCAATGCTCCCGCGCCCAAACCCATCGTCATCGACCGCTACAAGTTCAAGCAGGATGTAGTCGGCTACCTGACGCAGCGGCCGCCGCGCCTGTATCTCTACGACATGGCCACCAAGAAGGCCGAGGCGCTAACCGCCGAGAGCCTGGAAGCCGGTTCGCCGTCGTGGTCGCCCGACGGCAAGTGGATCGCATTCATGGGCAAGGAGGGCAAGGACGCCGAGCGCTACAACACGTGGAACGTGTATGTGATCGAAGCGCGCGCCGGGGCCACACCACGAAAGATCACGCAGTATGACGGCCAGCATTCGTCGGCATCGCGCGGAAGGCCGGAGTGGAGTCCCGACGGCACGCGCCTGGTCTACCTGCAAACTTCCGGCGCCAAGCTGAGCGCCTACAACATGAGCCGGCTCGCCGTGGCGCCGGTGGCCGGGGGCGCTCCCAGGATTCTCGCCGAGAAACTCGACCGCGCGGCTACAGCGCCGCGCTTCACGCGCAACGGCTCCTCGATTTTTTTTCTGGTGGCCGATGACCGCTGGGAATATCCCGCGACGGTTCCCGCGAACGGGGGCGAAGTCCGCAGGATGATCAAGGGACCGGGCGTAATTTCGAGCATCGAGCAGGGTAAAGACGGCCGTCTCGCGGTTCTGGCCGCCGGCGACACCAGCCACTCCGAAATTCAGGCGCTGGAAAACGAGGAACTGCGGCCGCTCACGCACCACAACGACGCTCTCATGGCCGAGTTGAAACTCGGTGTCACCGAAGAGTTCAGTTGCAAAGCCAAGGACGGCACCGAGGTCCACGGCCTGCTGACCAAGCCGCCGGACTACCAGGCCGGCCAAAAGTACCCGACCCTGCTGCGCATTCACGGCGGTCCCAACGGGCAGGATGCTCATTCGTTCAATTTCGAGCGGCAGTTCTTTGCAGCCAACGGATTCGTCGTGGTCAACGTGAATTATCGGGGCAGTTCCGGCCGCGGCGAGAAATACCAGACCGCGATCTCTGCCGACTGGGGCAACAAAGAGGTGGTGGACTTGCAAGCTGCCATGGACCACGTGGTGGCGATCGGGCTGGCCGATCCCGACCGCCTGGGCGTGGGCGGCTGGAGCTACGGCGGCATCCTCACCGACGCCATCATTGCCAGGGACCATCGCTTCAAGGCTGCCACCAGCGGCGCCGGTACGGCGTTTCCGCTCGGGCTCTACGGAGTGGACCAGTACATCATGCAGTACGACGAAGAGATCGGCGCGCCCTGGAAGGTCGGGCTGGATCCGTGGATCCGGATTTCGTACGGCTTCCTGCACGCCGACCAGATCGCTACGCCCACGTTGTTCATGGGCGGCGAGAAGGACTTCAACGTGCCGCTGGCCGGCGGCGAGCAGATGTACCAGGCGCTGGCGAGTCTCGGCGTGCCCACGCAACTGGTGGTCTATCCCAACTCGAATCACGGCATCACGCGTCCCAGCTACCAGAAGGATCGCATGGAGCGCTACCTGGCCTGGTACGCAAAATACCTGAAGCGGCCGGCGGCTCCGGCGACCACGGCCGCCCAGTAGGACAGGCCTCCGGCCTGTCCGGTGCCCGGTGCTACGCTCAAGCTATGCGGACCGGCGCCTTCTTGATGATTGCCCCGCGGACGAATACGGACTACTCGGCCGGCCGGACCTGGTGTTTCCGTCAACCAAAACCCGCTATGTGGTGCCACGGGGATACGAATCGCGATGGGTGACGGCGGAAGCCGGCGAACGATGGCCGTCTCACTTCACAATGTCGATGCTGCCGTTCTGATTCATCAGGCGGAGCTCACAGCCGCCGGCGCCGATCCGGCCTCTCACCTCATCCCCCGAGATCTCTCCCAACACCGTCATGTCGGCGTCGGAGTGGATTCGGCCGAAGGATGTCCTGGCGGTGACGTTGTAGCTGGCGCCGCTCGGAATCGCCACCCGGATTGGACCGAAGCTCGTGTGCAGGGAAATCGGCTGGCACTTCTGGCCGGCCTTCGCGTCCACCGTCACCGAGCCGTTCTGGTTTTCCACCGTGACCGGGCCGGCCGCGTCACTTACCGTAACTCCGTTGAATGAGGTCTTGGCATACACTTCGCCGCCGATGCCGCTGAGCCGGATGGAACTGTTGCCGGCGGTGACCCGTGCGCCCGCTTTGACACCGCGCAGCTCCACGCCGCCGAAGCTCGTCTCGACGGTCGCGGAATCGCCGACCGTATCGCCGCTGATGGTCGAATTCGACGCGCGGACGGTAAGCGCTTTGCCAATGCGTGAAAAGCCGACCCGATTGAAGGTCGTGTGCAGATCGGCAGTCCCCGTGACTCCCGTGACGCGCACCTCGCCATTCTGATTCTGGACGATGACGTCGCTCTTGGCATCCGACACCGTGACTCCGCCGAACGAATTGGAGATCGTCGCCACACCGCCCACGTTGGCGACCTCGATTTCCCCGTTGTTGCTGTGGACCGTCACGCCGCGCCCCGCGTTCGTCACCCGCACGTTCCCGAAACGGTTGGTGATGTCCACGGCGCCGCTGATATCGTTGGCCGTCACCGCGCCGTTTCCGTTGCGAACCGAAAGGTCGCCATCGTTGGTGCGAACCTCTACGCTGCCGAACGAGTTCTCGATCTGGAGGCGGCCGCGTCCCCCGGAGAGGTAGACCGGGCCGTTGTTGTTGAAGATGGCGCCGGGCGCGCGCAGGTTAATGACGGTGACTGAGCCGAAGCGGTTGCGAACTTCCAGCGGCGCGGTCTCGGGAATCAGGATTTCATAATCCACTCCATAGGACAGGTTGCGGTTGTTGTAGTGGTTCGGATACTGGGTGCGAACCGACCCGCCGGCATCCACCACGATCTGGATCTGATCGCAAAAACTGCGTGCCTCGGAGGCGGTGGACGCCGAGCAGCGGATGGCCGCCTGAATCTCGACCTCACCCTTGTTGTGCGTGCGGATGCTGATGGCGCCGAGCGAGTTCTCGACGCGGAAGCTCCGCCCGCCGGTGAGCGCGACCGTCTTGCGAAAGTCGCGCCGGTATTCCTCGCGCGCGTGCGCCGTCATGGCGCAGCAGCATATCAATAAGAGATTAATTCCGTTTCGCATTTTCTAGCCATTCCTGCAGAGTTTTCTGCTTCTCCCGATACAGCGATGCCAGTTGCGTCTGCAAATAAACGTTGTAGCGATTGTTCTCCACGTTGGCCCTGAGATCCGCGATGGCCGAATCGAGAAGCACCAGCTTCTCGCGATAGGCGGCTGCCAGCGGCGCGGGAGACTGCTGCAAGCTGTCTGCGGCGACCGCCGAGAGTCTCTCAATCGATCGCGCGTAGGCCGATTCCGACCGCTGCACTTCGTGCAGGGCGTCTTCCGTGAGAAAGTCGAGTCCCTGCTGCCTGCCGCGCCACGGCAGCGACAGCGCCACCGCGAGCGTCACCACCGCGGCGGCGGCGAGCCCCCAGCGCCAGATCGGGATCGCCTTGCGCTGCGGCGCCGCGGCGGCCAGATCGGCGCGAATCCGCGGCCACAGCGAAGGGCTGTCCCATTCCTCGTGAAGGCCCGGCGCCAGCCGCGAAATCTCCGACCACATGTACAGTTGTTCGCGACACTGTTCGCACCGCTCGGCGTGCGCCCGCGCATCCGGCATGAGTTCCGGGGAGCGAAGCGCACGTTCCAGATCGTTGCATTGAAAAATCATCGCCGCGCCTCCGTGAGCAGCCGTTTCAGTTCCTTCTTGGCTTCAAAGAGCCATGCCTTGGAGGTCCCTTCCGGCACCTCCAGGACCGACGCGATCTCCGCATGTCTCAACCCTTCGACCTCGAATAGCAGGAACACCATGCGGTGCCGCGGGTTGATCCGCCGGAGCGCATCCTGGAGGGTCACCCGCAGGGCTACCTGGCTGCCCGGCGCGGGGCGATCCTCGGAAGGCGGCTCGGCTTCCCGTTGCCGCTTGCGGCCGATGTCGTAACACACGTTGATCACGATCCGGCACAGCCATGTTCCGATGCTCGATTGCCCGTGAAACCCGGCAATCACCCGATACAATTTCAGAAATGTTTCCTGGACGGCATCTTCGGCGTCCTGCCGGTTTCCGGCGATGTGGTAGGCGATACTCTTGAGGCGCGCGCCGTGCGTCTGGTAGAGATGTTCGAACGCACGGGCGTCCTGCCGCCGGCACGCCGCCAGCAAGTCCGCCTCGGAGGCATAATCGGTGGAGTCCATCGGCCTGTGCTGTGTTACGTGGTTATCCAGCGCCAGTTGACTAGCCCCCACCATTGTCTCCGCTTTCCATTCGACCTTTGGACGGAGGGAGTGGGGGGATCGTTGGAAAAAGGTTGGAGGTCCGGGTCAAGTCCTCCCTCGGCCCAAGCGGGGGGCCGGTGGGGGAATTGGTCCGGCTTGTATGCCCGTTCCTGACTTCCGCCTGGTAATAAAGGTGTCGGCCGAGAAATCCTAATTCCGACCAGGGTGCGGACTGTAGACAGAATTGTAGCTGCGGAAGTCCTACAGGACGCCAGAAATCCACCGTTCGCAACAGATGAGCGGGGATGGCCAGAAACGGCCATTGCAAATAAATCGGTTACTTACGGGCTCTCGACAGCTACAAGATTAACTACAGTCGGTCCTGAGCTTTAGGACGTACGCCGGAAGGTCAACTTCGGGATCTAGCTAGCCCCGCACGCCGGCCAGGATGATAGGTGGTCCGCCCGCTGTACTCTTTCGTGTTCTTCAACAAACTGCTGAGTTCGCTCCTCTAATTTGGCCCACTTTGATCGTCTAATTTGGCCCACCTGGACAGCCCCGGATGAGAAGATTCCGGGATGGACAGGAGGCGCAAAGTGGAACTATTCGTAGAGATCCGGCGCGGGTACGCGGCCGGAG
>JBGPKH010000046.1:0-24765 GCA_041485845.1 Bryobacteraceae bacterium
AGGATGGGGTGCCTTGCAAATCGTGGGCCGCAGGGGCCTGTCACAGACGCCTGCCTCTATCTTGTAAACTCCCGCTAGGAGATCTTAATAGCGGGAATCGTTGAATATCTCCACCGGCTTGCCTGGACTGGTGGCTGGTCGGTTTCGTAAAGCGGCAGCACATCAAGCGGCCGAATGGTACACGCACGTGCGGGAACTGGTGTGTGCTCACTCTGTTTTCTGTAGTGGGAGGGGCTGCCCAGGCAATTCGTATTCCACGCACGTCACCGTCTTCCCCTCCAGGCTCACCTCAATCACCGTATTGACCAAGTCTCGCTGTGCCGAGTATTTTAGGGCGGCCTGGAAAAGTGCCCGCTGCAAGGCCGGTACGACGTTCGGAACCAAGACAATGAGGCCAGGATGCAGATCCATCTTGCGAAAAAGTTGGATGAAGTCCCCCCGGTTATTGGTGACGAGCGTGAATTCGTCTTTGACGATCCGTTCCGCTAAGACCCAGTCCGGCTGGCCGCTCAAGCCGAGATGGTTGACGTGCGTTGCTTCAAAGCCCGCGGCATGGGCCAGATCTACCAGCGACTGATGAAAGCACTCGTCGATCAGGATCCTCATGCCGTCGTGAGCAGGCTGCTCAGTGGGAAGGACTGACTGCCGCGCGCTTTTTTTCCCCGCCAGGGGCTGCGGCTAGGGCGCCCGCGCCGTGGGAACGCGCGCACGTACAGCGGAGCGATGGCAATCTTCTCCTTGTCCAACGTCGGATAGCCCTCAAGAATCTCGTCCACCGTTGCGCCCTGGGCAAGCATCCCGGCCACCAGGTCCACCGGAATCCTCGTCCCCTTGAACACGGGGGTTCCCCGCATGATGTCTGGATCGGTGACCACCATTTCTTCCATACGCGCGAGCTGCTTCAATTGGCTCTCTACCTTTCGACGGGCGGGCTTGATCTCGATGCGAAGGGCAGTACCGTCACCGACGGGTAATTCGTCCTTCTTCGGAGACTGCTGGAGCAATTCCGCGATCTCCCGCCGAGTTCCCAGCGGCAGAAGCCGAAGGCCTTCGGCTTCGAGCTGAAGGAAGATCAGATGTTCTTTGGTGAGCAGGCGCCGAACCGTTGCGCCCGACCGCGTGGCGCGGGGGCGAATCAGCCGGCTGTCAATCGCCTTGTGAACCGCAGCCAGAGGTAAACCCGTCAGGGCAGCGGCTTGCGCGGGTGTGTATCCAGCCATAGCTTAATTCTACACCGGATGGAGAAGAATTATTCGGGTCAGGCCATTCAGGGGCAGGCATCTCTTCGATTCGCGAGTTCTTTCGCGCAAACGTTGATAACAAACCGCTTACCTGCAATCATCGACGAGAACGGATCGGGCATCTATCGGGCAAATTCACTGCGCCCGTTCAGTAATCGACCACTGATCGGTAGAGCATAGCTCAATATCGTCCGCCGGTGCGAATGGGAATGCATGACCCTGGATGAGTTGGGCAAGGACAAACGCGCCGCGATTCTCGCCATCGCAGCCAACCACGGTGTTCAGCGTGTGCGTGTGTTCGGTTCCTTTGCGCGGGGTGACGCTGACAAGGACAGCGACGTCGATTTACCGATCGAGGCCGCTCCGCGTACGCCGCCGTGGTTCCCGGAGGACTGCTTGTCGATCTGGAAGAAGAACTGGGCCGTCGAGTGCAGCCAGGCTGACAAGCCAAAGAAAGTCACGCCCTTGGAGATCGGCTGGGGTTCTCCGACGCCGGTCGGCAGCAGAATCAATTGATCGCGCAGATTCGTAAGCACCCATTTCCCGTCCGGCGACAGCGCCGTACCCAATCCGTCGCCCAGATGGATGGTATCGGACCCATCGGTCTTGCGAAGATACACGCCGTAATCCTGCGAGGCACCGGACGCCTGTTCGCTCAGCAGAACCGTCTTGCCATCGGAGGAAAGGTCCATGGTCAAAGTTCCGTCGAGCCAGGAGAGTTCTCTTTCCCGCGTCTCGCCGTCCGGCAACGCCAGCGTGCCCATGCGGATGCGCTCATGGGCGATGAGTACCCGCCCCTGCCGGGAGATATCATGCAGGGTGATGGTGCCGGCCATACGCGCCACCAGCCGCTGCCGGCCCGCGGGCGTCACGGCGCGCAAGTGCCGCTCGTAACCAATGTCGGAAGCGCTGAACCAGATATCGTGTCCCCCGATTTTACCCCGAGAGCCACCCGCCGAGCCAACCGAAAGGGAGCGTTTGCTGTAGCCAGGCAAGCTTCCCATGGGCAACGGTTCCACAGGATCATTTCGTTTTGAAACCAGTTCCAGTTCCAGTTCGACTGTGCCACTCACCGCCACCGGGCACGAGCGGTGTGGTCCAAACCGGCCCGCTGAAATGGCTCGTCCCTGGCCGCCGTGAACGCTCCGCTCTTCATCCGTGCCGATTCGTGTCGATTCGAGTTGGTTCGCGGCCTTTACAGCTCCTGAGCGATGTGACCGGCCGCCGTCCTACCGCAAGTTGAACTTCTTCATCTTGTAGCGCAGCGTGTCGCGCGTGATCCGCAGCAGGCGCGCGGCTTGCGTCTGGTTCCCTGCGGTCTTGTCCAAAGCGCGCACCAGCAGGCTCCGCTCATTATCTTCCAGCGAAAGCCCGTCGGCAGGCGCGTCGATGTTCACCGGAATGGCCATCGGCGCACTGGGGTCCGGACGCGAGATGGCGATCGGCAGGCTGGGCACCGTGATCTGCGCGGATTCCTCCAGAATCATGGCCCGCTCGATGGCGTTGCGCAACTCGCGCACGTTGCCCGGCCAGTCGTGCGAGAGCAGCAGCTCGGCCGCCCGGTCGCTCACCCCTTCGATGTTGCGCTTGAACTTGCGGTTGTAGTGCTCGATGAAGAACCGCGTCAGCGGAACGATATCCTCGGTCCGCTCCCGCAGCGGAGGAATCAGGATCTGGATTACGTTGACCCGGAAATACAAATCCTGGCGGAAGGCGCCTTCCTTCACCGCTTCGCGCAGGTTCTTGTTGGTCGCCGCCACCACGCGCAGGTCGAGCTTGATATCTTTGAGCCCACCCAGGCGCCGGAAGCTCTGTTCCTCGAGCACGCGCAGCAGCTTGGCCTGGAGCATCAGGGGAATCTCGCCGATTTCGTCCAGGAACAGGGTGCCTTTGTCGGCCAGCTCGAAGATTCCACGCTTTTGCGCCCGCGCATCGGTGAAAGCGCCCTTTTCATATCCGAATAGCTCGCTTTCCAGGAGCGTCTCCGGAATGGCCGCGCAGTTGATGGCGATGAAGGGTTCGGCCTGGCGCACGCTCTGGTAGTGCAAAGTCTTGGCAACCAAGTCCTTACCGGTTCCGTTCTCGCCTTCCAGCAGGATCGTGGTGGCTTCGCTGGCGGCGACCCGTCGCACGAAGTTCAGCACCTCGCGCATGGGGGCCGATTCCGCGATCACCTCCCGCTTCTGGGGAGCCGCTTCCTCGGTGATGTCCTTGATGGTGGCCACCACGCCGCTCAGGCGACCCTCATCGTCGAACATCTGGTTGGTGCGCATCACCACCAGCCGTTCCATCCCGTTGCCGGTGTGCAGCCGGACCGTGCAGTTCGGCGCCGCCGGAGCCTGGTTCAGGCCCACCAGCACACCGCATCCCGGTTCGCACAAGGAGCACTTGAAGATGTCCTGGCAGTGTTTCCCGAGCATTTCTTCGGACGACATGCCGAACAGCTTTTCCGCTGACCGGTTAACGCCGGTGATGAGGAATTCCGGATCGTACAGAACCAGGGCGTCGGAAAGCTGGTCGAACACCGCTTCCAAAACGCTGGCCTTCTGCCAGCCTGGCGTGAGCTTGGACATTATCATGGACGACTTAGAATCAATTATACCAAGGCCATTCTGCGTCAATTGGCCCAATCTGCGTCGATTTTGGGGGGAATTGCACCCTATGCCGGCGGGTAAGTCGCTGTAAGCCAAGAGGAAGACACGAAATAGACGGTGGAAGTGCAATTGCTATCTAACGGTTTCGGAGGCATCATGTCCCATTTGAAGCTCATCGTGCCCGCTGCTATCGTGCTGGGCGGTTTCCTGGTTTGCTCTACGGCTACCTATGGCAAACAGGAGTACATGAAAGCGACCAAGAAACAGTGCGTCTACTGCCACGCAAAGGTGTCCGCCGATAAAGACGCGATGAACAAGAACCTGACCGACGCCGGAAAATACTACGCCGAGCATAAGAGCCTGGACGGTTACCAGGAGAAGAAGTAGCTGGTGAGGTGGAGACGGGGAGTCGTTATGATGCATACGGTTCAGCTTTCTGTGGCTGACGGCGTCTACGCGGCTGCTGTGCGGGAAGCCCTGTCCCGAAGTTGCGCCTGTCACGTGGAATCCGTCGATCGTCCGGACATGGCACAGCCAAGCGTCCTGGTTGTGGATGAACTGGCCTTCGCGCGGCTGCCCCTCCCCCTGTCCAATCCGGAGCGGGTGGTGTTGATCACCCGCAAGGACCCCCAGTTGCTCGCCCAGGCCTGGGAAGCCGGAATCGTGTCCGTTGTTTCCGAGCGGGATCCCATCAATACCGTTCTGCTGGCCATCATGGCTGCCGCCTTGCGCGTCGCCAAGTCCCACGATACCGCCAGTTTTGCTCGCACGCGAGAGAGCGGGATATCCCCCAGCCACAGCTCCGTATCTGCGCCATTACCCCCACATAACCGGACTTCCGCATCGAAACGCTGCAAAATCCAATAGTTTGCATGGACACCCCCGTGGACTCCTGCGTGCATTACCGTTTGCTCCGGGAAGGAGGTCGTTTCACGTGACCCACTCATTAGCAGAACTAGAGTCGATTGTCCGCAACAAGATCTGCCATCTCTGTACCGAACGAACCGTTGACGGCGAGTGCGGGCTGGAGGAGCCCTCCGGGTGCTCGCTGTTCCGGCTTTTCCCCCAAGTTGCCCAGGCGATCCAATCCGTGAGGGGCGACGATATCGGCGTGTACATCGAGGCCATCCGGCGCAACGTCTGCTCCATTTGCACCGATCGGGCAGCCGACGGCACCTGCGAAACCCGCCAGATGGTGCAGTGCGCGCTCGATGCTTACCTGCTCCTGGTGGTGGAGGCGATTGAAGAAGCCACCGGGAAAACCTTCGACAAGCAGAGAATCGGCCTGGCCGGTCCGTCGCGGATCAGCCCCGGGCCGCAAATCCAATTGTGAAACTTCACCTGGAGGTAAGTGATGCATCTCAACCTGGTTCCCTTTATCGTTCTCTGGGGTCTCCTCGCCATATCGGTGATTGTGATGATCGTCTGGCGTAAGCTCGTGGCCAGCGAGGAAGACGACACCCTGCATGTGCTGCAAGGCTCGGTAGCCCAACAGGTAACCGTCGCCCACAAGCTGGAAGTGATCGACAAGTGGGGCAAAATCCTCACCGTGATCGCCGTGGTCTCCGGCCTGCTCCTCGGAGCGGTCTACGTGTATCAGAGTTGGGTCACGGCATCCAACATTCCAACAGGGGTGTAATTTCATGAGGAACCGGGCACGTTCCTCCCTCGGCTTGCCGCTCGGTTCTGCCCTGCTAGGCCTTTTTCTCGGGGCCGGCGCCCACCTGCAAGCAGCGGATGAGGCGCCTGCCGTGGAATGCTCTTCCTGCCATGACCAGGGACCGAAACTGGAGAAGAGCGCGCACACCGGGCTGCCCTGTGAAACCTGCCACGAATCCCACGAGCGGTATCCCCACAAGGCCGGTCTTCCCAAACCCGCCTGCACCACCTGCCACCAGGACCAGGCGGGCGATTATGCCAGCGGCGTCCACGGGCAGGCGCGCAAGGCCGGCAATGCAAGCGCCCCCGATTGCGGCCTGTGCCATGGCAGCGCCCACGAACTGATCCCACCCAAGTCGCAGACCTTCCGTCTGGCGGTTCCCGGCACCTGCGGCATGTGCCACTCCGACGTGGTGGAGCAGTACCGCGCCAGCGTGCATGGGCAGGCTTTGGCGCGCGGGATCACCCAGGCGCCCCTCTGCACCGATTGCCACGGCGAGCACAAAATCTTCAAACCCGATAACCAGGCCTCCTCGGTCAACGCCGCCCATATTCGCGACACCTGCGGAAGCTGCCACGGCGACGTGCGCCTGAACCGCAGATTCGGACTGCCCCCGGACCGCCTGGTGAGCTTCGACTCCTCGTTTCACGGACTGGCCGCCAAGTCGGGCTCGCAAACCGTCGCCAACTGCGCCAGTTGCCATGGCGTCCACAATATCCTGCCGTCTTCGGACGCCAAGTCCATGATCAACGCCCGGAACCTGCCCAAAACCTGCGGCCAGTGCCACGCCGGCGCCGGCACCCGTTTTGCCATCAGCCAGGTTCACGTTGCGGAGGGCCGCTCCGAGCCCGTGGCGTTGCGCCTGGTGCGGGAGTTTTACCAGTTTGTGATTCCGGTGACCATCGGGCTCATGATTCTTCACAACGGCGGCGACTGGCTGCGCAAACTCATCCGCTTGCGCTTCCAGGCAGGCCGGGCGCAGACAGCACCGCAGCCGGCCGCGCACGGCGACGTGCGCATGCTGCCATTCGAACGCATTCAGCATGCGGTCCTGGTGGTCTCGTTCTTCACCCTGGTCTGGACCGGATTCGCGCTCAAGTACCCCGACCAGGCGTGGTCCCGCCCGTTGCTGTGGATGGAAAGCACCCACCCCCTGCGCAGCCTGATCCATCGCGTGGCAGCGGCGATCTTCATGGCCGTGAGCGTCACCCACCTGATTTCGCTCATTGCCAGCCGCAAGCTGCGGGAGCACTGGAAAGAGATGCTGCCCAAGGCCGCCGATGCCCGTGAGGCGCTGTCGAATTTTGCCTATAACCTGGGCCTGGGCCCCAATCCGCCCGGGCGCTCGGCGCACAGCTACATCGAGAAGGCCGAGTATTGGGCCGTGGTCTGGGGCGCGGTAGTCATGATCGCCAGCGGGGTGTTGCTGTGGGCCAACAGTCTGGTGATGAAAGTAGGTTCCAAGACCTGGCTCGACGTGGCCACGTCCATTCACTTCTACGAGGCCGTGCTCGCCACCCTGGCGATTGTCGTCTGGCACTTCTATTCCAGCATTTTCGATCCCGATGTCTACCCGTTGAACACCGCCTTCCTGACTGGGAGTAGTGTAAAGAAACAGGAGCCCTCGAGGGAGCCTGTAGGACCGCAAGAGGTGAAGGCGGCGGGGGACTGAACTACAATTCATGACGCCTGACATCGCTCCAAGCAGGGACCGGGGCTGGCTGTCCCCGCTCATCCACCTGTCCAATAACTGGATCAGCCTCGCGGGCGTGGTGATCGTCACCACGGCCACGATTTTTTGGCTATTCTTACTGCCGATCACGTTGCGAGGGGAAACCAAGAGCCCGTACGTCGGCATTCTCTCGTTTCTGATTCTCCCCGCGCCGTTCTTCGCGGGCCTGCTCATGATTCCTCTGGGAATGTGGCTCAAGCGCAAGCGCGAGGGGCGCACCGGAATCTACCCGCCGGAATTCCCGCCGCTCACCTGGCACAATTCCGAACTGCGGAAACTGGTCTACTTCATCGGCGCCACCACCGTGCTCAACATCGCGATCGCCAGCCAGCTCTCTTACGGCGCCGTCAGCTACATGGATTCGGTCACGTTTTGCGGCCAGACCTGCCACACCGTCATGCAGCCCGAGTTCACCGCCTACCAGAACTCGCCGCATTCCAATGTGGAGTGCGTGAAGTGCCACATCGGTCCCGGCGCCGGTTGGTTCGTGAAGAGCAAGCTCTCCGGGGTCGGCCAGGTATTTGCGGTGACCTTCAACACCTTCCCGCGCCCCATCCCCACGCCGGTCCATAACCTTCGCCCCGCCCGCGAAACCTGCGAATCCTGTCACTGGCCGCAGAAATACGGCGAGGACCGCATCCGGGTGGTGTCGAAATACGCCGAGGACGAGACCAACAGCCTGACCAAGACCGTGCTGCTCATGAAGATTGGCGGCGGCAACGGCGGAATCGGTATACACGGCACCCACTTGGGCCCGGGCGTCGCCATCCGTTACGGCCACTCCGACGAGGCGCGGCAGACCATTCCCTGGGTGGAGTCTTCGGTCAACGGCAAGAAGACCGTGTACGCGACCGCGGACGCCAAGCCGGACGGCGCCGGCCTCACGATGCGCGAGATGGACTGCATGGACTGTCACAACCGCCCGTCGCACACCTACGACCTTCCCGAGCGCGCGCTGGACCACGCCATGCGCGACGGACTGGTTTCCGCATCTCTGCCATTCGCCAAGAAGAAGGCGCTGGAAATCCTGAAGGTCAACCACAGCACGCGTGACGACGCCGCACAAAGAATTCCCGCTGCATTTGCCAGGTATTACCAGGACAGCTATCCGGCCATCTGGTCGCAACGGCAGTCCGAGGTGACTTCGTCGGCGGCGCAGGTGCTGGCGATCTACAACCGCAACATCTTCCCCGACATGAACGTCACCTGGGGCAGGTATCCACTCAACATCGGCCACACCGATTTCCCCGGCTGCTTCCGCTGCCACGACGGCGCGCACAATGAAAAGGGCGGCCAGTCGATTACTCAGGATTGCAACGCCTGCCATAATTTGTTGGCCATGGACGAGGCCAATCCGAAAGTGCTGACCGATCTCGGGATTACTGAGGCCAAGGCGCGGGACGGCAGGTAGCCGCCCGCCGCACATCCTCCATGTCCCGCTCCGTCGTGCGGTAGTTGAGTTCTGCGGCCAGTGCCACGCCGGCGCCCGTTTTGCGGGAGTTTTGCCTCTTAGATCTCAAGATCAAGATGAATCCGGCGGTATACCTCGCAGCCCTATTGATTAGCGAAAAGATGTGTTGAAGAAATATTTTCTGAGGGCGTGACTGGTTTTCCGAGTCTCGTTTCTTGTCTGGATGGGAGCCGGCTTGGGCCTTTCTTGGACGGGAGGCTATCGTATCGCAATGGTCCATTGCGCAGTCACCCATATGATACTGTTGTAGCATCAGATGGAATCCGTGAAGGTCAATCCGATGACGCCGACTCCTTATTCTGCGGTTAGGCCCTGCAGCCAACCGTCTGGCATCATTCTGCGCAAGACCGTGAATGAAGCGGCGCGAAGCTTCGCCTCCGGCGATTCCGGAGGCTCCCGATGAGCGACACCCGACAGCACGCTCACCAGTTGATCGACCGCTTACCGGAGTCGCAGCTCTCTGCCTTGGTCGGCTTGCTGGAAACCATCGTCGATCCCGTCACCGCCGCTTTGCGCAACGCGCCCATGGACGACGAGTCGGAGACCGAAGAAGAAAAACACGCTGTCGCCGAAGCCCGTGATTGGCTCGCTCGCCGCGGCGGCAAAGGTATCCCGCATGACGAAGCCATGCGGCGGCTCGGCCTGGAGTGAGAGAGATCGAATGGACCGAGGCCGCGCTGGAAGACATGGCGGCGCTCGATAAAGGAATCAGCCGTCGCGTCAAGCAGGCGGCCGAGCGCTTTGCCGAAACTGGCGCGGGCAACGTGAAAAGACTCCAGGGCATCGATCCGCCCGAGTACCGGCTTCGTGTGGGCGACTACCGGGTGCGCTTCCACCTGGATGACGAGAGTGTTCGCATTCTCCGCGTCCGTAACCGCCGCGAGGGTTACCGCTGAGATCGCTCTTCCCAGATTTCGCGCTGCCAAGTCTTCCGGCTCGCGGAGACGCGAAACTTTCGTACAAATTAAATTACATAACGGCCATCAGCCTTGCTACCAAACGCAGGATACTTTCGGCGTCCGTTGTTGTGAGAGCCGGTGCTGGCGATCTACAACCGCAACATCTTCCACGACATGAACGTTTACCTGGGGCAGGTATCCGCTCAACATCGGCCACACCGATTTCCCCGGCTGCTTCCGCTGCCACGATGGCTCGCACAATGAAAAGGGCGGCCGGACCATCACCCAGGACTGCAACGCCTGCCACAACTTATTGGCGATGGACGAAGCTAGTCCGAAAGTGCTGACTGATCTCGGGATTACTGAGGCCAAGGGCAAGTAGGGCGGGTTGACAACCCGCCCGCAGGTTGACAACCTGCCCCACAAGCGGGAAATCACCACAACTTGACGCAAACTGCAACAAGATATTAAGATATAATTGTGTTAAATTTCGTCAAAGGCGGGGTGCTTCTGGCCGCGGCGGGGTTGCTGGCGGCCACATCGATGGCGCAGGAGAGCAAGCCTCTTCCGGGCTCGAAGGAGTGTCTCGACTGTCACGAGACGGGCCGGCGCACCGCCCGGCGCGAGCCGGGAATGCCACCGCCTTTCGACGCCGCGGCACTGCGCGCCTCACCGCACGCCGAACTGGAGTGCGGCGCATGCCACAGCGACGTTGCCGGCAAACCTCTGCCGCATGCCGAGAAACTGACCCCCGTGGACTGCGGCGCCTGTCACCCGGACCAGCAAACGCAGTACGCCGACAGCTTGCACGGCAAAGCCACCGCGCGCGGCGACAAGCTGGCGCCGGCCTGCAAGACTTGCCACGGCGCCCACACGGTGAAGCGTCCCTCCACACCGGGTTCGCCCATCTCCACCGTCGAGGTTCCCAAGCTCTGCGGCCAGTGCCACCGCGAAGGCACCACGGTCTCCGAGACTCGCCACATCCCGCAGGACAACATCCTCGGCAACTACATGGACAGCATCCACGGGCTGGGGCTCTACCAGAAGGGGCTTACCGTTACCGCGGTGTGTACCAGTTGCCATACCTCGCACCTGGTTCTGCCGCACACCGATCCGCGGTCCTCCATCGCCAAGCAGAACATCGCCAAGACCTGCACGAAGTGCCACGGACAGATCGAGTCCGTGCACCGCAAGGTGATCCGCGGCGAGCTCTGGGAGAAGCAGCCGCACCTGATTCCCGCTTGCGTGGACTGCCACGAGCCGCACAAGGTCCGGCGCGTCTTTTACTCGCAGGGCATGTCCGACCGGGACTGCCAAAGGTGCCACGAGAATCCCGAGTTGAAGGTAGTGCGCGGCGGCAGGACCGTTTCCCTTTTCGTGAAGCAGGAGGAACTGGGAAACTCCCGCCACAGGCGCACCGCTTGCGTGCAGTGCCACACCGGAGGCACGCCTTCGGAAGTACGGCCCTGCAAGACCATGCCTCCGAAAGTGGATTGTTCCATCTGCCACCCCGACCAGACCAATCAGTACCGGCAAAGCGCGCACGGGCAGTTGGCCGCGAAAGGCAGCCCGGACGCGCCGGAATGCGGCGATTGCCACGGCAGCCACGGCATCCTGGGCCGGATCGAATCGAATTCGCCGACCTTCTCGCGCAACGTTCCGGCGCTCTGCGCGAAGTGTCACCGCTCGGGCCAGAAGGCCGCGCTGCGGTACAACGGCAGGCAGGATCACATCGTCGAGCACTACGCCGAAAGCATTCATGGCAAGGGCTTGCTGGAAGCCGGGTTGACCGTGACGGCGAATTGCGCCGACTGCCACAGCGCGCACCTGGAGTTGCCCGGCAGCGATTCGCGCTCCAGCGTCAACCGGCAGAACATTGCCAAGACTTGCGCCAAGTGCCACCGCGGCATTTACGAAATCTTCGTCACCAGCGTGCATTCTCCCGAGTCGCATCCCACGTCGAAACCGCAACCGGTGTGCAGCGACTGCCACTCGGCGCACAGCATCGCCCGCACCGACCAGGCGGACTTCCGCCTGCACATCATGGATCAGTGCGGGAAATGCCACCAGGCGATCAGCGAAAGTTATTTCGAAACCTACCACGGCAAAGTCTCCAAGCTGGGTTACCTGAAGACCGCCAAGTGTTACGACTGCCACGGCTCGCACGACGTCCTGCCGGTGACCGACGCCCGCTCCAGGCTCAGCCGCAATAACATTGTCAAGACGTGCGCGAAGTGTCACACCGGGGCGCACCGCCAGTTCGCGGGCTATCTCACTCACGCCACCCACCACGATCCGGTGCGGTATCCGATCCTGTTCTACACGTTCTGGGGTATGACCGCGCTGCTGGTGGGGACGCTGTGCGTCTCCGGCGCGCACACCGCGCTGTGGCTTCCGCGTTCGCTCCAATACCGCAACGCCCTCAAAAAACAGCACGCGCAGGAAGGCGAGGTGTACGTGCGCCGCTTCCGGACGTTCGAACGCAACCTCCACCTGACCGTAATCGCGAGTTTCCTGGGACTGGCCTCCACGGGCATGATCCTGAAGTTCTCGTACGCCACCTGGGCGAGGGTCGTCGCGCGCGTGTTGGGGGGCTTCGAAGTCGCCGGCTGGATTCACCGCGTGTGCGCCGTACTCACTTTTGCTTACTTCGCTATGCACGTGTGGGACCTGGCTCGCCAACGCAAACAGAGCGGCTTGACCTGGTGGCAGTTCCTCACCGGGCCCGACAGCATGCTCCTGGGCCGCCGCGACTGGCGCGAGTTCGTGAGCTCCGTCAAGTGGTTCGTCGGCAAAGGCCCGCGTCCGGACTACGGCCGGTGGACGTATTGGGAGAAGTTCGACTACTTCGCCGTGTTCTGGGGAGTCGCGGTGATCGGCGGCACCGGGCTGCTGCTCTGGTATCCGGCTTTCTTCACACACTTCATGCCCGGCTGGATGGTCAACGTGGCCACCACGATCCACAGCGACGAGGCCCTGCTGGCAGTCGCGTTCATCTTCAGCGTGCACTTCTTCAACACGCACTTCCGGCCGGAGAAGTTTCCGATCGATACCGTGATCTTCACCGGCGGCGTGCCGCTCGAGGAATTCAAGCAGGACCGCCCGCGGGAGTATCAGGAAATGGTGGAGCGCGGAGAACTGGAAGGGAACCTCATGCCGGCGCCGGTCCCGCTGGCCGCGAAGCTCTGGCGGCGTCTCGGCTTCACGGCGCTCGGCATCGGCCTCTCGCTGATTGCGCTGATCATCTACGCGGCGGTGTTCGCGTATCGTTGATCTGCATTAATCGGCTACACTGGGCATTATGACGGTTACTTTGGATGTGGATGAAGAATTGCTGCGCGACGCCCGCAAACTTACGGGCATTAAGGGGAAAAAGGCCTTGATCGACAAGGCCCTCCGCGAGTTGGTGCAATGGGAGGCAGGGAAACGGCTCGCTGAGATGGGCGGAACGATGCCGAATTTCAAGGCTGGTCGTCGGCGCAGGTCGAAGAAGACACGATGACTCTTGTCGATACATCCATTTGGGTGGATCACATGCGGCTACCGGATGCCCGGCTGCTCCAGTTGATAGCGACGAGATCAGTGCGCATGCACCCATTTGTTCTGGGTGAATTGGTTGCCGGTAACCTGCCCAAACGGCCCAGAACATTACACTACCTTGAGTTGTTACCGCGGGTGCCCGCCGCGCAGGAATCGGATGTCCATCATCTTCTGGAAACGAACAGCCTGTGGGGCAGGGGACTGGGCTGGATTGACCTTCACTTGTTGGCCGCCGCCTTGATTTCCGGCTGCAACCTGCTGACCGCGGATCACGCCATGATTGCCGCCGCGAAGAATCTCGGCATCGCCTACCCGGCCAACTAGCGTCAACGGCCGAGCAGCCGGTCCCACCAGCCCCTCGGCGTGTCGAAACCCTCCAGCAGCCAGATATCCCGCTTGGCTGTGCCGACCGCGATCGCGAACCGTTTGCCGTCCGGGTGAAGGGAAAATGTTCAGCGGAGTTGCGCCCACTTCGCGGCGCGTCTTGACATCGACGGTTACCAACCTGAGAATTTTGACATGACCATTGGGCGTGATCATGATGTTCCCCGGCTTGAGGTCGCGGTGAGTCACTCCCGCCTGGTGAGCACGTGCCAGCCCGCCGGCGATCTGAACCGCGATGTCCAGCAGTTTGCGAATGGGCAGGCCGCCCGGCCGCGCCAGCGTGCTGAGCGTCTCACCCTCCACCAGCTCAGAGACGATGTAAGGACTTGGTAGGGACCAAAGCGGCTTCCAGCGGCATGCGGCATAGCAGTCAGGACTCTGCTACTTCTCGAGCGGCAGCCCCGATTCCTTCAGCGCCCGCCAGCCGCCATCCAACGAGAGGACGTTTTCATACCCCATCTTCTGCAAATTGTCCGCTACCAGCGCCGAGCGGAACCCTCCGCCGCAATACAGAACCAGGCGGGCGGCCTTGTCCGGCGCCTTGGTTTCGATATCGCGCTCGATGATCCCCCTGCTCATATGGACCGCGCCCGAGACGTGCCCGTTGGCCCACTCGCTCTCCTCACGGGTGTCCACCAGAACGTGCGGGTCACCTGCCGCCACCATCGCCTGGTAGCCCGCAATATCGATCTGTTTCACCCGCGACTTTGCGTCGTCCACCAGCTTCAGGAACCCGGGACTGTGCACCATGCCGTCTCCTCACTCCACGCGCCGAATCTTGGCGCCCACACGCGCCAGTTTCGCCTCGATTCTCTCATAGCCGCGGTCGATGTGGTAGACCCGGTCGATCACCGTCTCGCCCTTCGCCACCAGCGCTCCCAGCACCAGCGACGCGCTGGCCCGCAGGTCCGATGCGATCACGCCCGCGCCGCTCAGCGTGCGCGGTCCCGCCACGATGGCCTGCTTGCCGTCGAGCCGGATGTTCGCGCCCATGCGCGCCAGCTCCTGGGCGTGCATGAAGCGGTTTTCGAAGATCGTCTCTACGATGATGGCGATGCCCTCGGCCTGCGTCATCAGGGCCATGTACTGCGCCTGCAGGTCGGTGGCGAAACCGGGATACTCCTCGGTGGTCATGTCCACCGAGCGCATCCTGCCGCCGCCGCGAACCCGCAGCGTGGTGGCGCCGGGTTGTGTCACCTCCACCCCGGCCTGTTGCATCTTGGACACGAGCGCGCTCAGGTGCTCGGGGTTGCAATCCTTCACCGTAAGATCGCCGCCGGTGATGGCCGCGGCCACCAGGAAAGTCCCGGCTTCGATCCGGTCCGGAATGATAGTGTGCTCCGCGCCGTGCAAACGGTCGACGCCCTGAATCCGGATGGTCGAGCTGCCCGCGCCCTCGATTTGCGCGCCCATGCGGATGAGCAGCTCGGCCAGGTCCACCACCTCCGGCTCGCGCGCGGCGTTGCGCAGCAGGGTCTCGCCTTTGGCCAGCACCGCCGCCATCAAGAGGTCTTCCGTCCCGGTCACGGTGATGCGGTCGAAGTGTACCGCTGCGCCGCGAAGTCCATCCGGCGCTTCGGCTTCGATGTATCCGTGCGACTGGTGGATGCGCGCACCCAGTTGCTCCAGGCCGAAGATGTGCAGGTTGATGGGCCGCGCCCCGATGGCGCAGCCGCCGGGCAGCGAAACACGGGCGCGTCCGCTCCGCGCCACCAGGGGTCCCAGCACCAGGCTGGAGGCGCGCATCGTTTTGACTAGCTCGTAGGGCGCTTCCGGACAGACGATCTTTTCCGTGGTCAGCCTCACCGTCTGCCCGTCCACTTCCGTCTTCGCGCCGATATCCACCAGCAGCCGCTGCATGGTGCGGATATCGCGCACGCGAGGAATCCGCTTCAGGATCACCGGCTCCTCGGTGAGCAGCGCCGCGGCCAGCGCCGGCAGCGCCGAATTCTTCGATCCGTTGGTCGGGATTTCTCCCTTGAGGGGCGTTCCGCCCGCGATCACGAACTTATCCATGTAGAGCCTTCGAAATCCTTCCGCCCGCCGCAGCCAGGCGTTGCTCCGCTTCCTCGCGGCCGACGCCCGCCTTGCCCATCAGAATCGCCAAGCGCACGCTCCTGCCGGAAGCCGTCAGCAATTCGCCCGCGCGTTCATAAGAAACTCCGGCCGCCTGCGCGATGATGCGCCGCGCGCGGTCCACCAGCTTGGTGTTTTTCGGCTGAACGTTCACCATCAGGTTGCCGTAAACGTATCCCAACCGCACGAACGACCCGGTAGAGAGCATGTTCAATACCAGTTTCTGCGCGGTTCCCGCCTTCATGCGCGTGGAGCCGGCCACGATCTCCGGTCCGGTGATGGGCGCGATGGGAATATCCACCGCCCGCGACAGCTCCGAATCGGGCGTGCAACTGATCCCCACCGTGACCGCTCCCAGCCGTTTGGCTTCCGCGATGGCCCCCAGCACGTAGGGCGTCCTCCCGCTCGCCGTGATTCCCACCAGCACGTCGCGCTCCGCAAATCCGCGGGCCTGCAGGTCGCGGACGCCGATGGCCGGATCGTCCTCCGTGGTTTCGGTGGCGCGGCTGAGCGCCGCCTCGCCGCCCGCCATAATTCCCTGCACCATCTCCGGCGGCACGCTGAACGTGGGCGGGCACTCCGACGCATCGAGCACGCCCAGCCGCCCGCTGGTGCCGGCGCCGAGATAGAAGAGCCGCCCGCCGCGCTCGAAGGCGGCGACGATGGCATCCACCGCGCGCGCGATCTGCGGGATCTCGCGCTCCACCGCCTCGGCCACCTTGCGATCCTCGGCGTTGATGATGCGCAGCGCTTCTCCGGTAGGCAGGGAGTCGATAGAGGCGGATGCCGGGTTCGGTTGTTCGGTGAGGAGTTTTTCGAGCATGTCGGTGATGGGCCGCTCTTTCAGGCTACACCCTGGCAACCCTGTTGCTCTCCGGCACGCCTTACCATGTCATCGGAGGGCGAGCTCATGACCCGGCGGGAAATCTTTTCCATAGCGTGGGGCCGCAGGAGCGGTCCCCACCATCTGGCAAGCGCCGCTGATCGTGCCCGTGCAGCACGTGATGAACGGTCGGGCGAACTTGCAGGCCCGGAGCAGACTCGCCGCTTCTGGTCGCGCACCTGGCCGGAGGCAGTCCGGAACGCATCTGTGGCTCTTCCACGATGGCGCCGCCATGCGGAGAGCCGCGCAAGCCTATGTCGAGCGCTTGCGATCGGACTGCACTCCACGGCCTTGAAACGATCGTTGACTTACATGGCGGCCAGAATGTCCGCCGCGATCTTCTTGGCGAAGGCCACGATGGTGAGCGTGGGATTCACGGCCACCGGCCCTGGAATCACGGCGGCATCTGCCACGTAGAGGCCGGCGTGGACCGTCCCGTCCGGCTTGAAGACCTGGCCGTGCTTGTCCACCGCTCCGGTTTTCGCGGTCTCGCCCATGGGACATCCGCCCAGAGGATGCACCGTGACCACCTTGCGCTCCGCGGTCGCATCGTTGCCCAGCAACCGCGGGACCTTGCCGCGGCTCCAGAACGGGAAGCGGACGTAAGTTCCGTTCATGGCGAAGGCCATGGCGGCCATGACCTCGTCGATCTTCTGGAACACCGCGTCATTCTTCAGGGGGCCGCCTTCGAAATCCAGCGTGAGGTTGCCGTCATCGAGGCCGAACTTCCCGCGCGCACCGTCCCTGCCCATGAGGTTGAAGAAGAACGTGCTCATGAGCATTTCGGACTCGGTCTGGGAGCGGTTGGGGTCGCGGGCATCGGGGGCGAGGCCGAAGAAGCCGGAGTCGGGCTGGCTGAGGTTCCAGATCGCCTCGAGCTGGCCGAAGAAGGGATCGCGGTCGGCCGCGTTGCCGAGCACCTCAATCGCACGCTTCACCGAGGACGCCAGCATCGGCGGAATTCCCGCATCTTCCACATTGATGAACAGCGGCTTGCCGTTCTGCAGGCTCACCTGGTACATCACGTGGGAGGTGTTGATGGGGCCGCGCGTGTCATAGATGTTGTATCCCAGGTCGGCGGCGCTGGTGACGAACCCGGCGGAATCTCCGTTCGAGGAAAACCGCCGGCCGAGCCGATCGCTGAAGGGGAGCTTGGCCGACTGCGATTGGAGGAGCAGCTTAGTGCTGCCCAGCACCCCGCCGGCCAGCACGACTACCGGCGCGGTGACGGACTTGGACTCCTTGCCATCGTCCATCAGGTGGAGCTGATCGTAGAATACGCGGTACCCGCCGGCGGCGACGGGTTCGATGCGATTGACATCCGTGAGCGCGCGCAAGGTGGCCGGCGGGTTGGGAACGTCGAGGACCTTATTGAGGAGCGTCTTGTTGAGGGTGTGACGCGCGCCGGGAAGGCAGCCGAGGAAGCAGCGGCCTTGCCGCTCGCAGTAGACAAATTTCCCCAGGTCCCCGGGCTTCAGGTTATCGCCGGTGAACTCGAAGATCTGAAGATCCAGCGGACCCCAACCGTCCACCTTTTTCCATTCGGGTCCGAGAGCGACCTTTTGCGACGCTTCCTTCAACCAGCGGCTGCGGCCGAGGAGGAGATTCGGATTGTTGTCGAGCAACGCCAGCGGATCGCGGTAACCCTGCTGGTTGGGGTCGGGGCCGGAGGCGGGGTCCGCGGGGTCTTTGAGCTTCTGTTTGGGCAGCGGGAATTTGGTGACCACCTGGGTGGTCGCGCCTCGATTGGCCACCATCCAGTCCTCCGCTTCCTTGTAGTCGTCGGGCGTGAGTTGCAGGGGCCACTCGTCCATCACGGGATAGCTTCCGCTATCGTCTTTCAAGGGTGCGATGGAGACGTTGGAGTAAACCAGCGACCCACCGCCGACGCCGCTTGCCGTGAGGATATCGACGTCGTTGAAGGAATTGTAGCGATACAGGGGAACCGGCCGGTTGACGCCGAAGTTACGGATGTCTTCGATGGCTTTGTTATTAGTCTTGACGACCGAGATTAGGTCCAGCAGGCCCTGCCGATGGTCGGGCCGGGGCCAGTATTGGAGCGGTTCGCGCTGTCCGCCCGGCTTGCGGGTGATGTAACCGGGCAAGGGGCGTTCCGGAGTAAACCACCAAACTCCGCGCTCCAGCATCAGGATGTTTTTCTTCCCTTGTTTTGCCAACTCGGTGGCCACCACGGTGGCGCCAAAGCCGGTGCCAATAATCACTACGTCAAAGTGTTCGTCGGGCATTTAGTCAGTCCCCTCCGGTTCATAATCTAGTGCGTCGAATTCCAGGAGCGTTTCACCACGTAAGCCGCGTCTGCAGTTCGAGGCGGCGGTTATTGGCCGCTTCCGAAAATGCGCCGCCGCCGTATCCGGCAGGTTGATTGGCCTGTCCGAACAACGGCGAGGCGATGTTACCGATAATGGGCCCCGGGTTGTTGTGATTGGTCACGTTGCGAATATACATTGAAACCGAGAGACTGAAGCGGCGATTCACCGGGCCGGCGGCGCCGGACTGTGCGGTTCCGCCCATAGTGAACGGGCCGGTGGGTCCGCCGCGGTTGCCGCCGCCACCACCACCACCACCGCCAGGTCCGCCGGGCGCGGCTGAGGCGGCGCCGGAACTCAGGCGCAGGTCCGAATGCGAATGTCCGGCCCACCCGCATGTTGAGCATGATCTGGCCCGGGCCGCGGCCGTAGTTACGCGGCAGCAGCCTTTCGCCGGGAACCGGATTGGGGTCGAGCAGGCCATATGAAGTTGTGACAACTCCCGGCTTGCGGGGGTCGCTGGCAATCCCCGGGCGCCCGTTGAAGAGCGTGTCGCCGTAGAGGTCGTGTCCCGCGGTGATGTCGAAAGGCGGGCCCGAATTGGCGGTCAGGAGCGGATTGAAGCGGATGCCCCACATGGTGGTACTCGAGCCGGTGAGAGAGACCCGATGATGCATGTCGGTGGCCGCGGGTCCGTACTCCCTTCCATGCTGTAAGGATTCGCCGGAAACGTCCCCAGCCCGCCGGTATTGCTGTTGGCGCGGTTATAGACATACGACCCGGTGAGCGAGAGATTGCGGTTCACCCGCGAATTCACATTCACGATGAGCTGATTCTGGTTATACAGCCCGGAGGACTCCATCAAAAATACCGGGGCGGGCCGTCCCAGCGGGAATTGGCCCAGGAATGGGGCGTTGATGGCGCCGGAACGCAGAAGATGCAGGCCGTGGGAGTTGGCCCAGGTGAGCGCCACTGTTGTGCCGAACGGGAGCTGACGTTCGAATCCCACGGCCGATTGCATGATGTATGGCGCGCGCAAGGTGGAACTGACTACGTGAATCGTGCTGGCGGGGAGAGGGCCAGACAGGGAAGACAGTGCCGGCACGGTTGGGAAGAAGTCCGGATTGGCGACCACGTACTGCTGCTGCACGATGCGGTTGTAGCGTTCGGCGGTGAGTGTGTTGGCGAGGCCGAAGCGATCGTAGAACATCCCGAATAGAGTTCCCGTCTGAGCCACCGCGGGCAGCGATACCAGCAGAAGAAAGACGAGCTTCATGGCGACCTTCTTCATGCCGATCCTATTTCGTTTCGTAGACCAGGATTTCCGCGCGCTGCGCGCCCCTGTGCGGGACGGCAACGAAGAGTTTTCCCCATTCAGGCACGAAGAGGCCGGTGCGGGCGCCGGCCGCCGTAGCGTAATGACCGATGCGGTTATAGCGATCGGCGTCCTTCCGCTCGAACACATCGACGAAGCCCTGCCCTCCGATCACATAGACGCGGCTTCTGGCGGGGTCGTAGAACAGGTCGTCGGTATCGCCCACAATCTCGACTGACGCCGTCTGCTTCCCGGTCGCGGTATCATACGCGAGCATGCGGGCCGGCGCACGGCAACCGGTCAACAAACGGTGGTGGGCCTCGTCGAGCGACATGGGGTAGTTACGCAGCGCGGATGTGACCGGCCAGCGCGCCAGCACGGCGTTGTTGACGAGATCGGCGACCTGGATCTCTTTCTTATCGGGGACGTTCACGAATACGCGGGCGCCGGTTTTCTCGAGCTGGAAGGACTCGGGATGCGCATCGAGCGGAATCTCCCCGGTCTTCTTTCCGTTTGCGTCGAGGAACGCCAGCGCGCCGTCGCCGTAGCCGACGACCACGCGGCGGCCGCGAGCGTCGTAGCGAATATTGTCGGCATCGCCGGAGAACTTCGCGGTCTCCAGAACTTGAAACGTGGCGGCATCGAACAGTTTCGTGGCGCCATCCTTAGCGCAAGCGACAAAAAGACGATTCGCCGCGGCATCGTAGTATATGCCTTGGGGCTCCGCGAGATCCGGAATGGACCGGATGCGCTTGCCGGACTGTAGGTCCAGCACCTCGACGGTGTGGTTGCCGAGTGCGGCGACGAAGAGGCGCTGGCCCTTCAAATCGGCGCTCAGGTGATCGATGCGGCCCTCCACATTAGGCAGGTCGATGCGGGTGGCGAGCGAGAGAACGTCTTGTCCCTCCATTGCGCCCGCCCAGAGGAGAAATGCGGCAAGAGTATTCTTCATGGCGTTCTCCCGAGCATACATGACGCACCTGAAGATTTCCAAGCGCCATGTTACTCTCGGTCCGGGGGGAGCAATGGGCGGTTGGAAGCCCAGCGCGCTGGGGGGCTTGACACACGATGGGCTGCTGCTGTTCCTCACGCGGTTCACGCGGCTGTTCTCCTACGGCTCACTGTCGGTGGTGCTGGTATTCTATCTCACCGGCCTCGGTCTGACCGAATCGCAGACGGGAATGCTGCTGACACTTACGCTGCTCGGTGACACGCTGGTCTCGCTGATGCTGACCACGCAGGCGGACCGGATCGGCCGGCGGCGAATGCTGATCGCCGGGGCTTTCCTGATGGCCGGCGCCGGTGTCGCGTTGGCGCTCACCAGCAACTTCCTGTTTCTGTTGATGGCGGCCACGATCGGGGTGATCAGCCCGAGCGGGAACGAGGTGGGGCCGTTTCTGCCGATCGAGCAGGCGGCGCTCTCGCAGGTGGTCCCCGCGCGAACGCGGACCGAAGTATTCGCCTGGTATACGTTGACAGGCGCACTCGCCACCGCGGCCGGTTCGCTGTTTGCGGGGCTGCTGACCCAGACATTGCAGACGAGAGTCATGACGCCGGTGGAAAGCGAACGGGTGGTCATTATCGTTTATGCGGGCCTGGGAGTTCTACTCGCCGTCTTGTCCGGCAGGCTCACGGCGGCAGCCGAAGTGCATCGCGATCCGGACGGGCCGGCTACCGCGAAAAGCCCGCTCGGCATCGGGCCTTCGCGCCGCGTGGTGCTCAAGCTGTCCGGTCTTTTCGCGCTCGACGCGTTCGGCGGCGGCTTCGTGGTGCAGAGCCTGGCGGCGTACTGGTTCTATCTGCGGTTCGGCGTGCAGCCGGCGACGCTGGGCGGCATTTTTTTCGGCGCGAACGTGTTTGCGGGCGTCTCCGCGCTGCTGGCATCGCGGCTGGCCAAGCGTTTCGGTCTGATCCGGACGATGGTGTTCACCCACCTTCCTTCCAACGTCCTGCTGATCCTGGTGGCGCTGATGCCAACGCTGCCGCTGGCGATTCTGGTGCTGCTGCTGCGATTCAGCATCAGCCAGATGGATGTGCCGGCGCGGCAGTCGTACACCATGGCGATCGTGCGTCCCGAAGAGCGGTCGGCGGCGGCCGGCATCACGGGTGTGGCACGCACCACAGGCGCGGCCCTGGCTCCCGTGCTGGCAGGACTTCTGTTGGCGAGGCCGTCGCTGATCAACCTGCCATTCTTTATCGCCGGCGGGTTGAAGATCGTCTACGACCTGCTGCTGTACCGCGCATTCGTGCGTCTGGAGCCGACCGAGGAAATGCGGTAAGGTGGGGTCGAGCCTCGGAAACGGATGTCCGGGCAAGGAGGGAGATTATGGGCAATTCGAAACTGTTCGGTTTTCTGCTGTTCTGGGCGGCCGCGGCCGTCGCGCAGAACATGCCGGCTGACTATGACGGGGTACTGAAAGCTCTCGGCAAACAGGGAGATTTCAAGGCCAACGTCTTGAAGATCAACATTCCGCGCAACGACCTCAAGGTCACGATCGACGGCATCGCAACTCCCACGCCTTTCGGTTTCGGCGGATGGCTGGCGATGACCAAAGGGGACGGCGGCAACGACGTCATGATGGGCGATCTCGTGCTGCTGGAAGACGAGGTTAATCCGGTGATGTCGGCGCTGCTGTCGAACGGACTGGGAGTGACGGCGCTGCACAACCACTTCTTCTTTGAGAGCCCGCGGATTTTCTACATGCACGTACATGGTCACGGGAAGGCGGCGGAGCTGGCGAAGATGGCCAAGCCGGCGCTCGACCTCATCGGGCACGGATCGCCGCAGCACCAGAGCACCGTTTCCGGCGGCGGATCCAACGTCTCCGCGGGACAGATGGATACGGTCAGGATCGCCAAGCTGGTGGGACACGAGGGCGAGCAGAACGGGACGGTCTACAAGATCACAATCGGCCGCGACGACGTCAACCTGAAAGAGATGGGGGCGACGATCAACGCCCGCATGGGACTCAATACCTGGGCCGCGTTCTTCGGCAGCGATGCGAATGCGGAGATCGCGGGCGATGTGGCCATGCTGGCTGCGGAAATCACTCCCGTGCTGAAGGCGCTGCGGGCGAACGGGCTCAACGTAGTGGCGATCCACAACCACATGACCAGCGGACAGCCGGCGATCTACTTCCTGCATTACTGGGGGACGGGTCCGGCGGAGAAACTGGCGGGCGGGTTCAAGGCGGCGCTGAATGAGCTGGGTAAGCCGGGAGCGGCCCACGGAAGCGGGCACTGACGAAATGCAATTGACGGTGGGGCTGGCGCAGATCGCTCCGGTTTGGCTCGACCGGCTGGGGACCATTGAGAAGGTGAACGCCTGGATCGAGGAGGCGGCAAAGAACGGCTGCCAGCTTGTGGCATTCGGCGAGGCGTTGGCGCCGGGCTATCCGTTCTGGGTGGAACATACCGACGGCGCGCGGTTCAATTCGGCGCTGCAAAAGACCATCTTCGCGGAGTACGCGGCGCAGGCAGTGCAGCCCGAAGCCGGCGATCTGGATTCCATCCGCGCGACCGCCGCTCGCCATGGAATCGCGGTGTATCTGGGGACTATCGAACGGGCCGCCGACCGGGGCGGCCACAGCCTCTACTGTTCGCTGGTCTACATCGATGCGCACGGAGAAATCGGATCGATCCACCGCAAGCTGATGCCGACTTACGAAGAACGCCTGGTATGGTCGCCGGGCGACGGTCACGGTCTGCGCACGCACCCGGTGGGCGCTTTCCATGTGGGGGGTCTGAACTGCTGGGAGAACTGGATGCCGCTTTCGCGCACCGCGCTTTATGCGCAGGGCGAAGACCTGCACGTCGCCGTCTGGCCGGGCGGCATTCACAATACGCGGGACATCACGCGGTTCATCGCGCTGGAGTCGCGGTCGTATGTGATGTCGGTCTCGGGGCTGATGCGGCGGGCGGATATCGGAAGCGGCGCGGGCTGGCGAGAGACGGTGGCCGCGGCGTGTCCGGAGGTTCTGGCCAACGGCGGTTCCTGCCTCGCCGGGCCGGACGGCGAGTGGATTCTGCCGCCCGCGCCGGGCGAAGAGAAGCTGCTGGTGGCCACGATCGATCACCGGCGCGTGCTCGAAGAGCGGCTCAATTTCGACCCGGCCGGCCACTACGCGCGGCCCGACGTGACGAAGCTTCATGTGGATCGAAGGCGACAGACTCCGGCGACGATTACGGATTGAGTTGGTGGGACAGGCCAGGAGGCCTGTCCTACTGCACGTTCGTAATCACGTTCTGCACATTGCGCTGGCGGAGCAGGGTGTTGAAGGCCGCCACGTCTTTCTCGAGTAGCAGCTTGAGCCGCTGCTGGTGAGTCGCGGCCTGTTCCTTGAGCTCGTCGTGGACCGCGACCTGCTGGGTGGTCGGCTGAAAATCGGAGCTCTCCACCTCGGTTGCCAGATAGCCGAGCTTGTCGATGAGCTTGGGCGACCAGCGCACGGTGTCCTGCCCTCTTCCGGTAGCTTTGAGCCTAATCAGGTTGTCCTCGATTTCGAAGAGCTTGGAGGTGAGCTGGTCGGCGGCCGCGCGGATGTTGGCGGCGCTCTCGTCGGCCCCCAGCGCACTCTTGAGAACGGCGACCTGGGAGCGAAGCGACTCGATCAGATTGACGGCGTCGACCATGTTGCTCACCTGGCCGGAGAGCGAGGTCATGAGTTTGGTCTGTACCTGGATATCGCCTTCGGTGCCGTTGG
>JBGPKH010000047.1:0-24565 GCA_041485845.1 Bryobacteraceae bacterium
GCCCCACTCCACCGGAAACTCCCAGTTGCGCCCGGCTTTCTGCAACAGAGCCACGGCCTCGGTGTATGTGATGCGTTCGAACGTAGAGCCGATCAGAGTCTCGAGGTTCTTGAACAGGTCGGGGTCGTACCACTTGCTGAGGAATTCGAGATCCGGCCTGCAATCGCGCAGCACCTGTTCCACCTGGCTCTTCAGGAACGCCTCGGCCAGGTCCTGGTTGTCCTGCAAATTGCAGAAGGCCATCTCGGGCTCGATCATGTAGAACTCGGCCAGGTGGCGCGGCGTGTTCGAGTTTTCGGCGCGGAAGGTCGGGCCGAACGTGTAGACGTTGGCGAACGCGAGCGCGAAGATCTCGGCTTCCAACTGGCCGCTCACGGTCAGGTACGTCCGCCGCGCGAAGAAATCCTGCTCGAAGTTTGCGGGTTTTGCCAGATCGAGCGTGGTCACCTGGAACATCTGCCCCGCGCCTTCCGCATCCGACGCCGAGATCACGGGAGCATGCAAGTAGAGGAAACCGCGCTCCTGAAAGAACTGGTGGATGGCGCGGACCAGCGCATTGCGCACGCGGAATACCGCACCGAACGTGTTGGTGCGCGCGCGCAGGTGACCCAAAGGCCGCAGGGTCTCCAGGTTGTGCTTTTTCTTTTGCAGGGGATACTCTTCCGGATCCGCCGTCCCATGCACCACCAGGTTGCGGGCCCTGAGCTCGACCGACTGGCCCTTCCCCGGCGACGCCACGAGATCTCCTTCCACGCTGAGGCAGGCGCCCGTGGTGATGCGCGCGATTACCTCCGCCGGCACCACGCCGGCCTCCACCACTACCTGCAAGTCCGTGGGCGAAGAGCCGTCGTTCAACTGGATGAAGTGCACGCTCTTGCCGTCGCGCCGCGTTTTGACCCATCCCTGGGTGCGGACCGTGTCGCCGGGAGCGCGCCTGAGCAGGTCGCGGACGTAGTTGCCGGGCTGAATCATTACTGTTCTTCCAAACGGTCGAAGACTTGTTTCACGCTGTCCAACTGGTTGGTGATGTCGGTGCGCTCCTTCAGCTCCAGCAGCAGCGGAAATTGGTTCGGGCTGCTGCGCAGCAGTTGCATGGCGCTCTTCCAATCGATAGTGCCACCGGTATTCGCGAAAGGAAAAAGGTGGCTGTCTTCCTTGCCGTTGTTGTCGTGCACGTGCGTGGAGCGGATGCGGTCCTTCAGCAGGTTGAAGGCCCGCTCGACGCCTTCTTTCATGTGGGCGTGGCCGGTGTCCAGCGCGTAGTGCAGCCCGAGGTGCGTCAGTTCCTCGAATAGCAGAAGGCGCTCCGCACTCGAAAGCTCGTTGGGGATGTTTTCGATCAGAATCTGCACACCGCGCTGGCCGGCGAAGAGGGTCAGCTCCTCGAGCGCGGCGAAGGCGGCGTCGACCTTGCGCATGTCGAACTCCTCCCCGCTCACGCCCATGTGCTGCACCAGGTATTGGAACGGAACCACCTCGGCGATCTCGATCGCGCGCTTGATCTCGTCCACCATCTGCAATCGCTGCGATTTCACCGGCTCGGTGATGGTGATCACCGCGTGCGGGCCGGAGCGGCCCCAGATCTCGTCGTTGTACATGGGCGAGTGCAACGAGTGCAGCTTCAGCTCGGAATCCCGGAACCAGTGGCCGAGCTCCGCGATCTGCTCCTTGTTGCGGTAATCCAGGTGCTGCCGCGCGCAAAAAAACTCCACCGCCGGAATGCCCGCCTGCTCGATCCGGTTCAGCAGCGCGACCGTCAGCCGGTGGTTGACGAACAGGTGGGTCGACAGAGCGTGGTTCATCTGGAGGTTAGTGTCCTTCCGCCGTGCCTTCGTCTCGCGGATCGGGCGCGCCGGCGAGCCATCCGTTCTCGAAATAAATCGCGGCGCACTCGCCCTGGGAGCGCACCTGCTTCACGGTGTACCCGCGCTTTTCGAGCAGCGCGATGGTGTCGGGCGAGTAGCCGGGCTCCATCCGCAATTCGTCCGGCAGCCACTGGTGGTGGAAGCGCGGCCAGTTGACGGCATCCTGCACATTCATACCGAAATCGATCACGTTGACCATCACTTCGAGCACCGTATTGATGATGGTGGGCCCGCCCGGCGATCCCAGGGCAAGCAGCGGCTTGCCGTCTTTCAGCACGATGGCCGGGGTCATCGACGAGAGCGGCGTCTTGCGCGGCAGGATGGCGTTTCGCTCGCCCTGAATCAGCCCGTACATGTTGGCTTCTCCCGGCTTGGGAGCGAAGTCGTCCATCTCGTTGTTCAATAGGAATCCCAGGCCGGTGGCGGTGACCTTGCTGCCGTAGCCGCCGTTCAGCGTGTACGTCACGATGGCGATGTTGCCGTCGCCATCCGCCACCGAGTAGTGCGTGGTCTCGTTGGATTCGTGTCCCGCGAATTTCACGGCGTGGATCTCGCTCGAAGGCGTGGCGTTGACCGGATCGATGGAGGCGCGCAGCTTCTGGAGGTAGGCGGGCGCCAGCAACGAAGTGAGCGGGACCTTCACGAAGTCGGGGTCGCCCAGGTGCTCGGAGCGATCCGCAAAGTAGCGCCGCATGGCCTCGGCCATGTAGTGCACCGCGGCGGCCGATCCGGCGCCCGCTTTCTCATAGCCCGTGCCTTCGAGCACGCCCAGCATTTGCAGAATTCCCACGCCGCCCGAGCTCGGAGGAGGAGCCGTCACGATGCTGTATCCGCGGTAGGAGCCGGTCATCGGCTGGCGCTCGATGGCGGTGTACCGCTTGAGATCCTCGAGTGTGATGAGGCCGCCGTGCGCCTGCATATCCCCGGCCAGCAGGCGGGCCGTTTCGCCTTCGTAGAAATCCTTGGCGCCGAGCCGCGCGATGCGGTCGAGCGTGCGCCCCAGCTCCGGCTGGACGAAGACCTCATCGGCCTCGTAAAACTTGCCGTTCCTCAGAAAAATTCGATTCGATTCGGGGAAGCGCCCCAGCGTGCGCGCGCCGCCGCGAAAGCTCTGCGCCTGCGCGTAGGAGAGCGTAAAGCCCTTGGACGCCAGATCGGCGGCCGGACGCACCAGATCGGCCCACGCCTTCTTGCCGTACTTCTGCGATGCGTATTCCAGGCCGCGCACGGTCCCGGGCACGCCCGCCGCGCGATAGCCGATGGTGCTGTCCGTGGTGGCTTTGCCCGCGGCATCCAGGTACATGTTGCGCGATGCGGCCAGTGGCGCGCGCTCGCGGAAGTCGATGAAGGTGGCACGCCCGTCGGCCAGGCGCACGAGCATGAAGCCCCCGCCTCCGATGTTGCCGGCGGTGGAATGCGTCACGGCGAGGGCGAACCCCACCGCGACCGCCGCATCCACGGCGTTGCCGCCGGACTTGAGAACCTGGAGCCCGATTTCCGTGGCGTGGCGTTCCCGCGTGACCACCATCCCATGGCGGGCGCGCACCGGTTGCGCGGCCCACACGGGTACGGCGGCCGCGATCAGCAGCAAGGCTAGTGTGCGGCGCATAAACTAGATTCTACTATGGGGAGGAAGTGCAGACCCAAGGAAACCGATGGGCTGAACTTCAGCCGGCCGCAACTGCCGGGCCTCCGCCCCTCGCTCCCGTTCCATGGCGCTTCCAAATGCAAAAAACCGTGCAACTACCTCCGGGCACAGCCTCACCACAACGGGCGCGTGGTGTTAACCTGGGCGAGGGAGAGAGCCTCATGATCATTGGTGTTCCCAAGGAAGTGAAAGACCACGAAACGCGCGTCGGGCTGGTGCCCAGCGGCGTTACCGAACTGCGCGAGGCGGGCCATGAGGTGCTGGTGGAAACGCGTGCCGGGGAAGGCAGTTCCATCACCGACCGCGAGTATATGCAGGCCGGAGCGCACATCCTGGACCAGGCCGCGGAGGTCTGGCGCAAGGCCGATCTGGTGGTCAAGGTCAAGGAGCCGCAGCTATCGGAATGCAGCTACTTTCGCCCCGGCCTGATCCTGTTCACGTACCTGCACCTGGCGCCGTTGCCGGAGTTGACCGACCGCCTGCTCGACGCGAAGGTGAATGGCGTGGCCTACGAGACCATCCGGGAAACGGACGGATCGTTGCCGCTGCTTACTCCCATGAGCGAAGTGGCCGGACGCATGGCCGTGCAGGTGGGCGCGCAGTACCTGGAAAAGCCGTCGGGCGGACGAGGCATCCTGCTGGGCGGAGTGCCGGGTGTCTCGCCTGCAAACGTCGTGATCCTGGGTGGCGGCATCGTGGGAACCAACTCCGCCAAGATCGCCGTCGGGATGGGGGCACACGTCACCATCATCGACCGCAGCCTGAACCGCTTGCGGGAGCTCGACGACATCTTCGGCGGCCAGATTGTGACTCTGGCCTCCAACGCGTGGACCATCGGCGAGAACTTGAAGACTGCCGACCTGGTGGTGGGCGCGGTGCTCATCCCGGGCGCGTCGGCGCCGAAACTGGTGCGCCGCGAGTTGATCGCCACCATGAAGCGCGGGGCGGTAGTCGTGGATGTGGCGATCGACCAAGGGGGATGCTTCGAGACCTCGCACGCCACCACGCACACCGAGCCGATCTACTTCGTGGATGGCGTGCTCCACTACTGCGTGTCCAACATGCCGGCGGCGGTGCCCCACACTTCGACATTCGCGCTCACCAATGCCACGTTCCCGTACCTGCTGGAGTTGGCGAACCGGGGGCTGGAGCAAGCCGCTGAGCGCTCTCCCGCTATCCGGGAGGGCGTTAACACCTACAACGGATACGTCACCCACAGCGGCGTGGCGCAGTCGCAGGGGCGGCAGTGGCGCCAACTGGCGGCCGTGGAGTAGAGTCTCACCGCTCGTTGAAGACGCGGCGAAGAACCGGCGAAAATCCCGACCCGCACCGGCCGCGTCTTCATGCCCTTTGGTGGGCCGCCACGGCCCATCGAGACCTCCCTTTGGTCGCGGCTCAGTAACGTGCGTCTTGACCGAGCCGCGACCGCCCTCGCGTTTGGCGAGCAAGGGAGCGGTCCCCGTCACAGGCAGTCGCAGGCAGTCGCAGGGGCGGCAGTGGCGCCAACTGGCGGCCGTGGAGTAAGCTGCATTCATGCCGTTAACAGAAGAGCGGACGGAAGCGATTGCCCAGCCGTTGACCGCCCTCAGCGAAGAGGAACGGTTTTTCCAGACCACCGTGCGCAAGTTTGCGCGCGAGCAGATCCGGCCCTACGTGCGCGAGATGGATGAAACCTGCGTGTTCCGCAAGGACATCATCCGTCAGTTCTTCGAAATGGGACTCATGGGGATCGAGATCCCCGAAGAGTATGGCGGCCAGGGCGGCAGCTTCTTCCAGGCGGTGCTGGCGGTGGAGGAACTCTCGGCGGTGGATCCCTCGGCGGGCGTCATCGTGGATGTCCAGAACACCATCTGCAACAACGCTCTCATGCGCTGGGCCACGCCCGGGCAGAAGTCCAAATACCTCCCCCGGCTGGCCGCGGACACGGTGGCCTCTTACGCGCTGTCCGAAGCGGGGTCCGGCTCCGACGCCTTCGCCATGGCCACCCGCGCCGAAGATCGCGGCGACCATTTTCTGCTCACCAGCCGCAAGCTGTGGATCACCAACGCCGCCGAATCCGGGCTCTTCCTGCTGTTTGCGAATGCCCGGCCGGAAGCCGGGTACAAGGGCGTGACGGCGTTCCTCATCGAGCGCGAGTTTCCAGGGTTCCAGGTCGGCAAGAAGGAGGACAAGCTCGGGTTGCGCGCCTCCTCCACCTGCGAGTTGATCCTGGACAACTGCCGGGTTCCGCGGGAGAACGTGATGGGCGAGGTGGGCCGGGGCTACAAGATCGCCATCGAGACGCTCAACGAAGGGCGCATCGCCATCGGCGCGCAGATGATCGGGCTGGCCCGCGCAGCCCTGGAGCACGCCGTGGCGTATGCCAAGGAGCGGAAGCAATTTGGCAAGACCATCGGCGAGTTCCAGGGAGTACAATTTGAATTGGCGAAGATGGCGACCGAAGTGGAGGCCGCCCGCCTGCTGGTTTATAACGCGGCGCGTCTGCGGGACGCCGGTATGCCGTTCCTCACGGAAGCGGCCATGGCGAAGTACTACAGCTCGGAAATAGCCGAGAAGGCGGCTTCGAAGTCGATCGAAGTGCATGGGGGCGTCGGAATCACGAAGGATTATCCGGTGGAAAAACTCTATCGGGACGCCAAGATCGGCCGGATCTACGAAGGCACCAGCAACATTCAACTGGCGACCATCGCGAAGAAACTGTTGGGCAAGTGAGCTCGTCTCACGATTGAGGGACACATGCGTGGAATTGTTTTCTCAGCCGCGATAGCGGCACTCTGCCTGCCGTTGTGGGCGGCCGACACCAAAGACAGCGTCAATCCGCAGGAAATCATCAAGAAGTTTGCCGCCAAGGAAGCCGAGTTCCGCGAGGCGCGCAACAACTATACGTATCGGCAAAGCCTCAAAATGGAGGAACTGGACGGCGGAGGAAATCCCACCGGCGGCAAATGGGAGCTGGTGGAAGACATCATTTTCTCGCCCGACGGGAAGCGCATGGAGAAGGTGGTCTACGCGCCCGTCCAGAACCTGCGCCAGATCATCATCACGCCGGCGGACGAGAACGACCTGCGCAACATCCAGCCGTTTGTCCTGACCACGACGGAGATTCCCGATTACGACATCAGCTATCTCGGCAAGGAGAAGGTCGACGAGATCGGCACCTACGCGTTTTCGGTGAAGCCCAAGAAGATGGCGCAGGGCAAGCGCTATTTCGAAGGCCAGATCTGGGTGGACGACCGGGATTTGCAGATCGTGAAGACCTACGGCAAGGGCGTCGGCATCAAGAAGGGCGACGAGCAGTTCCCCAAGTTTGAGACCTACCGCGAGCAGATCGACGGCAAGTACTGGTTCCCGACCTACACGCACGCCGACGACACGCTGCACTTCAAGAACGGCCCGGTGCGCATCCGGGAGACGGTGAAGTACCAGGATTACAAACGGTACGAAGGGAAATCGACCATCCGTTACGGCGATGTCGTGGAGGATAAGAAGACGGCCCCTCCGGAGAAGAAGAAGTAGTAGTGGTGGTGGACTGAGCGACTACCTGGCGTCGATTGGCAGGAAGGGCGGAGAGGCGAAGGTCCCAAAGGGCTTGACGATGCTTAGTGGCGCGGAGCGAAAGGTGATCGCAGCCAAGGGCTTTGCCACGCGCCGGAAAATGCGGCGAAGAGGCGAAGGAAGCCGAAAAAATGAGGCTGCCTGAGGTCCAGCGGAACATGGGACGGCTTCGGAAGCCGTCCGCCCTCGCGGTGTTGGGCTGGAGCCTTTCATGGTACGTGCCGGTGGTAGCCTTGCTGTTGCTCTTGTTTTGTTTGGGCGCGATGGAGGCGTACAGGGAGGTCCGTTTCCTTCTATTCCGCTGGACCTGGGCTTTCCTGCTTTCGCCCTCCGCTATTGTGTGGCTGCTGGCAACTGTCGCCTTAATCACGCTGCCCCTCAAGGTTATGACGGTGATCCCCCTGTTTTTCGATTCCTCGGCAGACACGTATAGGCTCCGTTATCGGCGGACCGCTTTGACACTGGTGGTCATCCCGCTGTTGTTCTTCGTGATGCGGGTAGTTGCGTGGGGATCCTATCCGCTGGACTACGGGCAGGACGGGCTCTACATGCGGATGATTCCGTTGCTGCCGCCTTGGCCTTCGAGGCCACTGTTCTGATAGAGGGCACGTTTTTCTCGCCGGCAAGCTCAAGCGAGGCCGGCCACCGAAGAGGAAAGCCGTTAAGTGAAGGAGAGCAAATGACCACCGACGAACGCTTTGACCGCATCGACGGGTCCATCCAGACCCTGACCCGATACGTCCTCGAATTGCGCGAGGAGACCGCCAACCGCCTGGAGACGATCGACAACCGGCTGGATATCCTCTCGTCCACTGTGGCCAACCTGGACTCCCGGCTTCCGCCGCTGACCAAAGCGATCCTGGACTTCGGCTCCCTGGCCGCCCAGTTGGTACGCGAACAATCGAGGCAAAAAAGCGGCGCTGCCGATCTGGTGGCGCGCGTGGCGAAACTGGAAGAAATCGTCTCGAAACTCGTGGAGCCAGCGGCTTAAGCATCGAGCAGGAGATCCACCTGAAATAACGGCAGCCGCGTCCGCCCGTGCTACCATCCCACTGATACCTGTCAAGATCACTCCCCAGAATAACGGCCCAATCCGGATCGAGGGCGAGTTTGAATCTGCGATCCTACCGGCGCCACTTTGGGCTGGCCGGACGTACGGTGATCTCGCTGTGCCGCTGCGGCCACTCGGAGAACAAGCCGTCCGTGTGCTGATGTGCGGCCTCCTGTGCGGATGCCACCTACGGCAAGGGCGTCGGCATCAAGAAGGGCGAAGAGCAGTTCCCCAAGTTTGAGACCTACCGCGAGCAGATCGACGGCAAGTACTGGTTCCCGACCTACACGCACGCCGACGACACGCTGCACTTCAAGAACGGGCCGGTGCGCATTCGCGAGACGGTGAAGTACCAGGATTACAAACGGTACGAAGGGAAATCGACCATCCGTTACGGCGATGTCGTGGAGGATAAGAAGACGGCGCCGCCACCGGCCACGAAGAAGAAGTAAGGAACATATGAGCCCGGAGACCTACCTATTCCTGCAAGTGGTGAGCCCGGTGGCCACCGTGATCATCGTGTTTGTGGGATTCTTGGCCATGCGCCATCGCCTGGACTTGCGCATCAGTGAACTCATCCGCGACTGGCAGCCGTGCAAGGATGCCACTGCCGAGCGGGGCCCGATCTGAAACGATAGTAGCACCGGCCCGTGCTACCATCCGTATGCTTGTCAAAATCATTCCCCAGAACAATGGACCGATCCGCATCGAAGGCGAATTCGAGATCTGCGATGCCAGCGGCGCGGCATTTGGCCTGGCCGGGCGGACGGTGATCTCGCTGTGCCGTTGCGGACAATCCGAAAACAAGCCGTTTTGCGAGATCAATCCCATGAAGTCCCCATCGTCAAGATTAGCGGGCACTGCCAGGATGGTCCTGGCCAAACGCGCACCGGGCCGGGGATGTCGTTTTTGCCGCCAAGCGGCAAGAGCGGCTAAAATGAAGAGCGAGAAACTTCATTGCAACGCCAATTCGACGTCGTCATCGAACGTGATGAGGAAGGCTTCTATATCGCCTCGGTCCCGCAAATCCCAGGATGCCACACGCAAGCGCGGTCCCTGGACGAAGTTACGCAGCGGATTCGGGAAGCCCTTGAGTTGTGCCTTGGAGTGGAGGGTGCGCCCGAACAGAGTCTGGAGTTCATCGGCATTCAGCGCATCACGATTGCAGCATGAGTCGAAGGCCGCGGGTCACCGGCTCCGACCTGGTGGCTGCACCAGAAGATGTTGTAGAAACGCCACGCTCACGGCCCCTGGGCTCCGCTGCCCGGAGGCCGGCCGGCGGTCTCGCCGATCACTCCCGTTCCCATCCCATCCCCTAACTCCGACCCGTAGATAGATAGCAGGCAATTCCTTCACATCGCTGAGGGAGGTCTCGCCGTGAACGGCTTCCCCACATCGCCAAGGCCCCCGGGAGCCCGGTCTGAAACGATAGCATCCTCCCCCCCGTGCTACCATTCCCACTGATGCCTGTCAAAATCACTCCCCAGAGCAACGGCCCCATCCGCATCGAGGGCGAATTCGAAATCTGCGATCCCACCGGCGCCACTTTCGGGCTCGCCGGACGGACGGTGATTTCGTTGTGCCGCTGCGGCCAATCCGGGAACAAGCCGTTTTGCGACGGCAGCCACAACCGTGTCGGATTTACCCACACCGTCGTGGCCCGCGAACTGCCGCCGCCCAAACCCAAACTGTAGGAAAGTTCCAAAATTTTGCCTCAATGGAGCCATTGCACAGAGGCTCGGCGTAACTATAATATGAGGGTTATCGCCAGTACTGTAGACGTCTTATGCCAATAGATACCCCCTATGGGTGTGACGGCCAGCGATTTTTCCAGAAGTTCTTTTGGATTCTGTTAGTTACCGGCCTTCCCCTGCTCTTGTTCACCGGCTGCTCGAACTCTGGAGCCAGCGCTTCGTCGGCGCCGGGAGGGGGTGCGCCCGGGAAAGGTGGGGGCGGACGGAGGGGCGCGGGCGGCGATGTCCCGGTTACAGTCGCGGTGGCCACGCAGAAGAACGTGCCGGTCGAAGTCCAGGTCATCGGGAATGTCGAGGCTTACTCGACAATCTCCGTCAAGGCCCAGGTGCCCGGCCAGTTGACCCATGTGTACTTCCAGGAAGGCGACTTTGTGAAGAAGGACGATCCCCTCTTCACCATCGACCAACGCCCTCTGGAAGCGGCCTTGAACCAGGCGCTGGCGAACGTCGCCAAGGACCAGGCGGCATTGGGACAGTTCCAGGCGAACCTGGCGCGCGACTCGGCGCAAGCACGCTACCAGGAGGCGCAGGCCACGCGTTACGCGCAACTTGCGCAGAGCGGCATTATCTCCAGGGACCAGGCGGAGCAGGTGCGCGCCAATGCGGATGCCATCGCGCAGGCGGTGAAAGCCGATCAGGCGGCCATCGAAAGCGCCAGGGCGTCGATCGGGGCCAGCGCCGCCACCGTGGATAACGCGCGCGTGCAACTCGGCTTCACCAGCATCAAGTCGCCCATCAACGGGCGCACCGGCAATCTGACGGTCAAGCAGGGCAACGTGGTCACGGCGAACAATATGGAGCTCATGACCATCAACCAGGTGGAGCCGATCTATGTCACGTTCGCGGTTCCGGAAGCGCAGTTGCAGGCCATTAAGCGCTACATGGCGGTGGGCAAACTTCCCGTGCGAGTTCGTCCGCAGGACGAACAGGGCAATGAGGAGACCGGTGTCCTGACGTTCGTAGACAACGCGGTGGACATGACCACGGGCACCATCAAGCTGAAAGGCGCCTTCCCCAATACCGATCACAAGCTGTGGCCGGGCGAGTTTGTGCGCGTGATCCTGCGATTGACCACCCAGGCCAACGCCATCGTGGTTCCCAATGAGGCGGTGCAGACCGGGCAGAATGGATCCTTCGTTTATGTGGTGAATTCCGAGAGGATTGCGGATTCCCGGCCGGTCACCACCGGCGCCCGCGTCGACCAGGATATGGTCATCGATTCGGGCCTGGAGGCCGGCGAAACGGTGGTCACCGAAGGACAGTTGCGGCTGGCGCCAGGAAGCCGCGTGGTGATTCGGGATGGCCGTGGCGGGCGCTCCGGGGGCGGCCGTGAAGGTGGGGGCGGTCGTGAAGGTGGGGGCCAAGGTGGCGGTGGAAGACGTGAGGGCAAAGGCGACGAACCCAAGGGAAGTCCGAAGAGCTAGCGGCGCCGTCCGGTTGGGATTTCGGCTGCAAGGGAGGGGGTTGGCTTGAACATTTCCGAAAATTTCATTCGGCGGCCGATTGCGACCAGCCTGCTTATGGCGGCGATCGGGCTGTTCGGGGTCATCGCCTATCGGGCGCTGCCGGTTAGCGATCTTCCCCAGGTGGATTACCCCACCCTCTCGGTTTCGGCCAGCCTCCCCGGGGCCAATCCGAGCACCATGGCGTCCTCGGTGGCGACTCCGCTCGAGCGGCAATTCACCAGCATCGCCGGCCTCGACTCCATGATCTCCAACAGCGGACAGGGGAACAGCAACGTCACGTTGCAGTTCGACCTCAGCCGCGATATCGATGGCGCCACCGTGGACGTGGAGACGGCCATCGCCGCGGCCATGCCGCTGCTGCCGCCGGGAATGCCTACCCCACCCTCATTCCACAAAATGAATCCCGGGGATATGCCGATCATCAGCATCTTCCTGACCTCGCCCACCATGCGGCTTTCCGACCTGGACGAGTACGCCGAGACCATGGTGGCGCAGCGCATCTCCATGGTGGACGGCGTAGCCCAGGTGCGAGTCTACGGCGCGACCAAGTATGCGGTTCGCGTGCAGGTGGATCCGAACATACTCGCCTCCCGCAAGATTGGTCTGAACGAGGTAGATTTTGCCCTGCGTAACTGGAACGTGAATATACCCACCGGTACGCTGTTTGGCCCCAACAAGTCGTACAACGTGAAGGTCAACGGGCAACTCATGCGCGCCGTGGACTACGAGTCTCTTATCGTTACCTATCGGAATGGCGCGCCGGTGCGATTGTCCGAAGTGGCGCGCGTACTCGACAGCGTGGAGGATGACAGGAACTTCTCCAAGATTTACCTGGGCGAGTACGGCAAAGAGGGGATCCGCGGAGTGAGCCTTGCCGTCTTGCGCCAACCTGGCAGCAACACCATCGAGGTCACGGACAACGTTAAGCAGTTGCTGCCGTTCTTCCAGGAGCACATGCCCCCGTCGGTGCACATGTCGATTCGCGGCGACCGCTCCAAGAACATCCGGGAAGCGTTCCACGACATTCAATTCACCATGGCCGCCACTCTGGGGTTGGTCATCCTGGTGATTTTCCTGTTTCTGCGCAATTTCTCGGCCACCATGATTCCCGCCATGGCGCTGCCGTTTTCGGTGGTGGGGACCTTCTCGGTGATGTACCTGCTGAATTTCAGCATGAACAACATTTCGATGATGGCGTTGATCCTCTCCATCGGATTCGTGGTGGACGACGCCATCGTCATGCTGGAGAATATCGTCCGCCACATCGAGAAGGGCGAAAAACCGCTGGTCGCGGCGCTTCACGGGTCCAAGGAGATCGGATTCACCATCGTCTCCATGACGCTCTCACTGGCCGCGGTCTTCATTCCCATCCTGTTCATGTCCGGAATTCTGGGGCGGCTGTTCCGCGAGTTTGCCGTCACCATCTGCACCGCCATCCTGATTTCCGGAATGGTGTCGATCAGCCTGACCCCCATGCTTTGCAGCCGTTTTCTGCGCATGGAAACCGGCGTGAGGCACAACTTTTTGTACCGTGCGATGGAAAGCGTGTTTAACGGCATGCGGCACGTGTATGGCGGCAGTTTGTGGTGGGTGCTGCACCATCGTCCCGTCATGCTGGCCATGTTCCTGGCGGTGCTCGGAACCACCGGGTATTTTTATGTAATCGTTCCCAAGGGCTTCATTCCGGACACCGACAACGACAACTTCAACGTGCAAATCGAGGCGGCACAGGGCACTTCGTATTACCAGATGATCAAGTACCAGCAACTGGTGTCGTCCATCCTGGCGCAGGACCCGGATATCGAGACGTTCTACTCGAGCACGGGCGGCGGCATGGGCGGCTATGGTGGCTCGTCCAGTGGCGGCAACCTGATGATCAACCTGAAGCCCCGGAGGCAACGGGTGGCCAGCGTCACCGAGATCGTGAACCGGACCCGTCCCAAGGTGTCCAACATCCCGGGTTTGCGTGTGTTCCTGTCGATTCCCCAGGCCATCCGCGTCGGCGGCCGCATGTCCAAGAGCAGTTACGACTACACGCTCTACGGTCCGGACACCGAGCAGCTCTATGCCGAGGCCCCCAAGTTGGAGCGAATCCTCGCGCGTCTGCCCAGCTTGCAGGAGGTGTCGAGCGACCTGCAAATCAAAACCCCGCGGGTCAATATCATTCTGGACCGCGACCGCGCGGCCGCCCTGAACCTCAACTGGACCAATATATCGAGCACCTTGTACGACGCCTTCGGACCGCAGTTCGCCTCTACCATCTACGCCCCCAACAATCAGTACCGGGTGCTGCTCGAGATGCAGCGCAAATACCAGGAGCATACCGACGGCCTGGACATGATTTACCTGAAGTCCGATACCGGGAAACTGGTGCCGCTGAACGCCGTGGCGAGCCTGAAGATGGATGCGGGACCACAAAGCATTCCGCACTCGGGCCAGTTGCCTTCGGTGACCATCTCCTTCGCCCTGAAACCCGGGATTTCACTGGGCCAGGCCACGTCGGAAATCCAGGAAGCGGCGAGGACCAATCTCCCGGCCACCATCACCGGCACGTTCCAGGGCACCGCCAAAGTGTTTCAGGATTCCATGCAGAACATGGGGATTCTGCTGATTGTGGCGATCGCGGTGGTGTACATTGTCCTCGGCGTGCTCTACGAGAGTTACGTGCATCCGCTCACGATCCTCTCCGGGCTGCCCTCCGCGGGTTTCGGAGCGCTGCTCACCCTGATTCTGTTCAAGGTGGATTTGAGCATCTACTCGTTCGTGGGACTGATCATGCTGATCGGAATCGTGAAGAAGAACGCGATCATGCAGATCGACTTCGCCCTCGAAGCCGAGCGCAGCGAAGGCAAGTCGGCGGCCGACGCCATCTACGAAGGCTGCCTGATTCGCTTCCGGCCCATCATGATGACCACCATGGCGGCGCTGCTGGGCGGACTGCCTATCGCGCTGGGCTACGGCGCGGGCGGCGAAGCGCGCCGTCCGCTCGGCCTGGCGGTCGTGGGCGGGCTGGCCTTCTCGCAGTTGATGACTCTTTATCTGACACCGGTGGTCTATACGTATATGGCGGCGATCGCGGAACGTTGGAGAGGCGTGAAGAAGGCACGCAGGTCCCTGGCCCCGGTGATGCAGGCGGGAGACTGAAAGCCAGGAGCCAGAAGTCAGGAGCCAGAAGTCAGGAGCCAGAAGCCAGAATGAACCCCCAAGCCCACTCGAGGCGGCTGCGCAGTGACTCCCGGGGCTGTGTTGAACCATGAACATCTCCCAGACTTTTATCGAGAGGCCCATTGCCACCAGTCTCCTGATGGCGGCGATCGCTCTGTTCGGCGCCGTGGCTTACCGGTCCCTGCCGGTCAGTGACCTGCCCAATGTGGATCTGCCCACGCTGCTGGTAACCGCGAGCCTGCCCGGGGCGAGTCCCGAAACCATGGCGGCCGCCGTGGCCACTCCGCTCGAGAACAATTTCTCCATGATTGCCGGGCTGAATTCCATGACGTCGTCGAATTCGCTCGGCAACACGCAAATCACCCTGGAGTTCGACCTCAGCCGCAAACTGGACGGCGCCGCCGTGGATGTGCAGGCGGCGATTACGCAGTCGTCCCGCATGCTGCCGCAAGGCATGCCGACGCCTCCGACTTTCACCAAGGTGAACCCGGCGGACCAGCCGATCCTGTACCTTGCGCTGACCTCGCCCACGCTTCCGCTGTGGGTACTCGATGAATACGCCGAGACCCGCATCGCCCAGCGGATTTCGATGATCTCGGGGGTGGCGCAGGTGCAGGTGCTGGGCGCGCAAAAGTATGCCGTCCACGTGCAGATGGACCCGCACGCCCTGGCGTCGCGCCAGATCGGCATCAACGAGATCGAGACGGCCCTGAAAAGCTGGAACGTGAACCTGCCCACCGGCTCGATCATCGGACCGCAGCGATCCTTTACGCTCCAAGCCAGCGGACAGTTGATGAGTGCGGATGCCTATCGCCGGGTGGTGGTTGCCTATCGCGGCGGGTCTCCGGTTCGCCTGGAAGAACTGGGCGCCATCATCGACAGCGTCGAAGACGACAAGACTGCATCGTGGTTTTACACGCGCGAGGGCAACAGCCGCTCGATCGTCCTGGCCATCCAGCGCCAGCCCGGAACCAACACCATCGCCGTGACCGACGGGGTCAAGAACCTGCTGCCGGTATTTCGCAATGAGCTGCCGCCCTCGGTCAACATGAACATCCTGTATGACCGGTCGGCCACCATCCGCGAGTCGTACAAGGACGTGGTCTTCACCATGATCCTGACGCTCGGCCTGGTCGTGATGGTGATCTTCCTCTTCCTGCGAAACGTCTCGGCGACGATCATCCCCAGTCTTGCGCTGCCCTTCTCCATCATCGGCACGTTCGCCGTGATGTACATGCTGAATTACAGCCTGGACAACCTCTCGATGATGGCCCTGATCCTCTCCATCGGGTTCGTGGTGGATGACGCTATCGTGATGCTGGAGAACATCGTCCGGCACATCGAGATGGGCGAGCGGCCGCTGCTGGCGTCGCTCAAGGGATCCGACGAGATCGGTTTCACCATCGTCTCCATGACGCTCTCACTGGCTGCGGTGTTCATTCCGGTGCTGTTCATGGGCGGGGTGCTGGGCCGGCTGTTCAAGGAATTCGCGGTAACCATCTGCGTCGCTATCCTGATCTCGGGCGTGGTGTCGGTCACGCTGACGCCTATGCTGTGCAGCCGGTTCCTGCGCTCCGCGCACGAAGAGAAGCGCGGCTGGTTCTATCGCGTCACCGAAGTGTTCTTCCAGGGCATGCTGCGCGCGTACGATCGGACCCTGCGCTGGGCGTTGCGCTTCCGGCTGGCGACTATGGCCGTTTCCTTCGTCGTGCTAGGGGCAACCCTGTACATGTTCGTGAGCATCCCGAAAGGCTTCATCCCCGATCAGGACACCGACCAGATGCAGGTCTTCACCGAGGCCGCGCAGGGAACTTCCTACTACCAGATGGTGGAGTACGAGCAGAAGATTGCGGACCTGGTGGCGCAGGATCCCAATGTCGAATCGCTCATGGCGAGCGTGGGCGGCACGATCGCATCGACTCTGGGAGGGCCGAACTACGGCGAGTTGGTCGTCCACCTGAAGCCGCGCAGCCAGCGGGCCATGAGCGTAGACCAGATCATCCGGGACATGCGACCCAAACTCGCCGGGTTCGCCGGGATGAAGGTATATCTCCAGAATCCTCCAACCATTCGCATCGGCGGAAAGGTGTCCAAGAGCCTCTATCAGTTCTCCATGCAAAGCCCCGACAAGGCCGAGTTGTACGCGGCGGCCGCGAAACTGGAGAGAGAGATCGCCCAGGTGCCCGGAACCGAAGACGTGGCCAGCGACGTAGCGGTTTCGACGCCGCAGGTCAATGTCACCATCGACCGCGATAAAGCGGGCGCCATGGGCGTGAATGCCAGCCAGATCGAGAACGCGCTGTACGACGCCTACGGCCCGCGCTGGGTCTCGACCATCTACGGTTCGGTTAACGAGTACAAGGTGCTGCTGGAACTGGAGCCGCGCTACCAGGCGGACCCGCGCGCGCTTTCGCTGCTGTACTTCAAGAACAGCGCCGGGAAGCTGATTCCGCTCGATACGCTGGCCAAGATTGTATCGGATGCCGGTCCGCAGACCATCAACCACTACGGCCAGCTTCCTTCGGCGACGATTTCGTTCAATCTCCAGCCGGGGGCTTCGTTGGGCGAAGTCGTCTCGCGCATTGGAGAGGTTGCCGACCGGGAACTGCCGGCAACGATTAGCACGCAGTTTCAGGGCGCGGCCAAAGCCTTCCAGAGCTCGTTGGGGAATCTCTGGGTGCTGCTGATCATCGCCATCCTGGTGGTGTACATTGTGCTCGGCATTCTGTACGAGAGCTACATCCACCCGATCACCATTCTGTCGGGTCTGCCCTCGGCCGGCTTCGGCGCGCTGGTGACCCTGCTGATCTTCCACATTGACCTGAACATCTACGCGTTCGTCGGCCTGATCATGCTGATCGGCATCGTGGAAAAGAACGCCATCATGCAGATCGATTTCGCGCTGGAGGCCGAGCGCCAGCACAGCCTCCGCCCCGAGCAGGCGATTTACGAAGGCTGCCTGATCCGTTTCCGTCCCATCATGATGACCACGATGGCGGCGTTGTTGGGCGCCGTGCCCATTGCGCTGGGCTATGGCGCGGGCGGCGAAGCGCGCCAGCCGCTGGGCCTGGTGGTGGTGGGCGGATTGTTGTTCTCGCAGCTCGTGACGCTGTACCTCACGCCGGTGTTCTACATCTACATGTCGGCGTTGCAGGAAAAGTTGCAGTCGTGGAAGAGCCGCAAGAAGGTCGGGCACGAAGCTCCGGTGGCGGGGTAGGGGGCGGATCGGTCAGCCGCTAAACACCGTGGTGTTCGGCGAGTGGAATGCCGAATGATACTGAGCGAGTTCCGCATCACACGACGGGGCATTGGAATTGGCACAGACGGTGCGTCGCCGACGCTGAGAGGCCCGGCATCGGCGTGTTCCGTCGAAATCTGGTGCTTCATCCCGCAATAAACCGGTGCAGCCTGCTTCGTCAGCTTCCTTCTGCCTTTCGTCTCGCACTCCCTCACGACGCACAGGTGCCAGCCAAGTTTGCCATTGCGAACGAATCGGCGTCCCCATGCTGAAGCAGAACGCCGAAGTACTTCACTCGCGACACGGTTGTTTCGAGAATCCCTTCGCGCCGAAGGCCCCACGAGTGTTGACGCCAGAGACCATCTTCACTGAGCGAATATCCGGTACCGATCCCGACCAGTTCGTGATGATCCGCGGCCCAGATTTTGGCTACGTTTCTGTGACATCCACTCTTCGTCATGGTTCTTCGCACCACGGGTCCGGCCATGACGAAGCCAGCATCAATCACGAGCGGCAACGCTGGGTCCGGACCTGGGGGCGCAACCAGATGTATGCCTCCAAGGCCGAGCAGCAGCCCCCTCAGTACCTCAAGGTCAGGCTGTTGCTCAGCGGCTTCGCGAAACCGACGGTCCAGAAGACGCTTTCGCTTTTCCGTCATGACGAAATCTCCAGACTAGCGACCCGCTGAATGGCATCCAATGGTGCATATACCAAGGATAGCCGGAGCAATCCCCTTTTACAAGATGTTCTTTTAGGGAACACTCGGCCCCGGTTCCTTCTGCTACACAGAATGGGAATGCCGGTCAAGTCCAAGAGGCGGCCATCGCGAAACATTATCGGGAAGCGGGTCAGAGAAGCCCGTCAGCGGTTTGATCCACCGCTGACTCAAGATTAACTGGCTGGGAGGTTGGCGGGCGAGGGAGTCCAGCTAGACAGGGTAGCCTTGGCGAAAGTTGAAGGTGGCCTCCGTTCCGCATTCGATTTTGAAGTGAAGGCCTTGGCCGCGGTCCTGAAGGTTGACGCCAATTGGCTATTGGGAATCGATGCGACCGCCCCGCCGAGAGGGAAGAGAACAACGCAGCGCGGCAAGGCGCGTGCATGAGCTTTCCAGCATCAGCGTATCTGCGGACGGCAACCTCACGGGCCAAATCCGATGTGGCTAATAAGCTCGTCAGCATGTTCCTTCATGATCTCAGTCGCAAGATATGTGGTTCACTCAAACTCAGTATTACAGACGCACAATACGCCGAGGCTGTACAGGCTGCATTTGGGAGTAATTGCTGCTACTGTTACCAGCCATTAGAAAAGGATCGGACCTCGGTTGAACATCTTGAGGGCATGAACCGGTTCCGTTTGGGACTACATGTTCCCGGGAATGTGATCCTCGCATGCAAACGATGCAATGGAGAAAGCGTCGCGACGACCAACTGGATCAACTCAAGCTGGCGGAAAGCGGATGGGAATCCTTTCTGTCGCACGACTCAACGCGCTGTGGGGCGACCTGCAACACCTGCCGCTATTGGAGAATTGTCTGGCCGGACCCAACGGAACGGGCGGAAGGCATGAAGAACGCTCGGCAGAAGATTGCGGCCTTCCGCAGCCAGTATCCCGCATCGTTGCAATGGAGTCGCGGTGCCCGAACTGTGCTGAGGCAGACGGTCGACTCGCTTTATCGTGGTTGTCAGGAGTTCGCAACAAGTCAAATCAGGGAGAGGGTTGACGAAGCCTTCTGCCGTCTTAGCGAGGATGTTGACCGACACGCGGCCTTGTAGGCAATCAGCGCAGTCTGAGAGCCGCGGGGCCCATTCTCCCCATCCATCGCAATCGCCGATCTGGGGGCCAAGCAAGCCGTCCGTTATCAGGTCCACTCCCTTGAAAACCGGACCGTCAAACTCGGTCAGGTCCCACTGCATAACGTACCAGTGCGGACAGTTCAACCGGGGGGTGCCAAAAGCGTACTTGCCCATTTCAACCAGTCCGGCGTGTTCAAATCCGGCCCGTTCCTAGCCGAGTGCTTGTCCACCCGCCCCCGGCGCACAGTTTGTGCGTGGTGAACGGATTCATTTGGATCAGCGTACCAGGTGCGGTCTTGCCCTTTCTTATCAAACTTCCGATACGCCGAAAGTGGGGTCGCCGAAAAGTTGCGCTGGGGTTTCTCAACAATTACAGTGGTAGATCGTGGCGCAGTAGGCGCCTGCGCAGCTTTCCGATGCCCGAGACCCCAAAGCCCAATACGCTGGCAGTGAGCTGGTTCTATGGTGAGAACCAAAAAAACACGCTGCCGCTTACGCAGAAATACCAGCACAACCCGATTTGGTCAATCGGCCAGAAGTGCTTTCTGATCGACAGCTTGATCTTCGGGTGCCCCATACCGCAGGTCTATATCAGCATCAAAACGAAAACGGAAGGCTTGGCGAAAGAGAAGAAGACCATCTATGAGGTGGTCGATGGTCAGCAGCGGTTGAGGGCTATCTTGGAGTTCATGAACGATGAGTGGCCGCTGATCGAAACGACGGCAAAGTCGTACCCTGTCTCTGATCTCTACAAAAGGCATATTTGGAAGAAATATTCCGAGTTGCCCGATAGCCTTCAGAACGTTATCTGGGACTACCCGCTCGCCGTACAGGAGTTGCGCGGGAAGGAGGAAAAAGAGATTCAGGCTCTTTTCCGGCGGCTGAACTACGTGGTCGAGCGCCTGAATAGTCAGGAGCTGAGGCATTCACAATACTTCGGGGAGTTTAACGATGCAGTTCAGTCCCTAACGAAAGAACAATTCTGGGATGAGATCAATCTGTTCACGCGCCGCGACTCGCAGCGCATGAAGGATATGGAATTTATCAGCGAACTTTTTGTGATTGTGGTCGAGGGTGTTCAAGATGGGCAAAAGACCCTGGACAAGTTCTATGCCGACTATGATGTGGTGTTTCCGCAAAAGTCCAAAGCGGTTGCCCGTTTCAATCAAGTGGTCGCGGCGCTACAGCCACTTCCCGGGTGCGCGGTATTGTTCCAGAAGCTGGCTTGCCTTCACAATCCTGATGCTGCCGTACTCGCCGAGCCTCAGCAAATCCTTATCGCTCGTGACGATGAACTCCGACCCGGCTTCCAGCGCGCATTCCAGGATGCGGTTGTCGTCCGGGTCTTCCTTGATGGCATCGATGGTGTTCTTCGGGGTCACGAGACTTCCGAGCTTGGCAAGTTGTTCTCTTGCGAAGTGCAGCCTGTACCCCTCCCACGCGAAGTCGTCACGCAGCACGGTCACGAGTTCATCCAGAATCGCGTCCGAAACGTCGATGCGGAACATCCCGGCGCGGGCCATGCCGAGAAGGCGAGCACCGACGCCGCCAAATTCCAAAGCCGACACGTAAATGTTGGTATCGAGGGTGACTCCGAGCACTCAGCGCCTTTGGAGCGCGTTGATTCTGCGCCGATTCTTGACGATTTCCGGCACATCGGCTACGGTATAGCCGGACTCGCGGCCAGTCTGCAGGCCATAGGCCAAGAGGTCTTGCCAGGCCCGCTCCTCAAGACCTTTCCGCAAGGCTTCCTCGGCCAGTTCATCGACAGTCTTGCCCTCGGTCTGCGCCTTTGCCTGCAGCTCGGCCAGCAGCTCGTCGGACACGTGAACGTTGTTCTGGGTTGCCATGGCGCCCTCTAGCTCCAGCGTACCGCAGTCGGCCACGGGCCGACGAATCTCGCCTCCTGCGAGCCCATGGCCCCGCGGCCCGATGGGGCCGTTCGTGACTCTATTCTGTTGGCCAGCACTGCACTCGGTACGCGCGGTCAACATTGGCTACATATTCCTTCGCCACGAGGGCAATTCCTGTGTTCATGATACTAGTCGCTGATCTCGATCTTCGGCCCTTCCTGCTTCGACACTTCCTCGGACCGCGCCACCGTGCTGCGCGCCAGTTCGAGAAACGGCTCGCCCTCGCCCTTCCGCAGGACGATGGGGTTGCCGCTATCGCCGCCGATTCGCACCTGCGGGTCGAGCGGCAATTCGGACAGAAAATGCACGCGCATTTCCTCCGCCGTACGCCGGCCGCCTCCGTGGCTGAATACGTCGATGCGCTCGCGGCAATGGGGACAGATCAGGAAGCTCATGTTTTCCACGATCCCCAGGATCGGCACTTTTACCTGGTGAAACATGAAGATCGCCTTGCGCGCGTCTTCGAGCGAAACGTCCGAAGGAGTCGTGACCACGATCGCGCCGGTGATGGGGGCCGTCTGGATCAGCGAAAGCTGCACATCGCCGGTGCCGGGCGGAAGGTCGATCACCAGGTAGTCGAGATTGCCCCAGTCCACGCCGCGCAGGAACTGCTGGATGACGCTGTGCAGCATGGGGCCGCGCCAGACGAGGGGCTTGTCGCCGGGATTGAGAAATCCCATCGACATGAGCTTCACGCCGAACTGATCCAACGGCTGGATGCGCTCCCCATAGGCCATGGGGGTGCGGTTGATCCCCATCATCAGTGGCACGTTGGGGCCGTAGACGTCGGCGTCCATCAGGCCGGTCTTGTATCCGAGCGAGGCTAATCCAACGGCCAGGTTGACCGCCACCGTGGTTTTCCCGACACCGCCCTTTCCAGAGCCGACGGCGATCAGGTTCTTGACGCCGGCAATGGGCAGTTTGGGCATCGGGGCTGTTTGGTTGGGGGACATCGACTCTATCGTAACAGTGATGCCGGGGAACACGACCGCAGCCGCGTGCCATAATTGTACTTCTCAATGGCGGATACGGAGCCGAGCGTCACCGAATTACTCGAACAGTGGGGTCGCGGAGACGGGAGCGCCCTCGAAGCACTTTTGCCGATCGTCTACGATGAGCTGCGCAGGCTGGCCGCAAGTTATCTCCGCCGCGAGTCTCCTGACAATACGCTTCAGCCGACAGCGCTGGTGCATGAGGTGTATCTTCGCCTGATTGATCAACGCCGCATCGAGTTTCACAACCGCGCGCATTTTTTCGGCGCCGCGGCGCAGATCATCCGCCGCATTCTGGTGGACCGGGCCCGCGAAAAACATGCTGCCAAGCGCGGAGGCGATGCCGAACGAGTGGCGCTGGAGGACGCGCTGGCGGTCGGGGTGCCGCCCGACGTCGATATGATCGCCCTCGACACGGCTCTCTCGGATCTCGGAGGCTTCGACGCGCAGAAGGCGCGCGTGGTGGACCTCCGATACTTCGCCGGTCTCTCCATCCCGGAGACCGCGGAAGTGCTGGGGCTATCGCCTACCACCATCAAGCGCGAATGGTCGATCGCGCGGGCGTGGCTCTACGACCGGCTGGGCGGTCCGGCGCCTGCGCCCTAAGGGCCGACGGATCGCCTTACATTTTTTGCAGAAATGTCAGGCCCAGAGCCCACATATTGGCGCCGTCGAATGCCAGGGCATAAGTGCCCAGTAGCCGCCCGAGGTTACCGAGGTTGGCGCCATCGCTGGCTCGCAGTTTGACCACGCTGTCTTTCTGACGAGCTACCCAGATGTTGGCCCCGTCAAAGGCCACGGCCGTAGGCTGAGATGCCACCGGGAAAGTGCCAAGTATGACGCCATCGGCGGCCCGGATTTTGGCTATTTGGGGTTCGTCGTTCCCCGCCACCCAAATGTTCGTCCCGTCGAAGGCCATCGGCCCGGGAGTGAATGGCATGAATATGCCGGTATTGGTGCTGACCCCGTCGGCAACCCGAATTTTTGTGAGCCTGAAATTGAGGGTATTGGTTAGAATGCTGACCCAGAGAAAGGTCCCGTCGAAAGCCATGCCCCCCACCGCTTCCTGGAAATTCACCGTGTTCAGGACAACGCCGTCACTGGCGCGGACCTTCGTGACAGTGTGATCACCACCTGCCCAGATATTGGCCCCATCGAAAACCAGGAGCCGCGGGTGGTCTGCCATGCTGAACGAGGTGCTACCGGAGCCGTCGCTGGCCTTCATCTTGACCAGGCCGCCGGCAGAAAAGCCACGCGCCGCTACCCAGATATTCGCTCCGTCAAAAGCCAGACCTTCAAAATCTCCAAGATCCATCGGCAACTGGAACGTGGCGAGCACGGCGCCATCACTTGCCCGCCGCTTGGTGACGGAATTCAAACCCAGGTCGATCGCCCAGATGTGGTCTCCATCGAAGGCCAAGCTGTTGCCGTGAGGGGAAAAGAGGAAATGCACGGAACCGTCTCCTACCGGGAAACCGGCGGTCTGATTGGCCTCATACCAGCGGAGCAAGGCGATCGCCTTCGTGTTAGGGCCGACCGATCCTTGGGGCCCCTGCGGCCCGGTGGGGCCTGGTTGGCCCGTGGCGCCGGGAGGTCCAGGCGGTCCGGCCGGTCCCTGCGGCCCCACGGCTCCCAGGGTGACATCCAGCGCATCCGACTTGTGCGACGCGCTGTCGTTATTGATCAGCACGAGCAGATAGGACCCCGGCGCCACGGGCACCGGCAAGTCCGCCACCACCGCGGTTGCCGAAAAGGTCTCCACCACCAGTGCCACGCCGCTCAGGGTCACGGTGGGCTTACTGCTGCCGAAATCCTGGCCGGCGATGGTCAATCGAGCCGGCGTTAGCGAGAAATTCGCCGTAGCGCTCGCGATGGCGGGAGCGTTGGGCTGGCCGAAGGCCAGCACACTCACGCCGAAGGTCAAAACTGCGGAACCCAATACACGGACGAACATGTTTTCTCCTTATCTACTGTCGTTTGCGCTGGCTATCAAGCGCGGTCTAGGGGCGGCCGGCCCGGGTATCCGCGTTAGTGGATAATCCGCACCGGACCACTGCCTTCGATCGGCGTGCCGGCCGTGGTCTTGCCCTTCAGCACTCCGGTGATGTCGCCGGCATGAAAGCCA
>JBGPKH010000048.1:0-24535 GCA_041485845.1 Bryobacteraceae bacterium
AGCAAGCGGATTCGCGTGAATTGGCGGTCGCGACTCGCAGTCGGGTTCGAGAACGCGGAGCGAGCGGAGGAGCGCAGTCCTGGGCGCGGCAGCGTGTCCCAGGGCGAAACGGTCAAGTTATTTTTGCGCGCGCGCTAAGTTGCCGCGATACGGGGCGCTTACCCGTTTTCGGGATTTCGCGGTTCAGCGGCGGCAAACTGGCGTTCCGGGGGATCAACTTACGCGCGAGTCTCCGCGCTTCCCGCTACCCGCTATGAGGCGGGGAAGCGGCTGGAAAACGAAGTACAATGCGTGTGCCCGAGCACGCCTGCTGCTCCAGCGATCCTTCCAGTTGTTTGGTCAGGATCGCTACGATCCGTAAGCCGAGGGATTGTGTATCTAGCTGCGCGAGGCGGCCAGCGGGTAGACCGATGCCATTGTCTTCGATCGCAAGCTCCAAAGTTCCAGGCTCGGATTCACGAAAGGAAACGCGAATCTTACCGTTCCGCTGGCCGGGGAACGCATACTTGAAGGCATTCGACAGCAGCTCGTTCAAGATCAAAGCGCAAGGCACGGCCCGTTCTATGTAGATTTCGATGGGATCGACGTCCATCTCAATCGAAATCCGGCCCGGTTCGCCGACGAACGCCGAGTACAGCCCCTGCGCGAGTTCTCGCGCATAATCTGAGAAGTCGATGCGATCGAGATGAGAACTTCCGTACAGGTGCTCATGGATGAGCGCCATGGAGTACACCCGCTGCTGACTTTCACCAAGCGCCAACTTTGCCTCAGTACTCCCGGTCGCATCGGCTTTCATGCTGAGCAGACTTGAAATCACAGCGAGGTTATTCTTCACGCGATGGTGAACCTCCTGGAGCAGGACTGTCTTTTCTCTCACCGCCGCCTCCAATTCACGCACGGTCTTCTGTCGTGTCTCCTCGACGCGCCGGCGTTGCGTGATGTCCGAAAAGAACAGCGAAAGCCCCTCGGGCGACGGATAGCAGCGGACTTCGAACCAGGCATTGAGCGGATCGGGGTAACACGCCTCCACCTGCACCGGGACGTTTTCTGAAACGGCGCGGCGGAAGGCCACGCCGAAGGGCAAGTCCGCCGCTCGCGGCCACAACTCCCACACACTCTTGCCGAGCAGTTCCTCAACCGTCCTGCCCAACATTTTCGCGCCCGCCGGGTTGACGTAAGTACAGCGCCACTCATGGTCGAAGGTGTTGAAGCCGTCGGAGATGCTCTCCAGTATGGCGATGGTCCGGCGGTGGGCGTTGAGCAGTTCCTGCCGCATCCGGTTTGGCTCGCTGATGTCGCTCACTACGGCGCGACATACCGAAGCCCCGTCCGCGTCCTGCACCGTGGTGGCCTCCACGCACGTCCAGAAGGGGGCCGCGGCCTTTCTCACCAGCCGCATCTCCCACACCTGCCGCCCGCCCGTTTCAAAGAGCCGTTTGAGGTGCAGGTAGTTGACGTCCTGGTCCTCGGGGAGGACAAAGCGGGATAAGGGCTGCTTGACCAAAGCGCGTCTCGTCACGCCGAGCAGTTTGGCGGCGGTTAGATTGGCCTCCAGAATCAGGCCCTGTTCGCTGAGCGTGAAATAGCCTACCGGCGCCAGATCGTACAGGTCGAAATACCGCGCCCGCGAAGCTTCCAGTTCCTCCTGCGTCCGGCGCAGCTCCTCGTTCTGCATCTCCAGCTCGATCTGGTGCACCTCCAGTTCGTGGAGCGTGCGCTGCAATCCCTCGGGCGTCGGCGCCTCCAGGTTTTCCGGCGCTTGGGCGCCTTTTCCCCGGCTTATCGCCTCCGCCCGCTTGCGCAGAGCTTGCCCTGTGTCCGATTGCCGTGAACCTGTCGAAGGGTCGACACCACGCCCTGAACGTGGCTCTTTCTTAGTCACGGGCCGGCTCCTTCAGGCGATCTCCCTCTCCGTCGTGGCAATGGCATACGCTTCCCCGGCGTCGTTCACCAATGCAGTCGCGGTCAGCATCACCTCCACCATCCGGCCGTCCTTGGCGATCCGTTGTATGCGGTGCGGCTCCAGAACCGCACCACGGCTTTGTCGCCGGACCGCGGCCAATTCTGCCTCCCGCGCCCTCTCTGGGATCAAATCGCGAATGTTCATCGCCAACGCCTCGGCTGCGCTCCAGCCGTACATCCTTTGCGCCGCCGGATTCCAGGCCAGGATACGGCCCTCAAAATCCTGCACCGTGACCGCATCGTTGGCGTCGCGCACCACCGCGGCAAGCCGGCGCAGGGCCTCGGAATCCCCCCGCGCCGCCCGCGCATTTCTCATCTCGGTTACCTCAGTGAAGGTGATCGCCGCGCCCTCGATCGCGTTTTCCAGGGTACGATAAGGCCGCATGCGCAGCAGGTACCACTCGCCCGCCCGGCTCTGAACTTCAACCTCTTTGGGCGTCAGACTGTCCAGCACCGACTGCACGTCGGCCACCAGGCCGTCATAACCCACCAGGTTGGAGACGATGTGGCCCACCGGCCGCCCCACGTCAGTCGGGATCAGGTTAATCGCCTGGGTGACGGCGGGGGTGAAGTGCCGGATGCGCATGTGCTCATCCACAAAGATGGTGCCGACACCGGTGCCGGCCAGCAGGTTGTTCATGTCGTTGTTAGATCGCGATAGATCGGCCACCTTGGTTTGCAGTTCGGCGTTGACCGTGGTCAGTTCCTCGTTGACCGACTGCAATTCTTCCTTGGATGTCTCCAGTTCCTCGTTGGTGGATTGGAGCTCCTCGTTTACGGACTGCATTTCCTCATTGGAGGATGTCAGCTCTTCGTTGGTCGATTGGAGCTCATCGCTGGTGAGCTGGAGGTGTTCCTCCTTGGCTCGCAGCTCCTCCTTCAGCATCGTAATGCGCCGGTCGACTTGCGTTGCGCTCTCGCCGGCTCCTTCGCCTGCATCACCTTCGCCTGCATCACCTTCGCCTGCATCACCTTCGCCTGCATGCAGGGCGGTGGCCTGTTCGGGCGGCTTCGGGTCCATCGCCGGAACGGCCTCGAAAACTACCAGGTACAGTCTGGGCGCGACGCCTGGGTCCGGGCCTGCGGGCACCGGGTGGACCGTCAGGTTGACCGTGGTGAAATCGCCGTTGGTTTTGACCACGAGGCCCGCGCGACGCACCGTCTCCTGGTTCACCACCGCTTTGTGAAGCGTGGTGGTCAACGCCGGCCGCAATCCTTCGCGGGCCATCTTCAGGATGTTCATGCCGGCCTCGCCATGGGCCGGTTCCAGGTACCGGCCGGTGCGGCCCTGGAGGTAGAGGATGTCGCCGTGCTCGTTGACCAGCGCGCCTGCCGGGGTGTGCTGTTGCAGCATCGCCCGCTCGGTCACCTCGCGCACCGAAAACTTGCTTTCTCCAGGCGCTCTTACGGAGGGCCGCACCACGGATCGTTCTTCCGGCCGAAGCGGGAAAAACCCCGGGCGGCGTGTCCCCTCAACTTGTTCCTTGCGCACATACAGCTTCGACTTGCGATCCATCGTGGCAAAGAGGTCGTCGAATTCGCCCACCGTCTCGGACGAGCCCAGGAAAAGCATGCCGCTCGGGTTCAACGCGTAGTGGAAGAGCGGGATCAGCTTCCTATGTAGTTCCCCTCCCATATAGATCAACAGGTTGCGACAACTGATCAGGTCGAGTTTGGAAAACGGCGGGTCTTTGATAGCGTCCTGTTCGGAAAAGATCACCATGTCGCGGATGCTCTTATGGATGCGAAAGGCGCTGCCGTCCGGCTCTTGGACCAGGAATCGCGCCAGCCGCTCCGGCGAGATGTCGACGGCAACGCTGGCCGGGTAGACGGCGGCGCGGGCCTGGTCGATGGCACGGCGGTCAATGTCGGTGGCGAACATCTGCAGTTTGAAATTCTGCTTCAGCGCCTCCAATCGCTCCTGGAGCAGGATGGCAATGGAATAGGCCTCCTCGCCGGTGGAACAGCCGGGTACCCAGACGCGAATCAATGAGTCCGCCGGCTTGCCGGCAAAAAGCCGCGGGATGACCTGTTCCTGGAGCGCCCCGAATGCCTCCGCGTCGCGGAAGAAGCTGGTGACGCCGATCAGGAGGTCGCGAAAGAGCGCCTCCACATCGGCCGGAGTGTGCTCCAAATAGCGGGCATACTTGTCCAATTGCCTGATCTGATGGACCGCCATACGCCGCTCCACGCAGCGGGTGATGGTGTTTAGCTTGTACTGGGAAAAGTCGTGGCCGGTTTGGGCGCGCAGCAGCCGGAAGATCTTTTTCAGCGAGTCTTCGGCGTTGGGGCCCAAGGGAGAAATCGGGCGGGATGTTTTTCCGAAGGAGAGCGCGACGTAGGCGATGAGCTGGGACGCCATCTCGGCCGGCGGCAGCACATAGTCCACCAAACCGGTGTCAATGGCGCTGCGCGGCATGCCGTCATATTCGGCGGATGTGGGGTTCTGCGCGATCGACATGCCACCCTCGCCCTTGACCGCCCGCATCCCCAGGGTGCCGTCGCTGCCCGTGCCGGAGAGCACGATGCAGATGGCCCGCTCCTGCTGGTCCTGGGCCAGGGAACGGAAGAAAAAGTCAATCGGCAGACGCTGGCCGCGCGATGCCTCCTGTTCCAGCAACTGTAGCGTGCCGTCTAAGAGGGCCATATTTCGGTTGGGCGGGATGATGTAGGTGCAGTTGGGCTTGACCGCCATCCCCTGAGTAACCTCGAAGACTTGCATCCGGGTATAGCGCTTGACCAGGTCGGCAAGGATGCTCTTGTGGTCCGGGGCCAGGTGCTGCACCAGGACAAAGGCCATCCCGGGATCGTTGGCGGGCATCCCGGAAAAGAAGGCTTCGAACGCCGCCAGCCCTCCGGCAGAGGCGCCAATCCCGACAACGGGAAATCCCGAATCGGCGTGCCCGGATGGCGGATCGGCCGCTTCCCGAACGACCACTTCCTCGGGCTTCTTCGCTCTGCGTCTGGTTGTCGCCATGATCCCTTTCCTCCCTTTCCTTTCTACGCTGGATACTCGCCGGGCGTCGCGTGCAACTCCTCCGCAGCCGGCGGCCCCCCGGCATCGTCGTCCACCGAAGCGCCCCGCACAAATAACTGGATCGTTGGGCAGCTCCGGGGGCGGGATCGCGCCTCTCCGCTACCTCCGCGTTCTCGCCAGTGAGTCTCGTCTTCGAACCAGGTTATTCTTGCCTGACCTCTTACGTCATTTTAGCAATCGCTGTCGCACGCTGGCTGTTTGAACGACCTTCCAACTCATTACACCAGCGTCAGGCCGAAAGCTTCAAAACCCTTCCCACACGTAGGCCGAAAACCGCCTCACCGTGAAGAATCCGACCCGCTCGTAAAGCTGCACCGCCTCATCGTTCGCCGCGGTTACGGTGAGACTCCCGGAGCGGCAGCCGTGCTCGCGCAGGGTCGTCAGCGACTGCCGCAGCAGCGCGTGCCCCACGCCCGTGCCGTGTACCGGGGGCGATACGCAGATCTGCGTGATATGGCCGCATTCCGGCGCCACCATGCTGGCCAGCGAGATCCCACACATGTGTCCCGTCGCCGATTCAAAGGCCGCGAAGGACGCCGGCCGGTAGAAGGCGCCGCACCCGGGATACTGCACGATGTTGTACAGGAAGCGGCGCGCGCCGGCGGCGCTGCGGTACTGGTCGTTGATGCGGCTGTCGATGTGGCCGGCATACGCCGCGGCAATCAACCGCGCGGCGGCATCCGTGTACTGGTCGTTCCACCGCTCGATGTAGATCGGCCGCCGGAAGCGCCCTTCGGCCAGCGGGCAGCGGCGCAGGTCCACGCGCATGAAGTTGCGCTCGTAGGAGCTCATGCAATCGCTGCGCGGCACCGAACGCCCGGGCGCGAAGCCCAGCATCATGAGCTGCGATTCGATGCGGCTGACCGGCGGACAGGCCACCATCGCCTCGATCGCCCATTCCAGCAGCCGGTGCTCGCGCTCCGCGGTGCGGAATTCGCGCCGCACGTAGAGGTCGCCGATCAGGCCCTTGTTATCTTCCACCACGTAGTACAGGTACCCGGAGACTTCGCCGTCTTCCACAAGCGCGCCGCCGTTCAACACCCGTAGATCCACAAATCGCCGCACCAGGTCGGCCGATTTCTCGAAATCCCAGTCGAGCTCATCGCGCCACGCGGCGGTTTCTTCGTGAAGCAGGGGCTCCAGGTCCCGCGCCGAAAGGCGGCGCAGGTCGACAATCTCCGCGGGCCGCGAAGGGGCCGGATGAAGCCTGGCAGCCATCGCGCTGTTATTGTACCCCGTACATCGCCGCGTAGCTCAACTGCTGTTTCACAAAGTCGCGCGGGTAGGAAATCGCCACCGGCGCGGCCTTGCCGGAAGCGTCCATTTTCGCCGTAAGGTCGGCATAGATGCCGCACCAGTAGGACGGCACGTTCAGTTTGTCGTAGCGCGCTACTACCTGGTCGCGCAGGGCCGGGTCGAAGCGCACGCCGTACCGGTCCACCAGGGCCTTGATCGCCGGGTAGTCGCCTTCGGCCTTGATGCGCATGAGCTCGGCCAGCAGCATGCCGGCTCCGCGGCGCATCTGGTCGAAGTCCTTCAGCGCCAGATAGGTCTTTCCGTTGCGCTGCGTCTTCTCGATGGCGGCGGTCTTGTCCATGAGGTAATGCGCGATGAGCTGGCGGTTGCGCTGGTGGTCTTCCTCGATGGTGTCGCCCCGCGGAATGCGCTGCAACTGCGTCAGGGCGACGCGCACCGCGCCATAGTACATGGCCTTTCCCACATCGGGGCTGGAGACCAGTCCCAGTTGCTGGAGCTTGGGGTCGAAAATATTCCACAGCGCCATGAGGTCGGCGCGCGCCTCTTCGAGCGTGGAGAAGTATTCCTTGAGCGCGGCTTCCGAGCCACCTTTCAGCTTGGGATTGAGTTTGCCGGAACCGTGCCCGATCACCTCGTGCAGCGCGGTCATCATGTCGGACGCCTCTTCTCCGTACTTTTTCGAAATGGCGATTTCTTCCGGCGCGGCGGCGAACTCTTCGAGCGCGCCGAAGCCCGTGGCTTGCCGCAAGGTCCGCGAACTGCCCGTGAACATAAAGCTCTTGCTGCCGTACTTCTCGCGGATTTCGTTTTCGTTGGGCAGGTTGTCGCCCACCGTATTCACGTGAAAATCGCCGGTCTCGATCACCGTTTCGACGGCCTTGGCCAGCGGCGGCTTCACGCCCTGTTTCTTGTACTCCGGCGCCCAGGGGGCGTGGTCCTCGAAGTACTGTGCATTGTCCGCGAGCCTGGTCATCAATGCGTTCAGCTTCTCGTCCGTGATGCTGACGAAGCTCTGCGACGTCCCCTTGGCGGCGCGCGGGTCGCGGTAGACCTCGATGAAGCCGTTGGCGAAATCCACCGGCGGGTTGTTCTGCACCCAGCCGATGCCGAACTGGATCCAATCGGCCGGATTCCCCGTCTGGTAGTAGCGGATGAGGGCGGCCAGCACCTGGTCCTGCCCGGGTTCGGCGTATGCCCGCGCCTTGTCCAGAAACTCGTTGGCCTTCTTCAGGAAGAGCGCGTACCTGCCGGGCGGGATCTTGCCGTCCGGCGTCCCGGCGCGATACACCTCTTCGACGAGCTTTCCATCCGGGGTTTTCACGAGCCGCGAGTTCAGGGGGTACGCATCGTGGAAGTCTTTCAAGTCCGCCATGCGGACGCCGGAGTAGAAGTTGTTGGCGCTGGCCTGGAGGATGTCGAGGTTCCCCTGCGGGCTCTTGGCCGTGATCGTGGGCTGGAAGTTGGGGTCGAACAAAGAGAGACGCAGGGCTTCCATCTCGCGATCCAGGCCGGCCTGGTCGCGAATCTCCGGCGTTCCGTAGGGCGTGCCTTTGAACGCGCCCGCGCGCAGCGCCGATTGCGCCCCGGACTTGAGCGCCTCGAAGGAGAATTCGGGCAGAAACTTCTGCGCCGTCATCTCGTTGTGATTGCCGCGGTTGGCCCAAAAGAGCTTGGTGAAATCGACGAACGGCCGGCGGCCGCCGGGCGGCAGGCGCATCAGCGCTTCGAGCAGGCGCTTCTGGCGCAGGCCGAAGGCCGAGTTCTGATCGTAGTTGATGGGATCGATGGCAATGGATGCCTGGGCCAGCCAGTAAGTCAAAGTCTGCTGGCGCGGGGAAAGCTTCTTGAAGCTCTCGGCTTCCAGTTGAACGAATCCGGTGGCGCCCACGCGATCCACCATCGCGCCCCGGTCCGCCGCCATGGCGGTGAGAGCGAAAACGAAAATCGGCAAGGTTCGCAAAGTGTTCTTCCCTTTAGAGCTTGTCACGAAATAACGTTGCGAACTACCGCTCCCTTCGGCCGCGGCTCGGCAAGAGACGCGTTACTGAGCCGCGACCACAGGAGCGGGAGAAGGTTGTTTCATGACAAGCCCTTACCTACATGTTAGCCCGCGGGCCGCGGCTTTGACGCTCGAGGCCACATACGGTATCATGGCCCCCGCGGAGGAATACTAACGATGAATCGCTGTTGTGCCGCCCTAAGCGCGGCGGGATGGTTGACGCTCATGATGCTGGCAGGCTGTGCCCAGGCCCCGCCGCCGCCGCCTCCCGACACGCGCGCCGCGGATGAGAAGTCCATCCGCGACGCAGAGGTCGCCTCGAATGCCGGGTGGAAGGCGAGGGATATCGAGAAGATCGTGGCCCTCTATGCCGACGACGCCACCTTGATGGTGCCGGACGCGCCCTTGATGAAGGGGAAAGACGCCATTCGGGGCGGGCTGAAGGAGTTTCTTATGGACCCGAACCTGTCGTTGACCTTCACCGCGTCGGTCGTGGAGGTGTCCAAAGGAGGCGGCCTGGCTTACTCGCAAGGAACCTACACCCTGACCCAGACCAACCCGAAAACTAAGAAGCCCGTCGTCGAAAAAGGAAGGTACGTGACGGTGTACCGGAAGACGGCCGACGGCTCCTGGCGCGCGGTTGAGGACATCAACAACGCCGAGGCGCCCGCCACCCCGGCGGAGACCGGCAAATAGCCGCTCCGATCAATGCGCGCATCGTGGTGGCGTGGCTCGCCATCGGCGCGCGGCCCCCGTTGCGGCCATAAGGCGAAACCGCCTGACGGCCTGGAGCACCCGACGACCTCATCGCCGGCCTGAATCAGGCCTTGGCACACCATGTCGATGCCGCCATCCAGGGAGTGCTGGAGAATGGGGGTGGCGAAGGTTCCGTCGCAGACTGAGACGATATGCGGACTCGCCGCGCGCGCGCCTGTGTGGCAATCGCGGCCAGGCCGGTGATCTTCATGAGCGGGTGGGACGGCGTCTCCACCCAGATGAGGCGGGTCGAAGGACGCCGCGCTGCGCGTACGCCATCGGGCTCCGTCATATCGGCGTACGTGGTTTCGAGGCACTGCACCAGCGCCGTAGCTGCCGCCAGTCCGGAGGAGAAGACCAGATCATCCTGGCCGCCCTCAAATTTCCCCGATCTGTTGCCGGGAGCGCGGGCCGATGCGCGCAGACGTCAATGCCCAATCGGCCCGGCGGTGGGGTCTTTGATGTAGATGCCGAGCGTCAGGGAGCGTAGCGCTTCTTCCCATACTGGCTCGTACTTCGGCAGATCTTCGACCCAGAGATCGAAAGTGATTAGGCAATACACCCCCCCGCCTCTGGCCACTGCGATACGCGAGGACGCCTGCCTTTGCTCCTCCGGATCCATGTGGCGGATTTCGGTGTAAGCGAGATCTATGCCATCTTCGCGCGGGACCCCTATGACCTCCTTGCGTTCCAGGACGTCGCGATCGTCGCCCCGGATCGACCCGAGCACCAGCTCGCGTACGGGGACTTGATCGGCGAGGCCGCGCGGAAGGTGCATCTGGGACACGGCAAGGACACAGTTGTCATTGGGCTCAGGATGGTCCCGAACGTTCACCTGGCCTGAGTCGGCGCTCACGTGCCAGCCCTCTGGATAATCGAAGCGTATGGCGCCGCGGTCGATCGCACAGATGGCAAAGCCGGGTTTGGCCTTCCATCCGTGCCGGTCCTTGAGCCGAAGGCTCTCCGTTTTCCATTCCTCTCCCATGGGCAAATACCGATCATGCCACACCGGCGCGCCGGAACACAGGCCGATGTGCAAGGCGCCACACTCCGGCGCGTTGAGGACCGCCGGATCTTCTCCAGCGTGACCGCCGGCGAGCACCGGCCCGCTCACGCCGGGTGGCGATGCGGTTCCAGCGTTTCCGGAGAGTGCATCGGCAAAGAGCATGGCGTAGCACCTCACGGCTCATAGGATGTCAAGGGAGGGCAGCCAAGGCCTGATTCAGGTCGGCGATGAGGTCGTCGGGGTGCTCGAGTCCGACCGACAGCCGCAGCAGGTTCTGCGGAGTGCGGGTCTGCGGGCCTTCCACCGACGCGCGGTGCTCGATCAGGCTGTGCGCGCCGCCGAGGCTGGTAGCGCGGATGAAGAGCCGGCAGCGCGCCGCCACGCTCATGGCCGTCTCGCGAGTGCCGGCCACCTGGAACGAAAGCATGCCGCCGAATGCCGACATCTGGCGCGCGGCGATTTCGTAGCCCGCATGATCCGGCAGCCCCGGGTAGTGTACCGCTTCCACGGCGTCGTGCATCTTCAGGTGGCGGGCAACGCGCAGCGCATTCTCCGAGTGGGCGCGCACGCGGTAAGGCAGCGTCTCGACGCCGCGCAGGGTGAGCCAGCAGTCGAAGGGCGAAGGCACCGCGCCGCCGTAGCGCTGCGCGCGCCGCGCCCGTTCGAACAGGTAGTTGTCGTGGCGGGTGATGAGCGCCCCGCCCACTACGTCGCTGTGGCCGCCGATGTACTTGGTGGTGGAGTGGCACACCATGTCGATGCCGCAATCGAGCGGGTGCTGGAGAACGGGCGTGGCGAAGGTGCCGTCGCAGACCGTGACGATATTCGGACTGGCGGCGCGCGCCACTGCGGCGATCGCCGCCAGGTCGGTGACCTTCATGAGCGGGTTGGACGGCGTCTCCACCCAGATGAGGCGGGTCGAAGGACGCAGCGCTGCGCGTACGCCGTCGGGCTCCGTCATATCGACGTACGTGGTTTCGAGGCCCCATTTGCCGAAGACGTCGCCGATGACCTTGCGCAGGCCCCAGTAAACGTCGTCGGGCGCGACGATGTGGTCGCCCGGTTCGAGACCCTGCACCAGCGCGGTGGCGACTGCCAGTCCGGAGGAGAAGACCAGGGCGTCCTTACCGCCTTCGAGATCGGCCAGGCATTCCTCCAGCGCGCGGCGGTTGGGATTGCCCTCGCGCGAGTAGCTGAAGCCCAGCGGGTACTCGCCGGAGGGACTGCGCTCGAAGGTCGTGGACAGGTGAATCGGAGTGGTCACGGCGCCCGTCGCAGGGTCGATGTGCCTTCCAGCGTGAACGGCGCGGGTTTCGATTTTCATCAAAGATCAGTGTACCGGTTCGGGTGTAGCTGCGCGGATTCATCCACCCAATCGAGCCTTGGTAGAGTATATCGGGTCCTATGTGGGTGCAGGCTTGCCCGGTGGACTGCATCCACCCCAAAGCGGGATGAGACGAATTTTGCGGAAGTGCCGCAGCTCTACGTCAGTCGGCGCATCGCTCGAAGGTGGGACAGGCTTCAGCCTGTCAGCCGGCCTTCTCAGTTGTAGCGGGCCGCGTTCAAATCCGCGAAGTGGGCCGGCTCGGGCGGCAAGTCCTCGAGTGAGTAGATCGAATTCGCCGGACAGACCGGAACGCATCGCCCTTCAGATAAAGGCCACGTCCGGCGCGATCGCGTGCTCGGAATACTCCAGGTAGCCGCTGCTCTCGTTGCTGAGGGCATAGTGAATGCCGGGAGGAATCAGGAACAGATTGCCGGGGCCGAATTCTACGCGCGGCTGCGAGCTTCCTGTTTCGAAGCGGTCGGCCATGAGGATGCTGCCGCACCCGTCGAAGACCCGCAGCGACGTGGCGCGGCGGTCGTCCTGAGAAATGGCGGTCTCCATTTTGGGCCCGATCCGGTAGCGGGCGGCGCGCACGAAGGAATCGCACAGCAGCATCCGCTCGCCTCCCGGAACCCACTCCGGCGCGATCTCCCGAAAACCCCGGTTTTCGTTGCCGCTGACCAGGCGGCTGGATGGCGGGGCCTCGAGCGCCTGCAACGACGCTTCGGTTTTTGCGCGCGTAAACCTCGCCGGAATGCGCTTCCCGGCGTTCTGATCGTACAGGCGCTCCACCATGTCCGTCGAAACCGTTGCATATTCCTCGAGCACGCAACCGATGACGGTATGCACCACCCCTAGCTCGGAAATAATGAAGACGTCGCCGGGTTGCGGCTCGAAGCGGTACGGGTCGTAAGCCGGATTGGGGTCGCCTTCGAGCCAGCGCGCGAAGGACCCGGCCTCATACACGCGATCCCAATGCGCGGAGTCGCAGAGGAAGACATACCCGCCGGGTCTGACGCCCAGAATGTGGAAGACCTCGAGCTTGTGCGCGATGTGGCGTTGGAAGCTGAACCCCTCGCGCTCGTTCTGGAGAAAGATGGAGTAGCCCAGCGGACTCGCCGCCTTGACGGCATACGATTTGTACTTGAGGATGAAGCCCAGGTTCTTCTGGAACTCGGCGATCCGGCGGGCGTCCGCGCCGGAAACCGGGTTTCGGAACGCGTGCAGCAAGACAGCCTTCAGCAAGGCTTCCAGACGTTCCGTTTGCGCGATCGGCAGGTCCTGGCGCAGGAACTCCGCCAGTACCGGCAGAATGTCGAGACCGTGGCGGGCCATCTCGTACGGGTCCAGACGGGTGTCCGGATTGGCGAGGTGCGCCCGAAGCCGGTTGCTCAGTCCGAGAAAGGCATCCATATTTGGGAAAGGACTATTACACCACAACGCCCGCGTGTGGGGCCGGGCGGGCAAGAGGGTGCTTATCGACCGGCCGTTTCCAGCCGTTATTTTGAATCTTGACGCGAGGCCGATCCCGGCGCCGCCGAAGAATGACGAAAGATCGGCCGGTCAATAAGCACCCAGGGCAAGACCGGCGGATCGGCGGCCCCCGGTCAGGCCCCCTTTTGGGCGGCGGAGGGCTCCGCCAGGAACTTGGGCGCTGGGCGTTTCGAGGGCTCCTGCTTGACGTTCTCCGCTTTGGGAACGGGGTAGACCCGCATGGGTCCTCTTTTGATCAGTTTGGTCAGGATCTCATTTTGCGGCGCGTTGGATTCCAGGTAGTCCGCGCCGGCCGCGGTAACGGTATAGTCCGAGTTGTCGGCAGCCACTGCGAAGTCCTTGGCGCGAAGGTACCACATGGTGAAACTCAGGTATTCGCGCGGGAATCCCATGCGCTTCTCGAGATCCAGCAGCGAGACGCCGGGATGGTCGGGGTCCATCCGGCGCTGGTTGTACAGCAGGGAAAGCACTCCCAGCCGCCGATTCGACTCGGCCTCCACCCCGGTGACAAAGTCCTTCAGCTCGAAGATGGGCATCGGCTCGCTTTCACGGCTCTGGCGCTCCGCATCGTACTCGGCGCGGCGGATCGCGTCGGACAGGACCGCATACGCCGTCTTCAATCGGATAAACTCTTCCACATCGCCGGTTTGCGGGTTGTCCGGATGGAAGCGCAGTGCCATGATTCGGAACACCCGATGGATGGTTTCCATCTCTGCCTTCGGGCTGATTTGCAGAACATCGTAATAGTCGATTTCGCTGTCGGGCGGTTGGCTTGCGGACGGCCTGGACCGAGTCTCCTCTTCTGCTTCTTCTTCTCTCAACTCCAATCCGATGTGGTAAGTGAGACCGCGGCGTGTGCAATGCACTACGACGCCATCCCCTTCGACTGAGCCGTCCCGGCCCTGGACATAGACCAGAGAGCCCGGTTTGAGCTCGCGGGAACACTCGATTCCGACTCCCGACACCGAGAGATCCACGCCGCGGCCTTCGGCCGAATAGGTCAGGCCATCGGGACCCCGCCAGGTTAGCGAGTAGGTCCCGCTTTTCGGCCGCCTGAGTTCCTCCCGTAGGTCCTGCATCCATGCTCCTCCTGACTGCCACCCGACCATCGCATGGTAACCGCCGACAGGCCGTCCGACAAGGTTGCCGGCCGTTAACCCTGCGCGTTGACTTCAGATAGGAGCCCGGCGCAAACCGCGCGACCTTGCAAAAAGCGCTCGTTCATCCGTCCCGGTGGCGGCCCCGTAGTAGCGCCGCCATTTGGCATTCACAAGTTTTTGCCCAAAATTTTCTGAATGATTTCAAGCACTTCCGAATCTTCAAGCCCGAGAGCTTGATGTCGCCGTGATAAATAGGAATTGAGAGGAAGTTATGCCAGACAATCCATCCATCCCAATCATCGCAATCCTCGCCATCCCTCCCGCGCCTTCCACGCCAATCGCCTGGAGGCCCAGGCCAATGAGAACGGTTTCCGCCGGCATCGCGCCGTCTGGCGTCGTGCCGGCTCCCCGCTCCCGGCCTCTTGCCCGGCCGGATCCTCTTCAAACCTCCCGATCGCCTGGCCGGCAGCGGTATCACATTGAAATTCCAGCGCTTACACCAAGGCGCCGCATCCTCGAGACTCCGCTGGAATCCGGGAGACGCATCTTGCAAAAAAAACCCTCCAGATGCGTCTCCCGATTTCGAACTCCATCCGCAACCCACAGAAACTGAGGAGCTTACAGCGTCAAGAATAATAACTCCACACACCCGGAAATAATGCGTCACCCGCTTTAGCGGGGCAGGCGTTTTCGACTGCCGGCGCGCTAAGCAAACACATCCCCGGCCGTCACGGAACTAGAGGATCGGCGGGCTGTCACAAAAGGGTATCGCCTGGCGTTATCATTCCAAGGACAGGCCGGGGACCGGGAATTCAGTAATTTCGAACGGTTTTGGGCAGAATATCGTCTAGCAAAGAGACGGTCGCGGGGTCCGAAAACAGGGGCGAATCGATCGTTTCAAAAGAACATGGGCCTCGCTAGGGAACACCGGGGCCGGGAAATGAGTCTGATCTTCATGGTTTGGATTCGCACTTACAACTATCTCCGGATCGGCGCCCTGGGCTGTTTGGCGGTCTTCGGGCTGGCCGCCGCGGAACACCGCGGGCAGGTCAAGTTCGGCGGCTTGCCGGTACCCGGCGTGTCGGTGACCGTAAGCCAGGGCGACAAGAAGTTCGCCGCGGTCACCGACCCGCAAGGCGCCTATTCTTTCCCCGACCTTACGGACGGGATCTGGGCGATCCAGGTCGAGATGCTCTGCTTCTCTCCCATCAAACAGGAGGTCGCGGTCACAGCCGGAGCACCCGTCGCGGAATGGGAACTGAAGCTCCTTCCCTTTGAGGAGATCAAAGCCTCGGCGCCGCCTCCGCCGGCCGCAACGCCTGCGGCCACGTCCGCGACTGCCGCTTCCGCCGCGCCCCCACCCTCCGCCGCCACCTCGCCCGCCGCGCCTGCCAACGCCAAGCCGGATAAGCGCGCCAACGGCAAGGGTGTCAAGACCAACGCTCCCGCCGCGCCCACCAACGGTCAGTCGGCCTTTCAACGGACCGACCTTAACGCATCCGGCAACAATGCGTCCGGCGACGGCGCCAAGCCCCCCGCCGATGGCGCCGCCGGCTCCGGCGTCGGCGAGCTGGCCCCCGCCAACAGCGACGGCTTCCTGATCAACGGCAGCGTCAACAACGGCGCCGCATCCCCGTTCGCCCAATCCGCGGCGTTCGGCAACAATCGACGCCTCGGCCGGTCGCTATATAACGGCAACGTCGGTTTCGTCTTCGGCAATTCCGCCTTGGATGCCCGCGCGTTCTCTTTGACCGGCCAGGATACCCCCAAACCGGCCTACAACCACCTCCAGGGCATGTTCTCATACGGCGGTCCCCTGAAGCTCCCCAACCACCCCTTGAAGCAGAACGGCCCCAACTTCGTGGTCAACTACCAGTTCGGGCGGAACCGCAATGCCAACACCTCCCCGTACCTCATGCCGTCCCTGCTCGAACGCAGCGGCGACTTCTCGCAATCCCGGAATTCGAACGGGCAGCTCTTGCAGATCGTCGATCCGTCGAAGGGAGAGCTGTTCCCCGGCAACGTCATTCCGCCCGACCGCATCAACCCCCAAGCCAAGTCTCTGCTGCGCTTCTATCCCTCGCCCAATTTTTCCGGGAGCAACCGCTACAACTACCAGGTTCCCATCGCCAGCATCGGCAATCAGGACAACCTGCAAACGCGCATCGGCAAGACCCTCAACAACAAGAACCAGGTTTTTGGGTCCTTCGCCTGGCAGCGCAGCGACGGCCAGCAACCCAACGTGTTTTCCTTCGTCGACACCACCGGCGCCTCCGGCGTCGACCTTTCGCTCAACTGGTCGCACCGTTTCACCACCCGCATGTTCGGCAGTTTCCGCCTGAACTTCAACCGCCTTTCCACGCGCAGCACGCCGTACTTCGCGAATCGCGAGAACGTCTCGGGCGAAGCCGGCATCACCGGCAACAATCAGGACCCGCAGAACTGGGGACCGCCGCGGCTGTCCTTCACCGGCGGCCTTGCCTCGCTCTCCGACGGCCAGGAATCCTTCACCCGCAATCAGACCACCTCGTTCCTTTACAACACCTTTTGGAGTCACCGCGCGCACAATATCCAGTTCGGCGCCGATATCCGCCGGCAGCAGTTCAACCTGCTGTCGCAGCAGGACCCGCGCGGTTCCTTCACCTTCACCGGCGCGGCCACCACTTCCGATTTCGCCGACTTCCTGCTGGGCATTCCCACCACCAGCTCGATCGCCTTCGGCAACGCCGACAAGTATTTCCGCGCTACCTCCTGGAACGGCTACTTCACCGACGACTGGAGAATCAACTCGGGCCTCACGTTGAACGCCGGCGTCCGCTGGGAGTACGGCTCTCCGATCACCGAAAAATATGGCCGCCTGGTGAACCTCGACATCGCTCCCGGATATTCGGCGGTCGCCCCCGTCGTGGCCAACAATCCTACTGGTTCGCTCACCGGCCAGCGGTATCCCGAATCGCTGGTCGATCCCGACAAACACGGCTTCGAGCCGCGCGTCGCCTTCGCGTGGCATCCTATCCTGGCGTCGTCCCTGGTGGTTCGCGGCGGTTACGGCGTCTACTACGACACTTCGGTATACCAGGCCATCGCCACCCAGATGGCGCAGCAATCGCCGTTGTCGAAGAGCCTGAGCGTGTCGAACGACCTGCTGCAGCCGTTCTTCCTGGCCAACGGATTCATTGCTTCGCCCAACATCACCACCAACACCTTCGCCCTCGACCCGCACTTTCTCGCCGGGTATTCGCAGAACTGGCAGTTGTCCGTGCAGCGGGACCTGCCCTACGCGCTCATGGTGAACGCCGCCTATCTCGGAATCAAGGGGACTCGCGCGCGGCAGGTGTTCTATCCCAATACGTATCCCGTAGGCGCCGTGAATCCCTGCCCCACCTGTCCCTCGGGATATGCCTACCTGGCTTCCAACGGGAATTCCACCAAGCACTCCGGCCAGTTTCAATTGCGGCGCAGGCTTCACAACGGCTTTACTTCGACCGTCCAGTACACCTTCTCCAAGGCCATCGATGACGCCTCGTTGGGTGGCCGGGGGCAGCCCCACATAGTCGCCCAGGACTGGCTCAATCTCCGGGGCGAGCGCGGGCTTTCGAGCTTCGATCAGCGCCACCTCCTCACCGTCCAGGGGCAGTACAGCACCGGCGTGGGAAGGTCCGGAGGAACGCTGCTCGATGGATGGCGCGGCGCCATCGTCAAGGATTGGACCTTCATCACCTCCGTCAACGTCGGCAGCGGTCTGCCGCTCAGCCCGGTCTACCCGGCCCCGGTGCGCGGCACCGGAGCCACCGGACCCATCCGGCCGCTATATACCGGCGCGCCGCTCTATGCCGCTCCGGCGGGCTTCTTCCTCAATCCCGCCGCCTATGTGGCGCCGCTCCCGGGCCAGTGGGGGAACGCCGGTAGAAACTCCATCACCGGCCCATCGCAGTTTTCCTTCAACGCCTCGATGCAGCGCACCTTCCGCATCAGTGAGCGGGTGAACACCGATCTGCGTATCGACTCGTTGAACGCGCTCAACCATGTGACTTTTGTGGGCTATAACACCACCGTGGGCAACCAGCAGTTCGGTCTGCCCACGGCGGCCAATACCATGCGGACCCTGCAAGCCAACTTGCGAGTGAGGTTCTAAGGATGAGATCCGAAGTGAAGAATGAGTTCCTGCGGTGGGGCAGTCCATTGGCCTGCCTGCTTTCTCTGAGCCTCTTGCTTGCCCAACAGCCGCCGCCGCAGAACCCGCCAACCGCCGGCGGAGGCGTGAAGTTCTCCACCATCAGTCAGTTGGTGGTCGAGAACGTCATCGTCAAGGACAAGAACGGCAACCTGGTCGAGGGTCTGACCGCTAAAGATTTCACCATCAGCGAAAACGGCGCCCCGCAAACCATCGCGTTTTTCGAATTCCAGAAGCTCCAGGACGACGTGGCTCCCGCGCCGGCCCAGGCCGCTCCGCCAATACCCGCGGTCCCGGAGATTGGCAAGGAGAAAGTGGCCTCGGTCACGGCAAACCAGATCGCCGCCGAGACACCCGGCAACCTGAAGTACCGCGACCGCCGCCTGATGTCGCTCTACCTCGACATGACGGCGATGCCGGTGCCCGATCAGTTGCGCGCGCTCGCCGCCGCCCAGAAGTTTGTCAACGCCCAGATGGCCAGGGCCGACATGCTGGCCATCATGGAGTTTGCCGGCGGCGCCGTGAAGGTGCTGCAAGACTTCACCGACGATCGCGATCAACTGAACGCCGTGATCAATAAGCTGGTCGCCGGCGAAGGCCAGGGCTTCGACGAGACCGCCAATGACGAGAGCGCCGCCGACACCGGGGCCGCCTTCGGTCAGGACGACGCCGAGTTCAATCTCTTCAACACCGACCGCCAGTTGGCCGCCCTCGAGACCGCCATCAAGATGCTGGGCAGCCTCAACGAAAAGAAGTCGCTGATCTACTTCGCCAGCGGTCTGCGTCTGAGCGGCGTGGACAACCAGGCGCAGATGCGCGCCACCACCAACGCCGCCATCCGCGCCAACGTCGCTCTGTTTACCATTGACGCGCGCGGCCTGGTGGCGCTGCCTCCCATGGGCGATGCCACCAGGGGATCGCCGGGCGGAGCCGGCATGTACACCGGCGGCTCGGCGCTGGCGTTCTCGACTGGTTTCCAGCGCTCGCAGGATACCCTCTACGCGCTGGCCGCCGATACCGGCGGCAAGGCCCTGCTCGACGTGAATGACCTCACGGTCGGAATCGTCAACGCGCAGAAAGCCATGTCCAGTTACTACATCATGGGGTATTACACCACGAATACCAACCTGGACGGCAAGTTCCGCAAGATCGGCATTGCGCTGAAAGACCTGTCCGCCAAGCTGGATTACCGGTCCGGATATTTTGCCGGCAAGGAGTTCAATAAGTTCACCACTGCCGACAAGGAACGCCAGCTCGAAGACGCCCTGATGTTAGGCGACCCGATTACCGACTTGACGATCCAGATGGAGGTCAACTACTTTCAGTTGAATCGCGCCGAGTATTTTGTCCCGGTCGTGTTGAAGGTCCCCGGGTCCGAGCTGGCGCGCGCCCGCCGCGGTGGCGCGGAGCGTACCTTGATCGACTTCATCGGTGAGATCAAGGACGAATTCGGCACCACCGTTCAGAACATCCGCGACAAGGTCGATATCAAACTGAGCGGCGAAACTGCCGAACTGCTATCCAAGCGCCCGATCGAGTACCCCACCGGATATACGCTGCTGCCGGGCACTTACACGATCAAGGTGCTCGCCCGCGACGACGAGACGGGCCGCATTGGCACTTACATGTCGAAGTTCGTAATCCCCAACCTGAATAAGGAAGAGAAGCGGGTTCCCATCAGCTCGGTGGTATTGAGCAGCCAGCGCGTGGATATGCGGGATGCCTTGTTCACCGCCGGTAAGGACAAAGAGCAACTCAGCAACCCCCTGGTCAATGAAGGCAAGATGCTGATTCCCAGCGTGACTCGCGTGTTCAGCAAGGCCAAGGATATGTACGTCTATCTGCAGGCCTACGAACGCGGCGCTACCACCACGCAACCGCTGGTGGCATTCGTGACCTTCTACCGCGGCCAAGCCAAGGCATTCGAGACGCCGCCGCTGCCGGTGACCGACGGATTGGACGCGAAGTCCAAGGCCGTGCCGATGCGCTTCAGCCTGGCTCTCGGCAAGCTACAGCCCGGAAGGTACAACTGCCAGGTGACCGTCGTCGATCCCACCTCGCAGAAAGCCGCCTTCTGGCAGGCCCCCGTGATGTTAGTGCCGTAAGTAGGACAGGCCTCCCGGCCTGTCCTGGACTCGACGCCGTCGCCGCGGAGCCAATCTTCGCGCGCAGGCGCGGATACGATGCCGTGCCCCGTGTCGCCCTCAGCGCCGGAGATAAGCGAGGCGCGAATACGATCCCGTGCCCCGTGTCGCCCTCAGCGCCGGCCACAGCGGCTGGGCTGTTCGGAGCGAAGGGTTTCGTCCACCGGAACTCTCCGCCCGGCCCTTTCTCCTCCCGGATATGCCGGGCTGCTACGAAACGACAAACTGACGCGGAAGCTACCTGCCTCCGCCCGGCCCTTTCTCCTCCCGGATACGCCGGGCGGCTACGGAACGACAAACTGACGCGGAAGCTACCTACCTCCGCCCGGCCACAGCGGCTGGGCTGTTCGGAGCGAAGGTTTTCGTCCACCGGAACTCTCCGCCCGGCCCTTTCTCCACCGGAATACGCTGGGCGGCTGCGGGACGAGACACTGACGCGGAAGCTACCTCCGCCCGGCCCTTTCTCCTCCGGGATGCGCCGGGCGGCTGCGGGACCAGACACTGACGCGGAAGCTGCCTCCGCCCAGCCCTTTCTCCACCGGGATACGCCGGGCGGCTGCGGGACGGGACACTGACTCGGAAGCTGCCTCCGCCCAGCCCTTTCTCCTCCGCCTATGTGCCGGAGATGCCGGAGGTCGAAAGACCTCGCGGCTGTGCTCTGGAACTGGAACACGAATGAAAGCATTCGTGGCGGAAGCGTTTTGCGGGTCCGGGATGATAGGCTGGTTCTTCGGAGAACGAATCCGCCATCATGATCATCGCCGACCTTTCCCAGATTGCCGGGCGCACGTATCCAGCCAGGCGCCGGACGCAGAACCTGGTCGGGGGCTTGAGCCCCATCCAGGCCACCAACTTTTCGATGGGCCACGTCACTCTCGAGCCCCGTGGCGGACAGGTGCCGTGGCACAACCAGGAGCAGGAAGAGATCTACTTCATCGTGGAAGGCACGGGTGAAATGTGCCTGGGCGAGGAGCGCATCGCGGTGCGCACCGGGCAGGCGGTGTACATTCCGCACCGCGTGTTCCACCAGTTGACCAACACCGGGGACACGCCCATGCGCATGATCTACTGCTATGGGCCCGCGGGGGATGTGGCCCACTGGCGCCAGGAGCTCGATGGCACGCTGCCGCGCGCGGGAGTGGACGTGCCGCCGCTGCCCGAAGGCGCCGCGGCCCAGTGTACGAAGAAGCCCGGGGAGAACCAATGACCACTCACTCCGTTGGCATCGTCATGAACGGCGTCACCGGCCGCATGGGGCTGAACCAGCACCTGCGCCGGTCGCTCTACGCCATCATGCAGCAGGGCGGCCTCAAGCTGAACGACAACGAGAGGATCATGCCGCGACCGCTGCTCACCGGTCGCAATCCGGCGAAGCTCGCGGCCATCGCGGCCGAATTCGGCGGGCTGCCCTGGACTACCGATCTCGCACAAGCGCTGGCCGATCCCGCTTATTCCATTTACTTCGACGCGCAGACCACGGACCGGCGCGCGGCGGCCGCCCGGCAGGCCATCGCCGCGGGGAAACACATCTACTGCGAGAAGCCCGTGGCCCACAGTCTCGAGGTCGCGCTCGACCTGCACCGGCTGGCCAACGATGCCGGGGTGAAGCACGGGGTGGTGCAGGACAAGTTGTGGCTGCCCGGGATGATGAAGCTGAAGACCTTGAGGGACCTGGGATTCTTCGGGCGGATTCTCTCGGTGCGCGGCGAATTCGGATATTGGGTGTTCGAGGGCGATACCGTGCCCGCGCAGCGCCCGTCGTGGAACTACCGCCAGGAAGACGGCGGCGGCATCATCATCGATATGCTTTGCCACTGGCGCTACGTGCTGGACAACCTGTTCGGCGCGGTGCGCGCGGTCTCCTGCCGGGGCGCCACACACATCCCGGAACGGCGGGACGAATCGGGCGCCCCTTACCAGTGCACGGCCGACGATTCGGCGTACGCCACGTTCGAGCTGGAAGGCGGCGTCATCGCGCACTTCAACTCGTCGTGGTGCGTGCGCGTCCGCCGCGACGATCTGCTGACCATCCAAGTGGACGGCGACAAGGGCAGCGCGGTCGCGGGCCTTCGCCACTGCTGGATCCAGCACTATGGCAGCACGCCGCGTCCGGTGTGGAACCCCGACATCGAAAGCCCCTTGAACTACTTCGAGGGCTGGCAAAAAGTGCCCGAGCAGGACACCTTCGACAACGCGTTCAAGCGCCAGTGGGAGTTGTTCCTGCGTCATGTGGTGAAGGACGAGCCCTTCCGCTGGGGCCTGCTGGAAGGAGCGAAGGGCGTGCAACTGGCGGAGAAGGGCCTGGAGTCTTGGCACAAGCGCGCCTGGGTGGACGTGCCGGAATTGCCGGCCTGAGCTGACCCAGGGGCTGACAGCCTGGTTGCCAACCTGCCGGAATCCGGCAACGGGCCATTTAGAACGGACTTCGCTCAAGTTTCCCGGAACCCGACTTTCGGGGCGCTTGATGGTGGGAAGGGGAATTCGCACCGGCTATGCGAACATGGCGAGGTTCCGACTACGCCAAAAGCTAGCTAATTAAGCTAGCGGCGTGCCGACTACGCGTCCATGTGAATCGCTTCCGGTGGCCGACCGTTGGGCTGGGCTTGATAGATCGGGATACCGCCGCGCCGCCGGTCACCATCGTGTGACGCAATTACTTCCGGACGGTTATCAGTTTGTCTGTACTCTCGTGATTGGCCGAGGTGCTATTCCGGCAAGCCGGCCTTCTTGCGAAGAGCCTTCAGCCGCGGATCGCCGCGAAGCAAGGCAAACTCCGGAAATGTGAGAGTCCTTCCCATCCGGACAGGCCCCCGCGCCGCAAAGCGATCCAGAGCTTCGAAGGTGCGGTCCTTGTCGCCTAAACCGGAAAAGGTCAGAGCTTGCGCGAGCAGGCCTCGCGAAGAGGCTGCCAGGCTTTCGGCTTCCTCGCGGCGGCCGGCCCGCGCCAGGGCGTTGCCGAGAAAGAGATGTTGCGCGTCCGTGGTGCGAAGGAGTTGGATTGCCTCATCGAATCGCCCCTGGTTCGTCCGGACCCGGCCCAGACACCCGGCGCTATCCGAGGCTTTCTTACAATGTCCGGCGGCCTCATCATAGCGCTGTGCCGAAATCAACACGTATGCCAGGAGACCATGGATCTGTGGTGAGAGCGGATCGTTTTTCTCGGCAATGCGCAACTCCTGGAGCGACTCCTCGATCCGCCCGAGCGGCAAAAGATCGTACATCGCGAAATGAGCGTAAGACATCGAGCTATTGGGATCGATCTGAATGCCGCGCCGAAAGCTCGTTTCCGACTGCTGCCATCGCCCGTATCGTCCGTGCGACACGCCCAAAGCCATGTTGGCCTCTACGGACAGGGGATCCAATTGGATCGCTTTCTCGGCCGCGTCCCGCATTTTCGATATGTCATCGTCCCGCTCACCGCGGCCTGTACCCGACAGGAATGCGTAAGCCAGGCTGAGACCGGCGTAGGCGGGCGCAAACGTGGGGTCTTTGGCGATGGCCTCCTGATAGAAATTGATAGCCGGGTCGGTGCCGGAGAGGGGACTCACATTCGCAATCTCCACGGCCCGTGCACGAAGATACAGGTCGTAAGCTTCGACACTGGTCTCGTAGCGTCGCCGGCCGCGGCCCAGCTTCAACCGCAAGCCATTGACGATACCGTTGGAGATCTCCTCCTGAATGGCAAAGACGTTCGTCAGTTCCTTGTCATATTTGCCTGACCACAGGGTGACGTCGTCGCGTACCCGAACCAGTTGGGTGTCGATCCGCAACTGCTGGCCGGAGCGGAGCACCGAACCTTCCAGGATATAGTCGACGGCGAGCTGCTTTCCAACCTCCGGCAGGTTCCGCGGTTTCCCCTTAAAGGCAAACGACGAGGTTTGGGAGCGTACTGCCAACCCGTCGATGATTGACAGATTGCGGATGATCTCGTCGGTGAGGCCGTCGGCAAAGTAGTCGCTGGCTGGATCCTGGTTCAAGTTCTGCAGCGGCAGAACGGCGATGGCGATGGGCGCACTCTTCGTCTGAAGCAACAGCCAACCGATGGTCCCCAGGGCGACTGCGCATCCCGTCAGCGCGGGCAGCAGCCACGGCCGCCGGGATGGGGTTTTTCCCGGAACAGGCGCGGCGTTTGCCTGTACACTCTCCACCTGCCGAAATACGGGGACATAGCCACCTTTCGGCAACTCGAAACTCACCGGGTCGCCGCTGCCCGGACCGCCGTAATACTCCGCCAGCCGCGACCGCAGCCGGCCCGCTTCCGTACGCACAGTCGAATCCT